>JAUIFY010000404.1 GCA_030430245.1 bacterium | reverse complement strand
CTTCGAAACGAGCTACATCCGACGCGTGCTGATCGCGAACGGCGGGAACGTCTCGGCGACCTCGCGCGCGCTGGGCATGTCGCGCTTCATGGTCCAGAAGAAGCTCAAGGAGTACGGCATCCGGTAGCGCCCGGCCGGCCGCCGAGGACGAGGGAGGGGCCACTCCCCCGCTCCGGCACCCACCAGAGACGCGAGGTCCGGGCGCGCCCGGCTGGGGACGGGTCGGGGGTTCCCAAATCGGTCCGGGAGCCGTACGTAGGAAGTGGATGGCCGTCCCCGCACAGATCCCCGAGAGCACCGACGACCGCGTCTCGCCGCGGCGACTCGCGCGCAGGTTCCTCGCCGCCGTCCAGAACGGCCTCGAGATCGCCCGCTTCGGCGGACTCGGTGAGAAGCAGGCGCAGCCGTACGCGATCGAGAACGAGGGCAGCGTCCACCGGCTGCGTCACTACTTCCCCGAAGACGGCCCTCGGGACGCGCCACCCGTGGTTCTCGTCCCGCCACTGATGATGACGGCCGAGGTCTGGGACGTCGCGCCCGAGTACTCCGCGGTTCTGACCCTGCGCGAGTGCGAGACCGACCCCTGGGTGGTCGACTTCGGGTCGCCCGAGCGCGAAGAGGGCGGTCTCGAGCGGAGCCTGAGCGACCACGTGCTCGCCGTGTGCGAGGCGGTCGAGCACGTCCGGCGAGCGACCGGCCGCGACGTGCACCTGGCCGGGTACTCCCAGGGGGGCATGTTCGCGTACCAGGCGGCCGCCTACCTGCGATCCGAAGGGCTCGAGTCGCTGATCACGTTCGGGAGTCCGGTCGATCTGCACCGCGCGCTCCTCGACGTGGTGCCGGCCGAGTTCATTCTCGACGTCGTCGAGCGGGTCGGACAGATCGAGTCTTCCCTCCTTCCGTCGGGCATCCCGCGGTGGGCGACCCGACTCGGCTTCCAGCTCCTGGATCCGATCAAGACGCTCCAGCAGCGGTTCGAGTTCGCGAAGCGGCTGTACGACCGCGAGGCGCTCCTCCAGCGCGAGGGCATGCGCCGGTTCATGGACGACGAGGCGTGGACGGCCTTCCCGGGGCCGGCCCTGCGTGACGTGATCCAGGAGCTCGTCTCTCACAACCGGCTGCTTCGCGGCGGCGTCGTGATCGGCGACCGCACGGTGACGCTCGCCGACATCACGTGCCCGATTCTCGCCTTCACGGGAGAGACCGACGCGATCGCGCCCCCGCCCACGGTGCGCGCGATCCACTCCGCGGCGCCGCGTGCCGACGCCTACGAGGTGAGGCTGAACGCGGGGCACTTCGGGCTCGTCGCCGGGGCGCGCGCCCTCGAAGAGACGTGGCCGACGGTCGCGGAGTGGATCCGCTGGCGCGAGAACCAAGGCCCTCGCCCCCTCGCGGCGCGCCTCCTCACCGCGGAGTCGGTCGACGAGAGCCACGCCCACGGGATCATGGACGACGTCGTCGACGGGGCGGAGGCCGCCTGGGCCATCGGAAGGGACCTCGTCGGCAGCGCGGCCCACCTCGTCGGCGGCCGCATGGGAAACCTCGGCCGCATGTTCGATTCCGTGGCACCGCAGCTCCCGCGGCTCTCCCGACTCGCGTCGATCCGCAGCGACACGATGATCAGCCCCGGCAGTGCGGTGCAGGAGAAGGCCGACGCGTCCGGTGACGACACGTTCTTCCTGTTCGACGGCCGTGCCTACGACTACCGTGCCGCCAACGTCCGGATCGACAACATCGTCCTCGGCCTCCTGTCGTGCGGCGTCCGACACGGCGACCACGTGGGCCTCCTGATGGAAACGCGACCCAGCGCCGTCGCGTCAGCCGTCGCGCTCTCGCGACTCGGGGCGGTCGTCGTGCTGCTCCGCCCGGACGTCTCGCTCAAGAAGCAGCTCGAGCTCACGCCGATCGACCATCTGCTCTCGGACCCCGAGCTGGGAGAGCGCGCCCGGAAGGCGTTCGGACGCGACGTCCTCGTTCTCGGCGGAGGCGGAGAGCCCCGGGCGCTCGCCGACGGCTTGATCGACATGGAAGCGATCGACCCGAGCGAGGTGACGCCCCCCGATTGGTATCGCCCGAACCCGGGCCGCGCGGGCGAGCTCGCGATGGTGTTCGTCACGGGCGACGGCGACCGCCTCGGGATCAGCCGGGTCACGAACCGTCGCTGGGCGACCTCCGCCTACGGCACGGCGTCCGCGACCGCCCTCACCTCTCGCGACACGGTCTACTGCGTCTCACCGACCCATCACGCGACGGGCATGCTCGTGTGCGTCGGTGGTGCGCTCGTCAGCGGCGCCCGTCTCGCGATGGGCCGCGGCTTCGACCTGGAGACCTTCTGGGGCGACGTCCGGCGCTACGGCGTGAACGTCGTCTTCTACTCGGGTACGCTGCTCCGGGCGCTCGTCAACGCACCCCGGGACGCAGCGGAGCGCGACCATCCCATCCGCCTGTTCGCCGGAAGCGGCATGCCCCAAGGCCTGTGGAAGAGGGTGACCGAGCGGTTCCGGCCCGCGCCCGCCATCGAGTTCTTCGCGTCGACCGAGGGCAACGCGGTCCTGGTGAACCTGACCGGGGAGAAGATCGGCTCGGTCGGCCGGCCTCTGCCAGGGGGCGCGGACCTCGCGATCGCCGCATGGGATCTCGACCGCGGAGCCCTCGTGGAGCGCGACAACGGCTTCGCGGAACGCTGCAAGCGCGGCGCGGTCGGGCTGCTGCTCGCCCGTGTGGCTCCGGAGCGCGGCGAGGTCGAAGGGCGACCTCTTCGGGGCGTCTTCGAGCCCGGCGATGCGTGGCTCGACACCGGGGATCTCGTGCGTCGCGACGCGGAGGGTGACTACTGGCTCGTCGACCACGTCGGAGACGTCGTCCAGACCCGCAGTGGCGGAGTGGCCACCATTCCGATCGAAGACGTGATCGCGACGGAGGTCGAGTTCGTCGACCTCTGCGCCGTCTACGGCGTGCGCATGCCCAACGACCCGTTCGAGAGCGTCGTCGCAGCGATCACCCTGCGGCCCGGACACAAGTTCGATCCCCGCGTGCTCCGCAAGACGGTGGATGCCCTCCTCCCTCGCGAACACCGCCCCATCCTCGTGCGGATCCTGAGCGACCTGCCGATGACGTCGGGACACCGCGTGCGCAAGCGCCCGCTACGCGACGAGGGTTGGAAGAAGGGTGCGGGCAAGCGATACCGCATCGCCCCGGACCGGCCGACCTACGTCCGCATCAAGAAGGGCGAACGCTGAGTCTGCCCCGCGCACCGAGACGGGCCCGGAGCGCCCTTGCGGGCCGCGGTGAGCGACGGCATCCCCGCCCTCAGGCGCACTGCGCCGCGCTCGCGAACAGATCCTCGGCCCAACGCACCGCCTTCAGATACGCCTGGGCCTCGTCGAGATCCGTGCTCGCCTCTTCCTCGCGCGGCGCCGGAGCGTCGCGCTCGTACGCGATGGCGTTGCGCAGCAGCTCGCCGTAGGGCCCGGTGCGCGCAACCAGGGCCTCGGCGGCCTCGTCACACACCCCGATCTGCTCGACGAGCTGCTCGGCCGTGAGCCCGAGCAGGGTTTCGAGCTCGAAGAACAGTCCCACCAGGAACGCCGTACCGGGTTCCAGCGCGCTCTCGTTCGCGAGCTTCTGACAGAACCGTGCACGAATCAGAGACTGCGTCGGCCGAGCGATCTCCCCCTCCGACAGGCCGGCGACGACCAGCATCGCGGCGAGACTGCGCAGTCGCCGCATCCCGATCGCGATCGCCGCCTCGCGGATGGTACTCACGCGCCGCCCGCGGCTCACGAAGGCGGAAGTGGCGTACCGGAGGATCCGATAGCAGAGCTCGGTGTCCTGACTGAGAAGAGACTCGACGTCCCCGATGCCCACACCGTCCTGCTGGAGCCGGGCAAGCATGCGC
>JAUIFY010000080.1 GCA_030430245.1 bacterium | reverse complement strand
CCGTCCAGAATCGGGCCGAGGGTCTGGGTGCTCTGCAGGCCCATGTTGTCGTAGGCCTGGTTCACGATCAACTTCATCGAGATGAGCTGCGTGAGGGGGATGGTGGACAAGCGCTCTGCGAGCTCCTGCACCCGCTCGTCGAGCTCCTCGAGGGGATAGGCGAAGTTGATCAGCTCGATCTTCTCCGCCTCGCGCCCGCTCACCCATTCACCGGTCAGCGCATAGTACTTCGCCTTCGCGAGGCCGAGCCGGTGCACCCACATGCCGGTCAGGTGGCAGCCCCAGACGCGGGAGTAGGGCGTTCCGATGCGTGCGCACTCGGAGGCGATCACCAGGTCGGCGCAAAGGGCGAGCTCGGAGCCGCCGCCGACGCAGTAGCCGTGGATCTTCGCGATGGTCGGCTTGAGTCCGCGCCAGAGGCCCATGAACTTGTCGATGTAGCTCGTGTAGCGGTTCGTCACCCAGTGGACGTCCATGCCGGGATCGTAATCCTTCTCCCGGATGCCGTCGTAGTGCTCGAGGCCACCGGAGAAGTCGAATCCGCCGCAGAAGTTGTCGCCGGCGCCCTCGAGGATGATGACCTTCACGTCCGGGTCCTGGTTCGCGTTGCGCAGGCCGTCGTCGAGGCCATCGATCACTTCCATGCGCAGGGTATTGGCCTTGTCGGGCCGGTTCAGAGTGATGGTCGCGATGCCATTCTCCTTACGATAGAGCACCATCGGTTCACTCATCTGCTTCGCCTCCGCGAGGGTTTTGGGGCCTCGAGGGCGAGCGCCCCCGAGATCAGAGCCCAGAGTTGATCGGTCACGACGCGGGCATCGGGACGTCGTTTGCGCGGGAATGCGCGTTGGGTGACTCGCTGGATCGATCCGATGATCGCGGCCGCCGCGATGCCGGCGTCGAGAGAGGACGGGATCTCTCCGGACTTCTGTCCGAGCTCGATGTTGCGTTGGCCGTCGGGGTTGCGTGTCTTGGCGACGTCCTTCCACTGTCCGCCCTCTCCCAGGGGCTGCGGGTCAATTCGCCTTCAGGAGAGGTTCGAGGGCGTTGTCGGGCGAGATTCTCTTGAGCCAGTTGAATGTTCCTGTCTCTTTGAGCTCGCGGGCCCCCTCGACCAGCGTTCCATAGGCAGCCATGGCCATCGCGCCGCCGATGCTCACCCTCCGCGCCCCGGCTTCGGCGAGTTCCCCCAGAGTCAGATTGGGTGTCATCGCGACGACGCTCAGCGGTTTGTTGATTTCGTTGACAACCGTTCGAACTTCCTCGGTCGTTCGCAATCCCGGGGCGAACAAGACATCTACACCCGCCGCTTCGTAGGCTTGAAGTCGGCGGATCGTGTCATCCATGTCGTTCTTCTTGCGCAAGAGATTCTCGCAGCGCCCGATGACGGCGAAGGGGAAATCGAGCGACCGGGCTGCTTCAACGGCAGCTTCGATCCGTTCCACGGCATGATCGAAGCCGTAGATGTCGTCACCGCCCCAGTCCTCGATCGACCCGCCCGCGACTCCCGTCTCAGCGATGCGACGAATGGTCTCCGCAACGCCTTCCGGGTCATGTGAGTAGCCGTTCTCCAGATCGGCCGTGATCGGGATCTGAGTGGCTCGTGACAATGCACGGCAGTGGGCAACCTTCTCGTCGAGTGTGAGTTCGCCGTCGACCTTGCCGAGCGCGTAGGCCAAGCCGCCGCTCGTGGTCGCTAGCGCCTTGAACCCGAGTGCCTCGAAAACACGTGCTGAGGCGATGTCCCAAGGTCCAGGAATCAGGAATGTCTCCGATCCTTCGTGAAGAGCCTTCATGGCTCTTGCCTTCTGCAACTGAGTCGTCATCGTCGTTCCTCTTCGTCGGCGTGTGACGAGCTTCGCCGTACGCGGCTCGATCACGTATTTGGTCGGAGCGTTGCTTCCCGCGGGGCCGGGACCTCCGTCGTTCACAGCCCGTCGTTCCGGATGCCGCGCTCCAGCAGGACGTCGCGCATCTCGCGGTACGCTCGTCCGGTGTCGACGAGAGGGATGCGCGGGTGGAGGTGGTGGATCAGATGGTACTCCATCCCGAGCGACGCGATGGTTCCCACCGGGGAGCGCCACGCACGCGTGTCGCGGTAGCGGCCGTGCTCCTCCATCGGGTGGTGCGGGGCCCAGCTCAAGAAGAGCTGGATGTACGTCAAGCCCAGCTGGCGCGGAAGCCACCAGAGTAGAGCCGCCTCGATCGCATACCCCGACCACGCGAGGGCGGTCAGGGCGGCGTAGTATCCCACGTTCAGCGCGATCGCTTCGGCTCGCGCGCGATCGGCGTCCGGGTCGTCCGAGCGCTGCAGCGCCACCTTGTAGGCGCTGTCGGCCCCCGGCTGGCGGGCCTTCAGTCCGTTCCAAACCGACTGGCGCCAGGTGTCCCCTTTGTTGCCGTAGTCGGGATCGAGGTCCGGGTCGTTCGTGTGTGCGTGGTGTTGCCGGTGCGTGATCCACGCCAGCCGGTACGGCAGGACGAGGGGGATCGTCGAGACGTGGCCGACGAGCTCGTTCAGCCAGCGTAGCTTCGTGCCACGTGAAGCGATGATCGAGTGCTGTGCTTCGTGGGACGGGAGATACGAGAGGGTGATGCAGAGGGTCGACAGGAGGAACCCGGCCCACAGGGGCAGCATTCCCGCGAAGGTGAGCGGCCAGATGGACAGCCAGAGTGCGAAGTTTCCGAGCCCCCAGGCCACCATCTCCCACGGCACGCGTCCGAGGTATTTCCGGGAGATCTCCACCTCTCGGCGCAGCAGCTCTCGCTCCCGTGCCGACGGGCCCGGGGCCTCCGCCGCACTCGCTCGGCTCATATCCAGCTCCCGCGGAGCTTGGCGACCGTGCCCATCACGACACCGATCGCGAGTCCGAACTGGATGCCGCTCAGACCGAGCGGTGCAGACACGCCGCTCGCGTCGAGAGACTGGGCCACGAGTGGTGCGATGAAGCCGACGCCGAACCACAACGGCCCCCATTCGAATGCCTTCGCCACCAGATTCATGATGCGCTTCTCTCGTTCCTCTTGCTTCGACTCGCCGTTCTCTTCCGCGCGCGGGGCGCCGACGTGCGGCTGCGGTGGACGACGAGGTCCAACACGTCGTCGGCCAGCTTCTCGGCATCGCTTCCGCCGGTGACGCCGTGCCATCTCTCGTCGGCGAAGAGCGTGGCCGCGCCCATCGCCGCGGCCACGCTGAACGCGACCAACGCTTGCGGGTCCGCTTCGGGATGCCAGCCCGCCCGTTGCGCGGCCTCGGCCCCCTCGCGGAGCGTCGTGAACCACCGCCGCTTCGCCGCGGCGAGCTCGTGGTCGACGAGGTCGCTCACCTCGGGATGGTTGATCGCCCGGAAGTACGCCGGGTCTTCGCAGGCGAAGCGGACGTAGGAGCGTCCCAGCGCGCGATGCCGGGCGATCGGGTCGTCGCCCGCCTCGCGCGCGCCGTCCTCCATCGCCTGGAGGCTCCGCCGGAAGCCCTCCTGGGCCAGCGCTGCGAGCAGGGCGCGACGGTCGGCGAAGTGGCGCCGCGGCGCGGCATGCGAGACGCCGAGGTCGCGCGCGAGGCCGCGCAGGCTCACGGCCTCGACGCCCGAGTCGGCGATCACTTGGACCGCTCGACGAAGCAGCGCTTCGCGCAGGTTGCCGTGGTGATAGCTCATGGTTCGATTCGGGTTCGATGTTGTCGATGGATACATTGGCATGAGTGTCCGATGTTGTCAACGACTACATCGGGGCGGGGTCGGGCTCTCCCCGGCGGGGGCTCGACCTTCCCGATGCCGCGCTCTCTCCGTGACGTGTAGAACGGCAGGAGCGCGCACGCGCGGAACAGCCCGGACGAGACGTCGCAGACCTTCCGCTCGGCCGAGCCTCGTCCGGGCGAGGCTCGGCCCGAGCTCTTTCTCCGAGGAGATGGGTGAGATGAAAATCGGTTGGAACGGAGGAGGGCACCATCGCGCCCTCGAGACGATTCGCGCAGAGGCGCGACGTGCGGCCGAGGACGGCTTTGCGAGCTTCTGGTTGTCGCAGATCACCGGGCCGGACGCGCTGACCGCGATCGCGGCGATCGCCGCCGACGCGCCGGGGCTCGAGTTCGGCACGTCCATCGTTCCCGTCTACGGGCGGCACCCGATGACGCTCGCGGCGCAGGCCCTCACCGCGCAGGCGGCGACCGGCGGCCGCCTGGTGCTCGGCATGGGTGCGTCGCACCAGCTCGTCGTCGAGGGCGTGCTCGGCGAGAGCTACGCGCGGCCGTTCACGCGGACCCGGGAGGTGTTTCGGGCGGTGCGCGGCCTCGTCGCGGGGGAGGCTGTCGCCGCGGAGGGGAAGGAAGTGATCGTGCGGGGGCAGTTGGCGATCGACGCGCCGGCGTGTCCGATCTTGATCGCGGCTCTCGGTCCCCGGATGCTCGACCTCGCCGGAAGCGAGGCAGACGGCACGACTCTCTGGATGGTCGGGCCGCGCACGGTCGCTGATCACGTGGTGCCGCGCATCCGCGAAGCGGCGTCGAAGGCGGGGCGCCCGGCTCCGCGGGTTCTGGCCGGCGTGCCCGTTTGCATCACGGCCGACGTCGAGCGCGCTCGCGCCCACGCGGCCCAGGGACTCGCCGTCTACGGACATCTTCCCGCCTACCGCCAGATGCTCGACGCAGAAGGCGTCGACGGTCCAGAGGGCATCGCCGCGATCGGCACGGAGGATCGAGTGCGGGAGCGGCTGGCCCGGTACGAGGCGGCGGGCGTGACCGATCTGCGCGTGAACGCGCTTTGCCCGACCCCGGCCGAGGAGGAGGCCACGCGTGCGTTCCTCCGAGCGATCGCCCGGGCTGGAGTCGGCGGATGACCGCCGTGCGCGGAGGACCGAGCGAGACGGCCGACCTGTGCGCCATCGTCGCGCAGCTACAGCGCGCCATCACCGCGCTCGCGCGCGAGTCGGTGGAGGAGGGTCGGTGAAGGGAGTCGAGAGCCTCCAGCGCACGGCCCGCGATCTCCCCTTCGCGCAGTCGCTCGCGGCGAGCGCGTCGTCGCCGTAAGCCCCGGGCGCCGCGGAGGGGCTCTTCAGCCTCGTGGTGGTGTCGCGCCGACCGCCTGCGCCGTGTACCGCTCTGCCAGACCCCGCATCTCGTCGGTGAACGGGATGTCGTGCGGCGTGTAGCTCGGAAGGTAGGTCCGCAGAAGCGCCGGCAGCATGCGCCTCCCGCGCGCCGCGCGCGCCTTGGCTCGCCGCCGCGCTCCTTCCGCGCCCCCGTGGAGCTCGATCACCTCGGGTGCCGCCTCGATCATGTGCAGGGTTACGCGCCGGATGAACCGAAGCATGTGCCATTGGGCGAAGAGGCCGAACGCGAGCCGGTAGAGATAGCCGCCGCAAACATCGTCGTAGACGTCGAATGCGACGGTGCGATGCTCGAGCTCTTCGATCGTGTGCCACGCCATGAGCTGGCCGACGGGGCTGCTCTCGTCGAGGTCGCCCTCGAGAAGCGCGTGTCGAGCAACGGCGGTCGTCAGCGCTTCGAACCCCTCCGCGTAGGCGAGATTGAACCGCAGCGGTTTCGTCTCGCTGAACCGCAGGTAGTCTGCCTCGAGCTCCTTCTCGAGCGGCGCGAGGCCGGGGAATCCCGACAGGCGAAGGGACTCGTTGAACTTGATGTGCTCCTTGTAATGCTGGCCCTCCTGCGCGCTGAACGCCTGGAGATCCGCCCGCAGGTCGGGGTCTTCGATGTGCGGCTTGGCCTCCTTCATCGTGCGGATGAGGTAGGGCTCGAGATACGGCAGCAGGAGCGATAGGCCGATCAAACCGTACGATTCTTCGGGTCGTCCGGGGAGCACGACCGGGTCGACATCCTCCCCGAACTCGAAGGCCATCCGCCGCACCGTGATGTCCTGCATGGCCGCAGTCATGCCAGATCGCGACGGCTCACTCCAGACGCGCCGTGCAGCGCGCCACCCGTGGCACGTCGCCGGCGCTGGCTACGAGTCGCTCGCCGGGAGCGTCAGGGTGACCGTGCCGGTCGCGTGGTCGCCGAGGTCGTTCGCGGCGCGGACGGCCACGTCGATCACGAGCTCGTCGCCTTCGATTTCGGCCTTCGTGACCTCGCCGTCGAACCGTAGCGTCTTCCCGGGGACGGCCGGCACGCCCAGCCGGATGGCGATGCGCTTCACCCTCGACTTCGGTCCGGCCCAGTCCGTCACGTAGCGAGAGATGTAGCCGTTCGTCGTCAGGATGTTCATGAACATGTCGGGCGCGCCTTGCGACCGGGCGTACGCCGCGTCGTGGTGGACCGGCATGAAGTCGCGAGATGCGATGGCGCCGGCCACGATCATGGTCGAGGTCAGCTCGAGGCCGAACGTCGGGAGCTCGTCTCCGACCTTCACGTTGGTCGCGTTCATGCCGCACCTCCCATCGTGGCCGGGTCGAACTTGAAGATCCGAAAGAGCTGCCGGCCGACGACCTCGTCGCCGACCCGGTAGGTCGTGATCCAGGTGACGAAGTAGCCGGTCGCGAGTGACGTCTTCTTCTTCGGCGAGATCTCGTCGACGACGATGTCGAGCTCGAGCAGGTCACCGGGATGGAGGTATCGGTAGAAGTCGAGCTCCGAGTTCGTCGCGAGCGTACCGACGTACCCCTCCTCGTCGAGCACGTTGACCGGGTTCTCGAACTGCATCTCCGTCGGCGCGCCGCCGCGTTCGGCGATACCCTCGATCTTCGGGGTCGGCATCGTCCATGCCTGGAGCATCGCGGGGGGCGCCACGATGGCGTCGAACCCCGATTTCGCCGCCACGTCCTCGTCCAGGTAGACCGGATTCCGATCGTCGAAGGCCGCGACCCAGTGTCGGATCATGGGGATGTTCACGGGGTCGGGGGCGGTGGCGGTCTCGCCCATCGGCTTGCCCACGAAGGCTTCGAGGCGTTCGCGGACGGGATCTCGTTCGTCGGTCATGCGCGACTTCTAGCGGGCGGGCGCCGGCGCGTCATGTCGCGCCGGCGCCCGCGGTCGGCTATTCCGCCGCGGCGAGAAGGAAGTCCACGGCGTGACGCAGGCTCTGCGTCATCGCTGCGCGCGACCAGGCCGACGCGGTGTCGCACTGGATCTCCTCCTCCTCGCAGAGGATGGGCTCGCACGACTCGATGGTGCACGTGGCCGGTTCCTCGCAGAAGACGTCCGCTTCACACGACAGGGGCACGGGGCAGCGGGCGGCGACCTCGCAGGTGGCCGCGACCTCGCACTCGTTCCCGAACGAGAACGCGCACCGTGCGGCGTCGGTCACGAGCTCGGTGCCGCAGAGCGCGGCGTCGGTGACGAGATCGTAGCCACACTGGGCCGCGCTCGTCACCATCTCGGTGCCGCAAATCGCGGCGTCCGTGACCAGCTCCGTGCCGCACTTCACGACCTCCGTGCCGCATTGCAGCGCGTCGGTGACGATCTGCTGCCCGCACTCGAGCGCGTTCTCGACGGCACACGGAACCCCGCTCGTGCAGAACAGCTCCCCGATGCCGTTCCAGTGCCAGTCTTCGGTGAAGAGGGCGAAGGAGATGTCCGGCTGGCCGTCGTCCTTCAGGTACCCGACCTGCGTCTGCACGCGGTTCTTGCCGCCGTTCTTGCTGCGTGCGGTGTCGTGGCCGGCGGGGTTGTAGCCCGAAGCGCCCCCCATGAGGGCGAGGAGCACCTCCTGGTCGCCGGCCGTGTAGCCGGCGTCCGTCGTCGTGCGCCGCCAGAACCGCGCATACGCGGCCGGCGTGATCGTGTTGGCGAGAGTCGCGTAGTAGGGCTCGGTGCCGAGCTCGTAGCCCGGGAGCACCGCGGTGAGACACGCCAGCTGCGACGGGGTCGCCACGGAAGGGTCCTTGCCGCGAGTGAAGGTCTCGAAGACGTGGCACGGAATGTCCATCACGCAGGCGTGGACGTGGCTGAAAATCCGCTTGTCGAGCTCACAGATCGAGGTGAGCTCGCCGACGTTCTGCAGGTCGACGTCGTCCGCGAGATGGTCGTCGAAGGCGCCCGCGCCCTCGCGGTCCTCCACGAGGCCGTGCAGCTTGTCCGTCGATGCGGTGTCGCTGCCGCGAAGCATCTTCTTCGCGAAGGTCTCGAGCGAGAACGTCTCTCCGATGTCGTCCTCGTCGAACCCACGGGTGTCCTCGCCGCGCCAGTCGGTCGCGAGAAGCTCGTGGGACTCGTCCAGCTCGATCTCGCCGGACTCGATCACCTTGCCGGCGATGAGCACCTTGCTGGTGCTCGCGAGATAGTGCGGCTCGTGCGGGTTGAACGCGATGTAGTTGCCGCTCTCGGTGTCTTCGACGAAGAAGCCGAGCGATCCTCGCGCGCCGTCTTCCCCGTCGGTGATGAACTCCTCGATGACGCGCTCGAGGGCGTCGATCGACGCACCGGAGAGCGGGAGGTTCGAGATCAGCGCGTTGCGGGTGGGGCGGCGATGGAAGATGGCGCTGAAGCGCGTGTCGTCGCCGTCGCGGTATGCATCGAGGTCGACGAGGACGAGGTTCTGTTTCTTCGCGAGCGCGATGTTCCCTTCGAGCCCGGCCGCGGTCAGTCCGCGAAGCGAGCGCCAGGATCGGATCCCGCCGTCGCGCACCCAGATGCCCGACCAGCGGAGCTTCGGAGCGGGGTAGGCCGCCGCGTCGATCGGGGCGTAGCCGAGCCCGCGGTACAGAGACCAGGCGTCGGCGTACTCGTCGGCGCGGGCGTCGAGCACCACCTGGAAGTCGTCGATTCCGTCGGCCACCCAGACGGCGGCGTACTGCGTCGAGTCCCCGGCCCGGTAGCCGTTGATGCGGGTCGGGCGGAACCCTTCGTCGCGATAGTCGGCGATCTTCGCCTCGAGCTCCTTTCGTGTCAGGCCGTGGTGGGCGCGACCTTCGGGACGAGACGATTCCCGTACCCAGATCGCGTGCAGTCGAACTCGGCCGCGCGACACGTGTGCGTCGAGGTCGAGGACGCGATGCCCTTCCGAACGGAGGTCGGCATCCAGGGCGTCGAACGCAGACGGCGCGAGGTCCCGGTGGATCTCGAACGACTCGACGCTGGCGTTCTTGTGCCAGAAGCCGGAGTAGAGAGGCTCGTCGGCGGGCGCCATCGCGCCGATTCCCGCCGGGTGATAGCGAAGTCGCTCCCACCGGGCGCTCTCCACCTCGTACCGATCGTCGAAGACGGCCGCGGCGGACTGGTGATAGACGACGGGCCGCCGGTCCGGCACCGCGCCGACCCTGGAGGCCCCGACGTCGTCGCTGCACAGCTCCTCCGCGGACGGGAAGCGGCTCGATCGTCGTCCCCGGAGAGTCTTCTTCGCCTCCGCGAGGCAGAGAGCGCGACTGTGAGGCTTCTTCGTCACCGCCGGCTCCTTCTCGCCGAGCGGCCGGCCGGAGAAGAACGTTCGAGCCTCGGTTCTCGGGGAGACCTCGGGAGCCGTCTTCGCCCGCGTGGACTCTTCGGCCGCGGCGGGCGGCGGCGTGCGGCGCGCGTCGCGCACGTCCGGGGCCTTGCCGCGCAGCGACGGGGTGCCCTTCGCCGGGGCGGCGAGTGCCTGGCCGGCCAGTGCCAGGACGACGAGTGAGACGACGATTCGCTTCATGGTCTTCCTCCGATCCGCGGTGGCGGAGCCCCGGAGGACAGCACGAGCCGTGCCGGCGCGTGACGGGCTCGAAAGTCCAGGAAAGAAGGGGGTTCTCGCCCCCGGAACGACCTCGGCATGTGCAAACGGCTCTTGGCGTCGGCGCAAACCACGTGCGTCGGCTCGACGCGGGAGTGCCCGCCGTCGGCGCACTTGCCGGCGAGAAGCAACCCGGTCTATGCCGGTGCCGATGGGCGCCCTTCGCGACCGCTGGACGCGTCTTCGGGAACGGCCGGAGTGGGACTTCTTCGCGAGTCTCCACCGGGCCGATCCGACCCTCGCGGCCTCCTGGTGGGTGCTGGTCGTCGCCCTGGGCGTTCTTCCGGCCCTGCTGGCCGTTGCGCTCGGGGCGGTCGTGGGCGCGGTCCAGCAGAGCCAACCTCTCGCGGAGCCGCTCGCGTTCCTCGGAGGCACGTTCTTCGCGCTTCAGGTGCTGGCCCCGTTGCACGCGCAGATCGGCACGAACCTCGGCAGTCGCACGTCGGCCCATCTCTACGACCGCCTCATGGTCGCGACGCTCTCGCCTCCGGGCATGGCGCACCTCGAGCGGCCCGATCTCACAGAAGACCTCACGCTCGCGCGCGACTTCGACCAGGGGATCACGGGGCCGCCGATGTCGATCTCGATGGGCTTCATCGCGGGCGGGTTGGTGTCGATCGTCGCCGGTCTCGCGAGCGCGACCGTCTTGTTCGACTACCACTGGTGGGCGCCGTGGTTGGTCGGCGGTGCGTGGGCGTCGACGCATTGGCTGCTGCGCGAGAGCTCCGTGTGGAAGGATCGGCAGACGCCCGAGGTGATGGAGGCCCAGCGCCACGCCGACTACGCCTATCGCCTCGCGGTGGAGCCTCCCGCGGCCAAGGAGCTGCGGATGTTCGGGCTCGCGCGCTTCACCGTCGGCGGCTTCGCCGAGCGACGCAAGAGGCTCGTGGATCTTCGCTATGAGGCGACCCGACTTCGTGAGCGCTCGGTCCGGTGGGCGCTTTTGACCGTGCTCGGTGCGAACGCCATCTTCTTCTGGGCTCTGGCCCGGGACCTCGCGGCGGGGGCCGTCGAGTTGGGCGTTGCGAGCACCTTCGCCTTCGCCGCGATCGGCACCAGCGCGATCGCGTTCGGCGGACTCAACTGGTCGTTGTCCCTCGCCGCCCAGGTCGTCCAGGCGGTCGTGCGGCTCGAAGGCGCGATGGGGGTGGGCGGGGCCCTGGCAGCGGGTACGCGCGACGCGGCCGGAATGCCGTCGCGGTCGATTCGGTTGCGCGACGTGACCTTCCAATACGCGTCGGGCTCCGAGCCGGTTCTCGACGGCCTCGACCTCGAGATCCCGGCGGGGACGTCGCTCGCCATCGTCGGGCAGAACGGCGCCGGGAAAACGACGATCGCGAAGCTGTTGTGCCGGCTCTACGATCCGCAGAAGGGCGCCATCGAGATCGACGGGGTCGATCTCCGCGCCCTCGACCTCGGCAGCTGGCGCGAGCGCGTCACGTCCGTCTTCCAGGACTTCATCCGGTTCGAGCTTCCTCTGCGGGACAACGTCGCGCCGACCGGCGCGCCGGACGCGGACGTGCGGGCGGCGCTCGACGAGGCCGGCGCGGCCGGGTTGGCCGAGCTCGACACGATCATGGCGCGCGCCTACCCCGGCGGAATCGACCTCTCCGGTGGGCAATGGCAGCGCGTCGCCCTGGCGCGGGCGCTGTGCGCCGTGCGGCTCGGCGCCGGCCTCGTCATTCTCGACGAGCCGACGGCGCAGCTCGACGTGCGAGGGGAGTCCGAGATCTTCGCGCGCATTCTCCACGCGACGCGGAGCGGCACGACGGTTCTCGTCTCGCACCGGTTCTCGACGGTGCGGCACGCGGATCGAATCTGCGTCCTGGAGCACGGAAAGGTGATCGAGCTCGGCACACACGACGAGCTCATGGCGCTCGGCGGCCGGTATCGAACGATGTTCGATCTACAGGCCTCACGCTTCGTCGACGAGGATGAAGATGTCATCTCCCTCGATTGAGCTTCCGGGAACCGCCGAGTCGCTCTGGCGCTCGATGCGGCTCGGATTTCGGGCGGAGCCGTGGCTGTTGACGTTGGCGCTCGCGTCGAGTCTCGCCGCCGCGACGCCGGATCCGCTGCTCGCGCTGGGCCTCAAGTATTTCGCCGATGCGGCGCAGGCGGGCGACGAGACGGCCCTCGCTCTCTCGGCACTGTTCCTCGCCGCTCTGTCGAGCGGCGGCTGGCTGCTGCGGATCGTCGCCGAGCGCACCAACCGCAAGTTCGCGGATCGGTCGACGGTGACGATCGAGTCGCACGTCGCCGAGCTGCAAGCGTCCGTCCCGAGCATCGCGCACCACGAGCGGCCCGACCTGCTCGATCGACTGGCCGTTCTCCGGGACCAGGTCTTCGCGCTGAACCATCTCTACAGCTCGTTGTTCACGGCCGCCGGCGCGATCTTCCGTCTCGTGGTGACGGTGGCGCTGCTGATGTCGGTTCATCCCGCTCTGGGGTTGCTCCTTCTCTTCGCCGTGCCGCCGGTCTGGGCGTCGAGCTGGCGCGCGGGCCGGGAGCGTCTCGCCTGGGAGCTCGGTGCGCGGCACGATCGGCTCGCCCGACATCTCTTCCTCACGGGGACGACGCCGTCCCCGGGCAAGGAAGTGCGGGTCGCAGGTGTGCAGACGAGGCTGCTCGAGGGGCGCCGCGCCGCCTGGGAACGGTGGTATCGGCCCGTCTCCCGGGCCCGGTGGGCGAGTGCGGCCTGGCAGGCGGGGGCCTGGGGGATCTTCGGTCTTGCGTTCGTCGGCGCGATCGTCTTCGCGTCGGCGGGGATCGGTGCGTCCGCGCCGAACGTCCTGCTCGTCCTCACCGCGAGCAGCCGGCTCGCGCAGTACGTCGGGCAGGCGGTGCAGGAGGCGAGCTTCCTGCGTGGAATCTGGATGGACGCGTCGAAGCGTCTGGCCTGGCTGGAGGACTACGCGAGAGCCGAGGCCGACGGGGCGGACCGGGATGCGCCGGACGCGTTGCACGGAGGCTTTCACTTCGACCACGTTTCGTTCCGCTACCCCGGCACCGACCGCTGGGTCCTGCGCGATCTCGATCTGAGAGTGCCCGCCGGCGCCGTCGTGGCCGTGGTGGGAGAGAACGGTGCCGGGAAGACGACGCTCATGAAGCTCCTCGGCCGATTCTACGAGCCGACCGAGGGCGAGATCACGGTCGACGGGGTGCCCCTGCACCGGATCCGCGCCGACGATTGGCGTGAGAAGACCGCGGGCGCGTTTCAGGACTTCTGCCGGTTCGAGTACGAGGCGGGTCGAACCGTCGGCCTCGGTGATCTGCCGCGATGCGACGATCGGCCGGCGATCGAGGAGGGGATCGATCGCGCGGGAGCGAGGGACGTCGTCGACGGGCTGGTGCGTGGGCTGGAGACCCAGCTCGGTCCGACCTGGCGCGACGGGGTGGAGCTCTCGTTCGGGCAGTGGCAGAAGCTCGCGCTCGCGCGCGGCTTCATGCGCGATGCGCCTCTCCTCCTGGGGCTCGACGAGCCGACGGCCGCGCTCGACGCCGAGACCGAGCACGCACTGTTCGAGCGCTACGCGGCCGCCGCCCGAACCGGCGAGGTGGGGGGCCGTGTCACGATCCTCGTCTCGCATCGCTTCTCGACCGTTCGCATGGCCGATCTCATCCTCGTCATGGCCGACGGCCGCATCGTCGAGCAGGGCACTCACGACGAGCTCATGGCTCTCGGGGGCCGCTACGCGGACCTGTACACGATCCAGGCCACGGCCTACCGCTGAGTCGGGCGTGTCCGACCGACGAATCAGTCCGAGCCGGTCGCTCGCAGCGCGCGGAAGACGTCTCGGTCGAGAGGGGCGGGATCGGTGGTCTCGATGAACTCGGAGAGGAGGGCGGCGAAGCGTTCGGGCTCTTCGGCGTGGACGAAGTGCCCGGCCCCTTCGAAGATCTCGAGACGACTGCCGGGCATGCTCTCGTGTGCCGCGTACGCGTGCTCGACCGGGATGATGTCGTCCCGGTCGCCCCACACGATCATCGTGGGAACCGCCTCCGTCAAGTAGAGACGGTCCGTGGCGCTCACGGCCTGCCCGCCGGTGTCGACGACGGCGCGCAAGGTTCGCAGGAACGCGATGCGGCTGTCCGGGTCGACCAGGGAGCCGTACGCACGCCAGACCTCGACGAGGTGAGGTGCCCGAATCCCGCGATCCCGAAGGAAGAGGCTGATCGAGTTTCCCCAGTCCCGGATCAGGGGCGAGAAGAGGAAGGGCATCAGGTACTCGACGCCGGGAAGCGTCAAGGCGCGCAGCATCCAGCTCACCTCGCGCCCCAACCCGCCGCTGCCGACGACGACCAGCCGCTCGCACAACTCGGGGAACTGATAGGAGAGCTGCATCGCGATTCCACCGCCCAGCGACTGGCCGACGATCGTCGCGCGATCGACGCCGAGGTTCACGAGCAGGTCGCGCAGGTTGTTCGCTTGAGCGCCGAGCGAGTAGTCCGAGAGCGGCTTCGCCGATGCTCCGTGCCCGATCAGATCGGGCGCGATCACCGTGTATCGGTCGGCGAGGCGGCGGACCGCGGGCGCCCAGGTCCGAGAGCTTCCTGCCATCCCATGGATCAGTAGGATGACTGGGCCTCGCCCCTCGATGAGGTAGGTCACCTCGTGCTCGTGCAGATGCGTGTGGCGCAGCTCCATGGGACTCCTCCCACCCTCGAGGGGTAGCACACGTCGTACCACCGGCGTTGCCCGGAACCACGGGCTCCTCGGCGCAGGAGTCCTACGGATGGGAATCGTCGGTGGGTCGGGTTTCTCGATTCCGGAGAGATTCCAGAGAGTTGGGCGCTTGGCGGCGCCCCGCCGCCGGATCCCGGCCGCACCGCGGACGAGTCTCTCGAGCCGGGGCTCCCCGGGGCGGGTGGGCCCGGAGGCCAGTGCACGGCTGTGCAGCGCTCGTGCACGCCCCCTGGATGAACGGGCTTCGGCCCTCGAATCCACGACCGACGGGAGGAACCTCCGATGAAACGCTCCATGTCCACTGCCGCTCTCGCCCTTCTCACGGCCCTTTGCGGCTTCGCCGTCTTGCTGGGCCCGAGCCTGTCTCGAGCGCAGGTCACCGGGACTCCGGTGGACACCTCGATCGTCGTCAAGATCGAGAGCCCGAAGGGCGACGTCGCGGGCGTCGTGCTCGTTCAGGGCTTTGCGATCGCTCATGCCGGCATCGATCGGGTCGAGTGGTGGGTCGATGGTGTTCACAAGGGCAAGCTGCCGCACGGCGGGAGCCGCGGCGACGTTCCGGGCAGCTACCCGTCGTATCCGAAGGCCCATGCCGAGAACTCCGGCTTCTCCGCCGCCTGGAGCATGGCTCTCTTCGAGCCGGGCGAGCACGAAATCGTCGTGTCGGCGTACGACGAGAACGGAAGTGTGAACAGCGCGTCGGCCACGTTCACGAGCAACCGCTTCGGTGACGGCGACGAGCGCTTCATTCGTCAAGACGAAGTGATCCTCCAGAACTTCGTGCTCTCCGACGTCCGTCTCTACCCGGGCGACGACACGGCGCCGCAGTACGACATCGTCTTCGCGTGGTCGCAGGCGGCCCAGACCTTCGTGGCGACCAAGATCACGAAGTCGTGCGAGGGGTGCTTCGTGCGGCTCGCAAAGGCGCCGAGCGGCTTGAAGGTGACCTTCGATGGGCAGGCCGGCGCGAACGTCCTCGATTGGACGCCGAACGATGCCGCCGTGATCGGATACGAGGTGCAGCGCCGCTCCGTCGCCGACGTCGGACAGGTCGTCGATGCCGGTCCGTGGAAGTCCGTCGGCGTTCAGACCGGCTACAAGTCGTTCTTCATCGACGAGGATCTGCCGAAGCTCCGCGTCGCGAGCGAGCGGATCGAGTATCGGGTCCGCGCGTTCAGCGAGCAGGACATCAGCCCCTGGACGGGTCCGGCGAGTCTGGGCAGTGGCAACGTCGTCCTCCCGGGCGGCAACGGCGGCGGAGGCTCGCAGGATCCCGTGCCGACCTTGCCCGGGTTCCCGCTTCCCGACCCGGGACCGAATTTCCCTCCGAACCCGTTCCCGAACCTCTGATCGCCCCACGTGATCCGAGGGGCGACCGGCTCGCGGCAGATCGCCGCGGGCCGGTGTCGTTTCAGGCGGCCGCTTCGACCCGCTTCTTCAGGGCGGCGAGGATGTCCTGGTAGACGCGGTTGTGGCCCTTTGCGCCGGTCAAGAGAAGGCCGACGTGCATCGCCAGCGCGTTCGAGCGGACCTTGCAGAAGAACGAGACCTCGGTTTCGTCGGGGCCGCGTTCCTCGAACTCCCATCGTCCCTCGCCGAGGAGCATGCCTTCGTCGTAGGTCTCCTCGATCGACCGGGGTCGCGTGACCTTGCGGATGGTGCGCGTGAAGGTCGTCTTCAGGCCCATGGTCGTGAGCTCGTGCGCGAGGCGGCTGCCCTCCCGGACCGGCCCGCCGCCGATGACGTCGATACGGTAGGACGGGAACCACTCGCGCATCCCGGGATAGTCGAGGATCGTGTCGAACAGCGTCTCCGCAGGTCCACGGATGATCATGCGATCGACGGTGTCGATGCTGGGCATGCCGGGTAGGCTAGCGGTCGCGTCGCGAAACCGGAACCGCCTCTCGTCGCGCCGATCGGCCCCGTCCCCGTCCATGGCGTTCGGTGTCTCCGCTCGGGGCACGGCCCGGGATGGCCGGGATGTGTGGCATTGCCCGGGTCGGGCGCGAGCCGTAGCCTGGACGGAATGCGGTTTCAGGTGCTCGGTCACGCCAGTCTCTGGATCGAGGCGGCGGGGTCGTCGTTCCTCCTCGACCCGTGGCTGCTCGGTTCGTGCTACTGGCGGGCGTGGTGGCACTTCCCTCCGGCGGTCGCGCCGCCGAAGCCGAATCCCGATTACATCTACGTCTCGCACCACCACTTCGATCACCTTCACTACCCGAGCCTCCGGCGGCTCGCCCGGGAGTGTGGTCGCGACGCGACCGTTCTGATTCCCGAGTTCGCGGTCGACGTGATGCGGACGGAGGTCGAGAACGCCGGCTTCGCGAAGGTCATCGAGCTTCCGCACGGGGAGATTCACCGTGACGTGCCCGGTGTGCGTCTCGCCTCGTACCAATTCGGGTTCGACGACAGCGCGTTCGTCATCGAATCCGGCGGCGACGTCCTCGCCGACTTGAACGACTGCAAGATCAACGGGCCGGCCGCTGCCCGGATCCGATCCGACTTCGGCTCACCGACCTTTCTCTTCAAGAGCCACTCCTTCGCCTCGGCCTTCCCGAATTGCTACGAATTCGACGCGCCCGGCGACGGGCTCTCGCTGAAGGCCAGCGACTACTGCGCGACGTTTCTGCACTCGGTCGAGGAGCTCGACGCGAAGAACGCGGTCCCGTTCGCGAGTATGGTCGGCTTCGCCCACCCCGAAACGCGCCACTGCAATCGGCATCTCGTGACGCCACGGGCCGCGGCGCAGTTCGTGCGCGACGCGGGTCGAGAGGCGCACGCGTTGGAGCCGGGGGAGGGCTGGGACTCCGAGTCGGGATTCTTCCGCAGCGCGACGTCGGCCTATGACGACATGGAGGCGGGGCTCGAGGACCTGGCCCGTCGGGTCGCGCCCAAGATCGCGGAGACCACGGAGCGCGAACGAGCCGTTCGTGCCGACTACGCCGCGTTCGAGCGCCATCTGGGTGGCTTCGTGCACGGACTTCCTCCCGGCGCAGCTCGCTTTCTCCCGCGCCCGATCGTGTTCGCGGTGCCGTCCGATGCCGAGGCGCCGCACTGGGTGGTCGACGCGCGCCGCCGCCGCGTCGAGCGTGTCGCCGAGCTTCCCGCGGGGTGGGCGACTCTGATCACGGTGCCGGAAGCCGTCCTCGCCGACGCGATCGAGAAGAACATCCTCAACTTCGTGCACATCTCGATGCGCGTCCACGTGCGAATCGCCCCCGGCGGCATCTCGACCGACCTCGCGTTCTGGGGCCTGCTCCTCGTCTGGGAGATGGGCTACTTCGACTGGTCCCAGATGCTGCGTCCCCGCGCCTTCCGCGTCCTCTGGCGCCGCCGCGTCGAAGTCCTCCAGACGGCCCTCCAGGCCGCCCGCGCTCTCGCCTCCGGCAAAGGCATGACCGAGGGGATGGTCGACAACCTCCTCGTCCGAGAGGACGACGACCCGAGCTAGCGCCCGACGTCCCCACGGTGCGCGACCCGCGCCGCCCGCACCGCGCGAGGACGTCGGGTCACCTCGGGAGGTGTACGCGTGCCACGCCGAGGACGCGCTCTGGCTCGGCCGCGCGGCTCACGCGTACGACGAACGAGCCGCTTCCGAGCGTGGGCGGCACCGGCACCGGCAGCCGTCGGGTCGATCGGTCGCCGCCCGCGATCGCGAGGGGGAGCAGGCCGCGGAAGGACGCGCGGCCGACGGTCGCGCCCCCGGGCGCTTCCCAGGTGGCGATCAGGTCGCTCGGAGCCAGCGGCTCGGGGTGACGGTACGTGGAGCCGGGGCCCGCCTCGAAGACGACCGACAGGTCCTGGTCTTCCGGAGACCGTTCCACGAGCACGTCGGGAGCGGCGGAGGGCGGCGGTGTCGTGAGGGCATCGAACGACGCGCGTACGTCGCGGGGGAGCGGGAGACGGAAGACGAGGTGGTGGCCCGCGTGTGCGTGTGGCTCGAGCGCCGGGCTCGTGCCGTCGCGGAAGCGGGCGTTGGCTTCGGCGCGCTCGGCCGGGTCTTCGATGAGCTCGCCGTGAAGGACGACCGAGCGGAAGCCGATCGCGGCGAGTGCGTGGGCCGCGCGTGGGTCGGGGAGGCGCGACGCGATCTCGTCCGTCGCGAACGAGACGGGCGACGGAAACGAGTTGTAGCAGGCGGCCGTCGAGCCTCCGTGGTAAGCCGCCCACTGCAGATAGTGTGCCTGGTCGGAGAGCACCCCGACGTTCATCGGCACGTCCAGCACGGGTGGCCGCACGTCCTCGACGAAGGTCCGGTAGATGCCGCTGATGCCGCCTTCGTACGCCTCGAACCGAGGAAGGTGTCCATAGAAGATCGGTTGCACCGACGGATGCAGCGTCTCGAGCAGGCTCGCCGAGGTGAGGAGTGCGACGACTACGACGCGTGCCGTGGTCCCGATTGACTCCACGATGGCGAGCACGCCGTAGCCCGCGAGGACCGCGAGGCACGAGACGAATCCGATTTTGACGAGGACGAGAGACCTGGCGGAATCGAGCCCGGGGACGATTCCGATCCCGAGCGAGAGCGGCGAAGGAAGTCGCAGACCCGTGAACGGAAGCGGAAGGAAGTAGATCGACGACCAGAAGCACAGGAACCCGGCGACCGCGATTCCCCATCGAGGGTCGCCGGCCGCGGTGTCGCGCGGGCCGCGCAGTCGGTCGGCGAGGCCGACGATCGCGAGCAAGCCCAGGGTCGCACCCGGGAAGTAGCTCCCGCGGGGCAGATAGTCGCCGGCATCGGCGAACATCGGGGCGATCCCCTGCAGAACGCCCCACGAATCCTTCAGCTCGAGATACGGCGCGAAGACCCACCACGCGACGAGTACCGGGGCGATCAGCGCCAGCGCGATTCGTGGCGCGGCGTGAGGGATGCGCGAGGGGAACTTCGCGGCGAGGAAGGACGTGTAGGTGGTCAGCACGATCACGACCGCGAGCAGCGGGTAGAGGCTCTCCAGGACGGAGAGAGCCACCGCGAGGCTCAAGCCCAAGATCGGCCACCATCGTCCGCCCTCGAACAGGCGGTGCACGCACAGCAAGCCCAGTGGGAGCCACATGTCGCCGTGGACGAACGCGTGGACCGGGTCGGTCACGCGGTAGTGGTGGACGCCGTAGAGGAGCCCTGCGAGGAACGCCGCCCACCCGTTGCGAGTCGTGTGGAACACGAAGGCGAACATCGCCATCGCTGGGATCCACAAGCGTAGGACGAGCATCGAGTTGAACGATAGGACCGGATCGCCGGAGAGAAGCCACGCGGGAGCCGCGAGGACTCCCTCGCCGAACATGTGCTCACCCAGTGCGTACGCCTTGGGAAGCGGGAAGCACTGGCCCTCGTCGCGGAGCACGCCCGGACGCGATACGAGTCGGCGCGCGTTGCCGACGATCGTCGCCAGGACCATCTGCTGGTCCGTGCGGTCCAAGACCCGCGGGCCGTTCGCGAGGCCGGTCACGAGCCGCGACGGGGCGGGGAGGATCGGGGCGACCGCGAGCAGCGACGCGACCGCGTAGAGGACGGCCGCGATCGCGAGCGCGCGCATCCAGGTCCTCCGCGTCGGTGGAGGGGCGAGGGCGGAGGCCATCAGTCCTCGATGTAGCCCAGGGCGCGCAGCTTTCGCTCGCGTGCCGGATCGACTCCGGGCGCCGCCGGCGCGGCGTCGCGAGCCTCCTGTTGCTTGGACACGACCGGGAGCGCGACGTCCCGGTATTGCGCCGCCGCCTTCCAAAGCGTGGCGAGCTCGCCCTCGGCGTCGCTCGGGGAGATTCGGGTCTTCTCATCGGCATCCGCGACGAGGTCGAAGCAGTAGGAGTCCTCCTCGTTCACGCTGGCGAAGCATTTCCTTGCGGTGGAGCGCGCGATGAACTGCCACTGCTGATGGTTGGCTGCGCCGGGTGGGACCTGGCCAAAGACGATCTCCCGGTCGAGGGTCGCTCCTCCCGGTCTCAACAGCGGGGCCAGGTTCGTGCCGTCCGTACGCTCGAATGCGGGCAGCCCCGCCAGATCGAGCACGGTGGGGGCGACGTCGGTCAGGGAGACGACGTCGTCGACGATTCGGTCGGCGGCCACGTGTCCCGGCCAGTGGAAGACCAGCGGGATGTGCATCACCTCGTCGAAGAGCCGCAGGTGGTCGAGGCCCCCATGCTCGAAGAACTCCTCGCCGTGATCGGCGAAGATCACCAGGAGCAGTCCGTGCTCGCCGGCCAGTGAGCGCAGCCGGGGGACGAAGTCGCGAAGCAGGTCGTCGAGGCCGCGCGTCTCCTGCTCGTACTTGCGCTGCAGCTCGAGTGGGACGTCGGCGGCGAAGGTCGCATACCGCTCGTCCGGGTCGTACGGCCCGTGCACCTCGTACGTGTGCACGAACACGTAGAACGGTCCCTCGTCGGCCCGCGGCGTGAGCCAGTCGAGGGCCTTCGCGAACGTGGCTCGAGCCTCGCCCCGCTCCGTCGCGAGGAACTTGCTCTCGGCGTAGCGTTCGTACCCGTGCGAGAAGATGCGGCCGTCGAGGAGACCGTTCTCGGTGAAGGCGACCGTGCGCCATCCCGCCCGGCGGAGCCGCCCGCTCAACATCGGCGGCTGGCGGTCGCCGCGCACGCCGAGGTGGGCT
Source organism: bacterium (assembly GCA_030430245.1). Classification (GTDB taxonomy): domain Bacteria; phylum Desulfobacterota; class Binatia; order UBA12015; family UBA12015; genus VGTG01. The sequence goes on along the minus strand of JAUIFY010000080.1, from coordinate 782 downwards.
GCTCCGAAGACGCCGTGGCGATGCGGCAGGAGAGACGAGAACGCACTCATGTGCGAGCCATGCGTCTTCGGGAACGTCGTGTACGCGTGGGTGAAGATCGTCCCTTCGGCGGCGAGCTCCTCGAGGTAGGGCGTCGTTTCGTACTCGCGGCCGTACAGGCTCATGCTTCGCGCGCGGAGCGTGTCGAGGGACATCAAGACGATCCAGGGCCGTTCGTGCGCGGATTCGCGCGGCGCGAAGATCGTCGGATCGCCCCAGACCGGAAGCGAGGGCCCGGCTCTCTCGGGCGTCGCGTTCTCCGTCCGAAAGGTGAAGGCCACCCGTTGGCCGGCCCATGGCGTCAGGTCGACGACCTCGTCGTGCCACCGTCGGTCGCCTTCGTCGTTCACCGGGTCCAGAACGGCGTCGAAGACGCGCGCGGACCTCCCGTCGGCGGCCGCGTCGATGGAGAAGCGAACCGGTACGCCGCCGACGCGCCACGCCGGCTCTTCGATGCCGATCGAGAACCGCAGCTCCGCCCGGTCCGGGACGACGCGTGGCGCAGCTTCGATCGTGCGTCGCTCGAGGGCGGGGGTCGTGTGGGCCGTCGCGAGTCGGCTCCTTCTCGGTGCGCCCATCGCCGGGGGGAGCTCGAAGGCGACCGAGCCGCGCGGCGGAACGACGAGCCAGGTGCGTTCCGCATCCGGGGACTCGCGCCCGAGCCGGACCTCGAGGATCTGCCCGATCTCGGTGTCGCGGCTCTCGTGCGAGCATCGGCGGGTCTCGGTCTGGTTTTCTTCGTC
>JAUIFY010000079.1 GCA_030430245.1 bacterium | reverse complement strand
CGACGAACGAGCCCCCGCCCGCCTCCACCATCTCGGGAACGGAGTGCTTTACGCAGAGCATCGTGCCGAGGACGTTCAGGTGGAGCACACGCAGGAACTCGTCGGTGTCCTGCACGTTGTACGGTCCGAGGCCCCCGCCACCGCCCGCGTTGGCCACCACCGCGTTCAACGCGCCGGTCGGCGTCTTGGCCGCGGCCACCATGCGCTTCACGCTCTCTTCGTCCGTCACGTCGCCAGCGACGACGTGCACCGAGCCCCCATGGCCGGCCGCAGACTCGATCGCCTTCGCCGCCTCCTCGAGCACTTCGAGGCGGCGTCCCGTGATCGTGACGGCGGCGCCATCGGCTGCCGCGCGCGCGGCGCAGGCGCGACCGATCCCCGTGCCGCCGCCCGTGACGAGCACGGCCATCCCTTCCAGACCTCCGGACGGTATCGTCATCTCGCTTCTCTCCTCCCGTGACTCGCTCCACCGGGACGGTCCGGCAGATCTCGCAGGTGCACCCCGAACACCTATCGGACCGCACGGCCGGCGTCATGGCCGGCGGCCGGTTGGCAGTCTCTCCGTTCCGTGGCAGAGATCCGGCCATGGGCATCGACCACTTCTCCACCGCGACCGACATGCTCGCCGCGCTCGACGCGAAGGAGATCTCCTCCGTCGAGCTGACGGAGCTGCACATCTCCCGCATCGAGGCGATCGACCGCAAACTCCTGTCCATCGCGGTGCGAACCTTCGACCGCGCGCGAACCGTCGCCGCCGAGGCCGACCGCCGACGCGCGAGCGGGGAGACCGCTCCGCTCCTCGGGCTTCCGATGACCCTCAAGGAGTCCACACAGGTCGCAGGGCTTCCCCAGACGGCCGGGCTCGCCGCCTTCGAGGGCTACCGCCCCGAATCCGACGGCGTACTGGCGGCGCACGTGTTCGATGCCGGCGCGGCGCTCCTCGGCAAGACCAACGTCCCGGTCGCTCTCGGCGACTGGCAGGCCGACAGCCCGGTCTACGGGCGCACGAACAATCCGTGGGACGTGACGCGCACGCCGGGCGGCAGCACCGGAGGCGGTGGTGCCGCGCTCGCCGCCGGATTGACGCCGCTCGAGATCGGAAGCGACATCGGCGGATCGATCCGCGTGCCGGCCGCCTACTGCGGCGTGTTCGGACACCGCCCGAGCGAGACGGCGATCCCGCAGAGCGGCGCATTCCCGATGGCCGACCTTCCGAACCAGGCGTTCCTGATGGGAGTCCAGGGTCCGCTGGCGCGCAGCGTCGACGACCTCGTTCTCCTGTTCGACGTCGTGAGCGGCCCCGATCGGGGCGAGGACGCGGGATGGAAGCTCGGTCTACCGCAGCCTCGCCACACGAGCCTGCGCGACTTCCGGGTCGCGGTGCTCCCCCAGATCCTCGGACTCACCCCCGCGCGGGCCGTCCGCAACGCGTGCTCCGAGCTCGCGCAACTCCTTCGCTCGGAAGGCGCAACCGTGCAGACGGCCCAGCCCGACATCGACATGGATGCGTACTTCCGTGACTACGCACGCACGCTGTCGCTGATGACCAGCCAGGGCATGCCCCCGGAGGACCGGGAGGCCCAGGCGGAAGGCCTACGTCGCGTCGGGAACCCGATCGCCGACGCCCAGGCGGACGGGTTCACGATGGGTGCGCACGACTTCATCCTCCTGGTCGGTCGGCGCGAATTCGCTCGCGTGCAATGGCGGCAGTTCTTCCGCGAGTGGGACGTCGTCATCGCACCGATGACGCTCGACTCGGCCTTCCCCCACCAGACGCGACCGTTCGCCGAGCGAACGCTCGTCGTCGATGGCGTCGAGCTTCCGTACTTCTCCAACATCATCCACTCGATGATCGCGATCTTCCCCGGTCTTCCCTCGACCGCGTTCCCCGCGGGCCTCGACGACCGCGGGCTGCCGATCGGGATGCAAGCGATCGGGCCCTATCTGGGAGACCGGACGACGCTCGAATTCGCGCGGTTGGTCGAGCGGGCCTGGCACCGCTTCCAGCCTCCTCCCGGCTACTGAGCCCGACGCCATCGAGACGGCGCGGTCTCCCACCGAGCGAGTCGACCGATGTCGCCGAGCGACGTCTCGCACCGGTCGCGTCTTGCTCGCGCGGCGCCATGTGACAAGAAGAGGACTCATGGAGCTCGATTTCACCCCCGACGAGAGAAAGTTCCGCGACGAGCTGCGCGCGTACCTCGCGGACATGATGACCGAGGAGCTCACGACCGAGCTCACCGAGAGCGGTGCCGGCGAAGGCGGCGGGCCGCAGTTCCGCAACGCCATGAAGCAGATGGGGCGCGACGGATTCCTCGGCATCAGCTGGCCCAAGGAGTACGGCGGGCAGGAGCGCTCCCCGGTGGAGCAGTTCATCTTCGCCGACGAGGTGCAGGGAGTCGGCTTCCCCCTTCCCTTCCTCACCCTCAGCACCGTGGGGCCGATGATCCGCGAGCACGGCAACGAGGAGCAGCGGAAGTTCTTCTGCCCCAAGATCCTCGCGGGCGAGGTCTTCTTCTCGATCGGCTACTCCGAGCCGAGCGCGGGAACCGATCTCGCGTCGCTCAAGACGACCGCCGTTCGCGACGGCGACGAATGGGTCATCAACGGCCAGAAGATGTGGACGAGCCTCGCTGGGTACGCGGACTACATCTGGCTCGCCGCCCGCACGGACCCCGATGCGAAGAAGCACAAGGGCCTCTCCATGTTCCTGGTTCCGACGACCGCGAAGGGCTTCTCGCGCCAACCCATCACGACGGTCGGCGGTGTCGGAACGAACGCGACGTTCTACGACGACGTTCGCGTCCCGGCCGAGAACCTCATCGGGGGAGAGAACAACGGCTGGAGCCTCATCACGGGACAACTCAACCACGAACGCATCTCGCTGATGACCGTCGGCCTGCTGCGGCGGAACTTCGAGTCGGTGACGGCCTGGGCGCGCGAAGCGTCGCTCGACGGCGGCCGGGTCATCGACGTCGCCTGGGTGCAGCAGAACCTCGCGCGCGTGTACGCGAAGATCCAGGTTCTTCGCCTGATGAACTGGAAGCAGGCGTGGGCCGCGACCCGCGGCCAGCCCGACATGGCGGAGTCGTCGGCCATCAAGGTGTTCGGCAGCGAGCTGATGATCGAGGCGTACCGCGCGATGCTCGAGGTCACGAACGCCGCCGGCATCCTCGGACGGGGAAGTCCGGGCGCCGTGCTCCAGGGGAAGCTCGAGTCCTCCTACCGAAACGGTCTCATCGTCACCTTCGGCGGAGGCACGAACGAAATCCAACGGGACATCATCGCCATGGCCGGCATGGGCCTGCCGCACTACAAGGAATGAGCCGATGGATTTCAGCATCTCCGACGACGAGAAAGCCGTCGCCGACCTCGCCCGCAAGATCCTCGAGGACCACGCCACGAACGAGCGCCACAAGCAGCTCGAAGCGGAGGCGGCGGCGTTCGACGAGAGGCTCTGGGTCGCGCTGCGCGACGCGAGCCTCCTCGGCACGGCCGTTCCGGAGGCCTACGGGGGCACGGACCTGGGCTTCTTCCCACTATGCCTCCTCCTCCAGGAGGTCGGACGCACCGTGGCTCGGGTCCCGGCCTACGCCTCCCTGCTTCTCGGCGGACTCCCTCTCGCGCGTTTCGGCGACGACGCGCAGCGGGAGACCTGGCTCCCGAAGATCGCGTGCGGCGACGCGATCGTGACCGCCGCGCTGGCGGAGTACGAGTCCTCCGACCCGTGCGTGCCGGCGACACGCGCCTCCGGTGCCAAAGACGGAGACGTGATCGTATCCGGCACCAAGTCGAGCGTCCCGTTCGCGGAGCATGCGTCCTGCATTCTCGTTCCGGCGCGCCGGGACGACGGCTCGACCCGCGTCTACCTCGTCGATCCCGCGAGCGAGGGAGTCGAGCTCCAGCCGCAATCGACGTCCGATCGCCACCCGCACTCCCAGGTCCGACTCCACGACCTGCGTGTGACGTCCCGGGACGCCCTCGGGGGCGAAGAGACCCTCTCCTGGCTCGTCCAACGCGCCACTGCCGCGCGTTGCATGATGCAGCTCGGAGTGACCGAGCGCGCCCTCGAGATGACGGCGGCCTATACGCGCGATCGCGTGCAGTTCGACCGGCCCATCGGCAGCTTCCAGGCGGTCCACCAGCGGGCGGCCGATGCGTACATCCACGTCGAAGCGATCCGACTCACCGCGCTCGAAGCGGCGTGGCGGCTCTCCCAGGACCTTCCCGCCGAGGAACACGTCGCCGTGGCGAAGTTCTGGGCGGCCGAGGGCGGACAGTTCGCGGCGTACGCGTGCCAGCACCTCCACGGCGGCGTCGGCATCGACGTCGACTATCCCCTGCACCGCCATTTCATCTGGGCGACACAGATCGAGCACGAACTGGGATCGGCCAAGCACCAGCTCGACCGGCTCGGGCGACGCCTCGCGGCGGGCGAGCTCTCGATGCGCTGAGCGTCGACCCGCGGTCTTCGCGTCGCACGATGAGCGACGTCGACCGATCGGGTTCCGTTCGCCGACCAGGATCTCGTCGGGCGCCGCGCCCGCTCGGAGTCCGCCGGAGGTGGCGTCCGGAGCGGCTACTCGGCGCGGAGGACCGCAAGCGGACTCCCGGCCCGGACCGGCCGTCCCGCCGCCCCACCGAGCAAGGCGCTCACGGCGAAGCTCGCCGCGGCGAGTGCGAGCGTGTCTCCGAGCGCGGGCGCGAACGGGATCTCGAAGACGAAGCGCATGAGCGCCCACGAGGCGAACAGCGAAAGCCCGGCGCCGAGGACCGCGGCGAGCGCCCCCAGAGCGACCGCTTCCGTCGTCACCACGCGCCGCAGAACGGCCGTCGACGCTCCGAGGGTGCGGAGCAACAGCATCTCGCGGGTCCGCTCCCCCCGTGCCATCGCCGCCGCCGCGACGAGAATCAGGAAGCCGGTCGCCACCGCGAACGCGGCGAGCATACGAACCGCGAGGGCCACACGCGCGGATATCGCATCGAGAGCGCCGAGGATCAGGCTCGCATCCAGGACCGAGACGTTCGGGAACGCACGCACGAGATCGCGTTGCAGCGCGGCGCGCGCCACCGCCTCCGGATGGCGGGCGAGGAACACCGTCGTGCTCGGCGCCTGCTCGATCAGCCCCGGCGGGAGAAGCGCGACGAAGTTGGTCGAAAAGCGCCCCCAGTCGACCTCGCGAACACTCGCGACGACGCTCTCGACGGGCACGCCCTGGACGTCCCAGGTCACGGCATCGCCGACGCCGACGCGAAGGGCGCGTGCGATTCCCGTCTCGAGCGAGACCGGGAGCGGCTCGCTCGTGCCGGCCTCGCCGTCGGACCACCACGTTCCCGCCACGATCGTGTCGGTCTCGCGCAAGTCCGCGGTGTACGAGAGGCGGTATTCGCGCAGGAGCGCCCAACGCGCCTCGCGGTCGTCGGCATCGACCGCGATCCGCGTCGCCACGTCTTCCCCGCCGATCGCCGAGAGCCGCGCCGACACGAGAGGCGCGCGGTCGACGACGGCCGCCCCGCGCTCCTCGAGCAGGTCTTCCAGCGGTCCGACCTGATCGGCCTGCACGTCGAACAGCACGAGGTTCGGCCGATCCGGACCCGTGTCGAGTGCGATCTGACGGCGGAGGTTCGCCTGAACTCCGTGCAGCGTCGCCACGAGGAAGAGACCGAAGCCGACGGTGAGAACCGTCGAGACGGTGTGGTTCCGCGGCCGGAACAAGCTCGCGAGTCCCTGTCGTAGCCAGTACGGAGCCCCGCGTGGACGCAGCCGACGCAGCGACGCGGCGAGCGCGGCGGCGGCGCCGGCGAGAAGGCAGAGCACCGCGGCGAGCCCTGCGGCGAACCAGAGCCCGACCGCGACCGTCGGCGCCTGCCAGCACGACACGAGGACGAGGCTCACGACCACGAGCCCTCCGACCGCGACACGGCCGACCACGGGGAGCGGTTCCGCCATGAAGTCGGCACGCAGCGAACGAAGCGGCGGCACCCGCACCAGATCGACGAGCGGCCCGACCGCGAAGACGAGCGTGACGACGAGCCCCAGCACGACCCCGGTCGCGACGGCGGCCGGCTCGAACCGAGGCGTCACGTCGACCGGAAGCAGGCCCTCCAGGAGAACCGGCAGCCCCCACTGCAGCGCGACGCCGAGGGCCGCGCCCACGCTCCCCGCGACGGCGCCGAGCACGAGCGCGAGTCCTCCGTAGATCGCGATGACGTCGCGGGACGACGCACCGACCGAACGGAGCATCGCGGTCGTGTCCAGCTTGTCGCGGACGAGCACGCGCACACCGGCGGCGACACCGACGCCGCCGAGGGCGAGCGCGGCGAGTCCCACGAGTCCGAGAAAGCGCGTCATGATGCCGACGCCCCGTTCGAGATCCTCCATCTGTCCGGCGACCGTCTGGACGCGAACGTGCGCGTTCTCGAGCGTCGCCCGATTCGCGTCGACCCACGCCGCGACGTCGGCGGAAGGCGCACGCACGAAGACGAGGTACTCCACCAGGCTGCCCGGCCGGACGAGCTGGGTCTCCCCCACGGCGGCGTGCGCGATGAAGACGCGAGGCGCGATCTGCGTCTGCATGCCGAAGGCTCCGGGGGCCCGCGCGACCGTCCCGACCACCCGGAAGCGTGCCGCTCCGAGGACCAGCGTGTCGCCGATCTCGATGCCGAGCTGCACGAGCAGGCTCGCGTCGGCGACGGCGGCGGGCACGTTCCCCTCGCGCACTCGCAGCCATGCCTCGGCCGGATCCGTGCGCACCTCTCCGCGGAGCGGATAGTCGGCCCCGGCCGCCTGGACGTCGACCAACCGACTGCGCCCGGTGGCCGGCGCTGAGGCCATCGAGCCGAAGTGGGTGACCTCGGCCGACGCGCCACCCGTCGAGGCGACGAGCTCACCGACGAGCCGACGCGTGTCGTCGGGAACCGGGGCCCGGCGCGACAAGCGCAGATCACCACCCAGCAGCCGCGCCGCCTGCGCGTCGATCGCTCGACTCGTCGTGGCGCGAAGGCCGTGCAGTCCGACGAGGGCCGCCACGCCGAGCGCCATGCATCCACCATAGAGCGCGAGTCGACGACGCGAAGCACGCAGCTCGCGGCGCAGCATCGCCGTGACGAAGGCTCGATTCAACCCGGCGACTCCATGCGCTCGACGCGCCCGCGGGAGAGGTGGAGGATCCGGCCGGCGCGCCGGGCGAGCTCCAGGTCGTGGGTCACGATCACGAGCGTCGTTCCCTTCTCACGGTTGAGCTCGAGTAGGAGCTCGATGATCCCCTGCCCGGTCGCTCCGTCGAGATTCCCCGTCGGCTCGTCGGCGAACAGCACCCGCGGCTCGTTCGCGAACGCCCGCGCGATGCCGACGCGCTGCTGCTCTCCCCCCGAGAGCTGCGCCGGATAGTGCCCGACTCGTTCCGTGAGTCCGACCCGTCCGAGGAGCTCTCGGGCGCGCGCCTCCCGGTCGGCCGCCGTCGCCGGACGTCCCAGGAGCTCGAGCGGAACGAGCACGTTCTCGAGCGCGGTGAGGGTCGGGACGAGCTGAAAGCTCTGGAAGACGAAGCCGACCGACGCAGCCCGAAGCGCGGCCCGACCGTCTTCGTCGAGCACCGCGAGCGATCGGCCGGCGAGCTCGACGGTGCCCTCCGTCGGCAGGTCGAGCCCTGCGAGCAGGCCCAGCAGGGTCGTCTTGCCGCTGCCCGACGGCCCGAGGACCGACAGGATCTCACCCTGGGCGATCTCGAGATCGACGCCATCGAGAACGACGAGCGGCTCGTCCGAGCCCGGACGCGGGTAGCGCTGGCGAAGATTCCGAGCGACGATCATGAGCGATGAGACTCTACTGGCTCTTCTCGCTCGTCGCATGGGCCCTCCTCGCCCCACCCATCGGGGCCTTCGCCGCGGACGACCGCCCCGTCGTGCTGTTCGTGGGCACGAGCCTCACGGCCGGCTACGGCCTCCCTTCCGACGAGGCCTATCCCGCGCTCATCCAGGAGAAGATCGACGAGGCCGGCCTGTCCTACCGCGTCGTGAACGCGGGCGTCAGTGGCGACACCTCGGCCGGCGGACTGCGACGAATCGATTGGCTCCTCGAGGTCCCCGTCGCGGTCCTGGTCCTCGAGCTCGGCGCGAACGAGGTGCTGCGCGGCCTCGCCCCGGAGACGATGCGTGCGAACCTCCAGCAGATCATCGATCGCACGCGGGCGGCGCACCCGGACGCGGCCGTCGTCATCGCGGGGATGCGGGCGCTACGGAACCTCGGCCCCGGGTTCGTCGACGGGTTCGAGTCGACGTTTCCCGACCTCGCCCGCGCGAACGACGCCGTCTTGATCCCGTTTCTTCTCGAAGGAGTCGCCGGACAGCGCCAGCTCAATCAATCCGACGACATTCACCCGAACGCCGAAGGGCAACGCCGCATCGCCGCCCTGGTGTGGCCCAAGCTGTCGCCACTCCTGACACCATCCACCGAGTGAGCGGCAGCGCTCCTCTCCCGACTCCGGGCCGGGGAATGCGGCCGAGCCGTCCGCCGTGCACCCGGCACGACCGGGCGGCTCTCCGGAGTCGGACCGTCCTCGACCGTCGAAAGGGCGCGGACCGAAGATCTAGGGATCGGGCCGCTCCAGAACCTCGACCGTCCCACGGTCACCGTCGAGCCGCAGGAGGTCGCCGGTTCGAATCGCCCGGGTGCCATTGCCCGTGTTCAGGACCGCGGGAAGGCCGTACTCGCGCGCGACGACCGCGCCGTGCGAGACGGCGCTGCCGACGTCGGTCACGAGGCCGGCGATGATCGCGAAGTACGGCGTCCAACCGACGTCGGTGATCGACGCGACGAGGATCTCGCCCGGCCGGAGCGCCTCCGCCTCCGCGAGAGAGTGTACGACCCGCCCGCGACCTTCGACGCGGCCGCGGCTCACCGGCTTGCCGACGACGAGTCGGCCGTCACCCTCGACGTCGGGGGGCGGCTCGGGCTCGGGAAGGCCGACCGAGACCTCCGGGAACCGAAGGCTCTCCTGGTACGCCAGGACGTCGCGGCGCGCGAGCGCTCGAGCGGCCAGGGGATGACCGGGCTCGGCACGCGCGAGCTCGCCGAGCTCTTCGTGCAGGAGAAAGAACACCGCGTCGGGATCGGCGAGCCGCCCCTCGTCGACGAGCTGCCGGCCGAGAGCCCGGTACGCACGCTTCAGGTGCACCGTCGTCGCGACGAGGAGGGACTTCGACCGTTCGCGATTGCGCACCGCCGCGTGGGCGATGGGCGCGACCCAGCGCAGCCGACCGAGCGGCTCCTCGTCGGCGGGCGGCGCGCGCTCGGCCTTCGGAGCGGCCGTCGCCCCCCGGGCGCGCAGCTGAGCCTGGAGCGAGCGGACCAGGGGCGTCGGATCGTGGCCCCACTCGGGCTGGCGCACGTCGAGTTCGCGAAGGCTGCGGTGCGCGTGGCGGTCGAGGTACGCGCGGTACGCGCGTCCCGCCTCACCGCCCTCCTCGCCCTCGAGCCAGGCGCGCGCGCGCTCCGCGTCCCACTCGGCGAAGCCGTCGGGAGCGCCCCCCGCGACGAGTGCCTCGAGAATCCGCCGCGCGCCGTCCGCGATGTCGGCGCTCTCGACCCCGGTCGCTCCCGCCAGCAGCCTCGCCACCTTCGCGTGGTGCGCGGGGGATGGATCGCTTCCCTTCGACAGGATCCCGAGGAGGATCGGCGCGAGCGCCCCCGCTCCGGACGAAACCGTGAGGTGCCGGGCGTACGCCTCGTACAACGTCTCCATCTCGGCATCGATCGCTCGCCACGTGGAATGGCCATCCTCGCCGACCACGATGGCGCCCCGCTCGACCAGATGCTCCATGCGACGAATGTGCGACCTGGCGCGGACGACCGACGCGATCTGTCGAAGCGCGCGGGGGAGCCGCGCGCGCAGCGGCGGCACGGGTGGCGCCACGACCTCGGGCACCAGTCGGCCGCAGATCGCCAGGCTCTGCCGGTCCGGGCTCGCGCCCGTCACGGCCGTGGAGAAGCGCGCCCCTTCGCTCAAGTTGATGAAGAGGTGTCCGTGACTCATGCCGATGTAGACGTTCTCGGACGAGCGCTCGGAGCGGACTCCGAGCTCGATCATGTTGTCCTGCCACCCGACATCGATTCCGCGGGCGCAGATCGAGAACGTCAGCGGAGACACCGCGCCCGGCATCATCTCGCCGACGTTGCACCGCGTATAGACGTCGCCTTCCACTGGGGGAACCGTGTCGAGGACCTGCGGATCGAGGCCGAGCGTCGTGATCGGACGTGCCTGGAGCCAGTACAGAACTCCATCGCGATCGAGGGCCCATTCGAGATCGAGGGGCTCCCCCGCGGCCTCTTCCGCGCGCAGAGCTTCTTCGGCGACGCACGCGCGCTCCCCCTCCGTGAGAGCCGGGGTGTCGCCCGCGATCTGGCGCGGTTCCCACCGGCCGTCCTTCTTTCGGAGCTCGTCGTGGTCGGGCGCAGCATGTCCCGAGACCAGCGCCTCTCCGACCCCCGGCACGGAATCGATCACGACGCGTCCGCGACGATGGGTCACGGGATCGGCCGTGAAACAGACCCCGGCCGCGCGGGCGGGCACCATCCGCTGGAGAACGATCGACATTCGAGGGCCTGGCGCGGAAGCATCTCGCTCCGTCCGGTAGGCCGCGGCCCGCGCACTCCCCACCGACGCGAGACACTGCGCGATGGCCGCACGGAGCGCACGCGCCCCGCGCACGTCGAGCACCGTCTCGTACTGTCCCGCGAAGGAGGCATCCTGCCCGTCCTCCCCGAGCGCGGACGAGCGCACGGCCAGCACCTCGCCGAGCTCGGCGACGCGCGCCTCCAGATCGTCGGGCAGGGCACCCGACTCCGCTCCGACGAGCACCAGAGTCGGGGGAATGCGGAGACCCATCGCGCGCAGCCGCGCGAGGCCCTCGGCCTTGCCGCCGACCGGGCGACCGGCGATCTCGTCGAGAGTGAGGATCTCCACCATCGACGCGGAACGATAACGACCCACCCGGTCGGTGTCGCGTCCCCTCCCGGCACCGCTCGGTGCCCCGCGTCGGCGAGCCGAACGACGGTCGCGGGCGCGGGCGGAGCCCACGGATGGTCGAGCCAGCGGCCCCTGGTTCGATCCAGTTCGCCGCGCCCGGGGTTCGAGCACCTGACGCGGATCACCCGTACTTCTACGGAAGCCCGCGGGCGATCTCCGCTAGGAGATCGTCGCGAGGAGCTGCACGGCGTCCTCGGCGTACTTCTCGAACGACACCGTCCAGCGGGTCTTTCTGCGGATGATGGACCGAATCTCGTGATCGACCTCGAACCGGTCGACCTTGGCCTCGGGCGCGGGCGGCGCCATGAAGGAGAGCATCTCACCCTCCGCCGGAATGCGGCCGCGCGCGTCACAGAGGACGCCGTCGATCTCGATCGCCACGTGGAAGAGGTGGAACTGGCCCCGTCGGAAATGCTCCATCGACTCCGCGTCGTGCGCGATCACGAAGCGCGCCGACTTGCCGGCATCGAAGGCGGCATCGGCCACGGCGAACGCGAACATGCCGCAGTTCCCGTCGAATCTGGAGTCGGGTCGGCTCATCTCCCCTGGGGCGTCCACGGACATACTAGCATCAGATCCACCAACGCCACCATGAGTGCGCTGCCGGCATCTCGGTCCGGCGATTCACGAGCGGGTCAGGCGAGGATCGCTCCGAGAATCCGCTCGCACTCCGGCTGATCCATGTACCGCGGCACCGGGTAGTTCATGTGCGCTTCGGCCAGGGCCTGCGTCGCGATCGCGGGGATGTCCTCTCGCTTCAATGCATCGAGAGTGTACGGGATCTCGATCTTCGACATGAGATCGCGCACCGCGGCGATGAACGCCTCGGCCTTCTCGCGATCGGTCGATCCGCCGACACCGATCAGATCCGCGAGGCGCGCCAGCTGCGACCGTGCCTCGTCCTTCGAGAACTCGAGGACGTGCGGCAGCGCGATCGCGTTCGCCATGCCGTGCGGCGTCCGATAGTACGCGCCGAACGTGTGGGCGATGGCATGGACGTAGCCGACGCTCGTCCGCGTGAACGCCAGCCCCGCGTAGTACGACGCCAGCGCCATCGCCTTCCTCGCGTCGAGATCGGCGCCATCGGCGAAGGCCTTCGGGAGGTTCGCGAAGATGAGGCGGACGGCGGTGGTCGCCCAGCGCTCCGTCTGCGGATTGCTGGTCTTCGAGATGAATGACTCGACCGCGTGGGTGAGCGCGTCCATCCCCGTTGCGGCCGTGATGGGCGGTGGAAGCCCCGCCATCAACGAAGGATCCAGGGCGGTGAGCTCGGGCAGGAGCTTCGGATCGATGAAGAACTTCTTCGTGTGGGTCTCGGTGTCGGACACGACCGCGGCGACCGTCACCTCCGAGCCGGTGCCCGCGGTCGTCGGGATCGCCGCCAAAGGAACCGGCGGCGTCCGGACCTTCATCAGCCCCTCGAGACGCGTGGCGTCGCGACCGTTCGTCGCGGCGGCCGCGATGACCTTGGCCGCGTCCATCGAAGATCCGCCGCCGACGGCCAGGACCGCGTCGCATCCCTCGCGATCGAGCTGACTCACCCCGGCATCGACCTGCGCGAACGTCGGATCCGGCTCGACGCCGTCGTACACGGACCACGCGACCCCGGCCCCGTCGAGCGCGTCGGTCACCCGCCCGACGATGCCGGCTCGCACCAGGCCCGCGTCGGTGACGATCAGCACCTTCTTCGTGGCCGCTTGGGCGATGAAGCCGCAAAGCTCCGCGGTCGAGTCCGTGCCGACGAAGGTCATGGGCACACGGTCCGGAAGAAACCGGGCCATCACCCGACTGAACGCGATCACGAGCCCGTGCAGTATCCTCTTCAGAGCGAACATCCCGACTCCTCCCTTCGCACGCCCCACCGTGCGCTTTCTCCGTATAGCGCCCGCCCGCGCGGCCGCGCCATCACAAACTCGCATTGCATGCCAACCGATTGGTTGGTACAACCCAACCAATCGGTTGGTCCGAGACCCGACCGAGCGGAGGTCCGATCGCATGTCCGCCACGACCGCCCCCATCGCACGAATGCCACGCGCCGTCGCTCGCGTCTGGGTCAAGCACCTTCTGTGCTTCGCCTTTCCACTCCTGGCGCTGAGCTTCCTCTCGACCGGGCCGCATCCGTGGTACGTCGCACTCCTGTGGCTCCTTCCGATGCCGCTGGTCGACTGGCTCGACCACAAGAGCGGCGCCGCCCGGCACGAGCCCGTTCCCGACGCGCCAACCGCGCCGTTCGACGCGATCCTCTATGCGCTCGTCGCGATCCAGCTGCTGAACGTCGTCCTACTCGGCCGGCTCTTCGCGGTCCAATCGCTGTGGTCGGTGGATGCCCTCGTCGCGCTGCTCCTGGTCGGCGGCAACTCGGGCATCTCCGGCATCGTCGTCGCGCACGAGCTCATCCACCGGCGTGAGGCGGGGATGCGTCTCCTCGGACGCCTGATGCTCTGCACGGTGATGTACGAGCACTTCTACACAGAGCACGTGCGCGGTCATCACGTCCGCGTCGGCACGAGAGACGATCCCGCCACGGCTCGCTTCGGCGAAGCGTTCTGGCCCTTCCTCCGCCGCACGATCCCGGGGCAGTTCCAGAGCGCGTGGCGTCTCGAAGCCGCCCGGCTCGGCGACGTCGACATGCCCTGGTGGGATCCCCGCATGCGCAAGAGCCGCGTCGTCCACGGAATCGCCGCCGAGTGGACGCTCGCCCTCGGCATGCTCGCCGTGTTCGGAACGAGCGCCTTCCTGATGTTCCTCGCACAGGCCGCGTACGCAATCCTCGCGCTCGAGCAGGTAAACTACTTCGAGCACTGGGGCCTCGAACGTACCGAGCGCAAGGTCCGGCCTTGCGACTCCTGGGACACCGACTCGAGCTTCACGCTCTTCGCGCTCGTCGGGCTCTCGCGCCACGCCGATCACCACGCCTACGCCTCACGTCCGTTCCAACAACTCCGCCACTGGGAGGAGAGCCCCAAGCTGCCGACCGGCTACTTCGCGATCGGCTACTACGTCACGTTCCGAAACGACCTCTTTCAGGAGCTGATGACGAAACGCCTTCGCGAACGCCGCCTGGGCCCCTTCGCGACGGCCGAGTAGCACCGTGGCTCGCGCTGCCCGCAAGCGCGACGACGCGTCGCGCGAACGCATTCTCGAGACCACGGCCCAGCTCTTTGCCCGCTACGGTTCAGCCGGCATGAGCCTCCAGATGCTCGCCGACCACGTCGGCCTCCACAAGAGCACCCTCTTCCACCACTTCTCGAGCAAGGAAGAGATCCTCCACACGATGCTCCATGGGGAGCTGAGTCGAATCCTCGAGGTCGTCCAACCCCTCGCCGACGATCGCGCGCCCGAGCTCGATCACCTCCTCGACGTCGGCGAAGCTCTTTCCGACCACTTCGCCCGGACCCCCGACACCGGCCCCGTGCTGCTGCGCTCCCTCTTCAGTCCCGACATCGAGGAGAGCGCGATCCCCAACGGCCTCGAGAGCGTCGAGCGAAAGATCTTCGCGACGATCGGCTCGTGGCTGGAGAAGGCCCGGCGCGCCGGGGTGATCCGCAAGGTGCACGTCCGCCAGGCGCTCGTGAACCTCCTCGGCGTCTTCCTTCTCTACCCGGCGATCGCGCCGGACGAGTTCGGTCGCGAGCTCGTCGGCGGCGACCCGTCGGCGTCCCCCGCCCTTCGCGCCCGAAAATCCGAGCTGCGCGCGTTTCTTCGGGGTGCCTTCGCCCCGGAGCCGGGACTCTAGGAGCGGCGACGCTCGTTGCAGCTCGGTTCCCGCTTGCCATAAGCTCCCGATTGCGCGCACGTGATCCTCGCGTGGCGGGCCCTTCAGAGGGAGCGGAGAAATGAGCGAAGAGACGAAGCAGAAGCTGGGGACGCTGGCGGTACACGGCGGGCAGACGCCCGATCCCGCGACGAACGCTCGGGCCGTCCCCATCTACGCGACGACGTCGTTCGTCTTCGACGACACGCAACACGCCGCGAATCTCTTCGGCTTGAGCGAGCTCGGGAACATCTACAGCCGGATCATGAATCCGACGAACGACGTGCTCGAGCAACGGATCGCGGCCATGGACGGAGGTGCCGCGGGACTGAGCTTCGCTTCGGGACAGGCGGCGATCACCGCCGCGATCCTCACCCTCTGCCATGCAGGCCAGAACTTCGTCTCGTCGACCAGCCTCTATGGCGGCACGTGGACGCTCTTCTCGCAGACGTTCAAGAACCTGGGCATCGACGTCCGCTTCTTCGATCCCGACGACCCCGCGGAGATCGCGAATCTGGTCGACGAGAACACTCGCTGCGTCTACTTCGAGAGCATCGGCAACCCGAAGAACGACGTCCCCGACTTCCGCGCGATCACGGACGAGGCCCACCGGCACGGCCTGCCGACCCTGTGCGACAACACCGTAATGACCCCGGTCTTGCTTCGCCCCATCGAGCACGGCGTCGACATCGTTCTCTATTCCACCACGAAGTTCATCGGTGGGCACGGCGTCCACATCGGCGGTGTCGTCGTCGACAGTGCGAACTTCCCCTGGGCGGAGAATCCGGAGAAGTGGCCCGAGGTCTGCGGGCCCTCTCCTTCGTACCACGGCGCGGTGTTCGAAGAAGCCCTGCGCCCCATGGGCAACATCTCCTACATCATGCACATGCGCACCCATTGGCTGCGCGACACCGGAGCCTGCATGAGCCCCTTCGGGGCCTTCTTGACCCTCCAGGGCCTCGAGACGCTCCATCTCCGCATGCCGCGCCACTGCGAGAACGCGCTCGCGGTGGCGCAGTTCCTCGAGAAGCACGAGAACGTCGAGTGGGTGAACTACCCGGGCCTCGCCAGCCATCCGCACCACGCCGCCGCGAAGAAGTATCTTCCCGACGGCTCCGGGGCGATGCTCGGCTTCGGGATCCGAGGCGGTCAGGACGCGGGCAAGAAGTTCATCGAGAGCGTGAAGCTCGCGAGCCATCTGGCGAACATCGGCGACGCGAAGACCCTGGTGATCCACCCCGCCTCGACGACGCATTCGCAGCTCACCCCCGAGGAGCAGTCGGCGACCGGCGTCACTCCCGAGTACGTTCGGGTCTCGGTCGGAATCGAGGACGCGGACGACATCATCGCCGACCTGGATCAGGCGTTGCGCGCGGCCTGCTGACGCCCGGGAGAAGCGTTGGCCGGCCCGTCGAGCTCCGACGATCTCCGCAGCGCGCGGCCGCTGCGACACGCCCAGAGGTGGGTGTCGACCGAGGGCCTCGGGCTCGAGAAGGGCGGCCGACTCGACGACGTCACCGTCTGCTTCGAGACGTGGGGCTCGCTGAACCCGGCGCGCGACAACACCGTCTGGGTCTGCCACGCGCTGAGCGGCGACTCGCACGCCGCGCGACACGACGCGGGCGACGATCCGGGCTGGTGGGAGCTGGTCGTGGGACCGGGACGTCCCATCGACACCGATCGGTACTTCGTCGTCTGCGCGAACGTCCTCGGCGGCTGCCGCGGAACGACCGGGCCGAACTTCGTGAACCCGAAGACCGGGCAGCCGTACGGCGCGGACTTCCCCGTCGTCACGGTGTCGGACATGGTGGACGTCCAGCGGCGACTCCTCGACCATCTCGAGGTCGACCGGGTGCGGGCCGTCGTCGGCGGCTCCCTCGGCGGGCTCCAAGCTCTCACCTGGGGGATCGAGCATTCCGACCGCGTCGCATCGTCCATCGTGATCGCCGCGGCGCCCCGGCTCAGCAGCCAGGGGATCGCCTTCGACGTCGTCGGACGCAACGCGATCCGCCAGGATCCCCACTTCGCCGGCGGCCAATACTACGGCGGATCGGCGCCCGAGACCGGACTCGCGCTCGCCCGGATGCTCGCGCACATCACGTATCTCTCCGACGAGTCCATGCGCGCAAAGTTCGATCCCACTCGCCTCCAGCCGCGCGAGATCGACACCGACTTCGAGAGCTTCTTCTCCGTGGGCTCGTACCTCGCGCACCAGGGCGATCGCTTCGTCGAGCGTTTCGACGCGAACAGCTACCTGACCCTCTCGATGGCCATGGACCTGTTCGATCTCGGGGATACGGCCGAGAAGGTCCACGCATCGCTCGCACCCGCGACCTGCCGATGGCTCTTTCTCAGCTTCTCGAGCGATTGGCTGTACCCTCCATCGGCCTCGCGACTCCTGACCGACACCCTCGTCGCCCAATCGAAGCGGGTCAGCAGCTGCGAAATCTCGAGCCCGGCGGGCCACGACTCCTTCCTCCTCCCCGACGGGATGAACACCGGGGGGCCGATGATCGCGTCGTTCCTCCGAAGCGACCCCGGCCACGAACCGCCGGTCGCGACTCCGGACGACCGACGCACCGAGGCTCCGACCAGCATCTTCTACGCCGACCGGATCGACTACGAGATGGTGCTGCGGCTTCTTCCCGAAGGAGGGAGCGTCGTCGACCTCGGCTGCGGCGACGGCGAGCTCCTCTCCATCCTGCGCTCCCGCGGCCACGCGCCGCTTCTGGGAATCGAGCGTGACGAGCACGAGGTCGCGAAGAGCGTGGCGCGGGGGCTCGATGTCGTCCACGCCGATCTGGACCAGGGCCTCGCCGCGATCCCCGACCGGAGCTTCGACGTCGCCCTGCTCTCGCAGACCCTCCAATCGATCGTCGACGTCGCCGGGGTGCTCGACGAGATCGTCCGCATCGGACGACGCGGCATCGTGAGCTTCCCCAACTTCGCCCACGCCCCCCTGCGCGAGATGTTCATGCGCGAAGGACGGCTTCCCAAGGAGGAAGGCCTGTACGCCTACGAATGGCACGATACTCCCAACCGTCGCTTCCCCTCCATCCTCGACTTCCAGGAGCTGTGTGCCGCCCGCGGCATCCGCATCCTCGAGGCCGTATACGTCGACTCGACCACTGGCGAAGAGATCCACGACGACCCGAACCTCCGAGCCGACATCGCGGTCGTCGCGCTCGCCCGCTGAGGATACCCGCATGAGTCGACTCGCCATCGGGCCGCACGGCGTGAGACGATGCCACCGGCACGAGACGAACAGCGCGACACGAACCAGGACGAAAGGACGCACGCCATGAGAGCCGCCGTCATGCGGGCCAACGACGCACCCCTGACCATCGAGGACGTGAAGATCGACTCACCCGGTCCGGGTGAGGTTCTCCTCGAGACCGCAGCTTCGGGGATCTGCCACAGCGATCTGACCGTGATCGAAGGCGGTCTGCCCTTCCCACCCCCCTGCATCTTGGGGCACGAGCCTTCGGGGATCGTCGAAGAGGTCGGCGCGGGCGTGACCGACTTCGCTCCGGGGGATCACGTCATCGGTTGTATCAACCGCTGGTGCGGCGTCTGCCGGTTCTGCACCGAAGGCCGGCCATATCTCTGCGAGACCGCCTATCTGGGACGGCCCGAGGATCAAGGCCCGCGCCTCACGGCGGCGGATGGATCCCCCATCGCGCAGTTCGCGAACCTCTCGTCGTTCGCCGAGAAGATGCTCTGCCCGGAGCGCTCCCTCGTGAAGATCCGCGACGACATGCCTCTCGATCGGGCCGCCCTGATCGGGTGCGGCGTGACGACCGGATTGGGGGCGGCGCTTCACACCGTGAACATCCGGGCCGGTTCGAGCGTCGTCATCATCGGGCTCGGCGGTGTGGGACTCTCGGCCCTCCAGGGAGCACGAATCGTCGGTGCCGGTCAGATCATCGCCGTCGACACGCAGGAGTGGAAGTTCGAGACGGCCAAGCTCATGGGCGCCACGCACTGCGTCGACGCCTCCGACGGCGATCCCGTCGCGGCCGTCCACGAGTTGACCGGGGGAGGCGCGGATTTCGTCTTCGAGTGCATCGGTCTGGTGCCGACCGTCGAGCAGGCCGTGGCCATGACGGGCCGCGGAGGAACCAGCGTCCTCGTCGGGGTCGTGCCCATCACGCAGACCGTCGCGATCTCGGCCGCCGACCTCACGCTCCAGGAGAAGAAGATCACGGGCTCGCTCATGGGCTCGAACCGGTTTCGCTTCGACATGCCCAAGTACGTCGAGTTCTATCTCGACGGCCGACTGAAGCTCGACGAGATGATCTCCGCGCGAGTGAAGCTCGACGACGTCAACGACGCCTTGGACAAGATGAAGAAAGGCGAGGTCGCGAGGCAGGTCATCGTCTACGACTGAGCCCGGCCGCGACGGCCGGGCGTCCCGGCGCGCTCAGCCTGCGGGCCTTCCGTACCACGGGATGATGATGAACATCTCGTTCTCGGTCGTCACACCCGACTGAATCGGGCACGCGTCGCAGACGCCATCCCCGGCACCCGGTGAGGAATCGCAGGCCGCATCGTCACGCGCACCGCGGCAGGGCGCCCCGACGTTGCCCTCGGTGCAGGCGACCGGCCGACAGGAGGTTCGGTCCGGCATGGTCGAGAGCTTCGTGACCGTGCGCGGATCCGGGCTGCCGTCCGGTGCGACACCGTTGTTGAAGACGGCGCAGTAGGTGAGCGTGCGGTCCGCCGGATCCGGCGAGTCGAAGACGATGGGCGGATCGTACTCCTGTACGACGGGATCCGAGTAGACGAAACTCTCGTAAATCATGTCCCCATCGGGATCGTCGATCCAGAACCGACCGCCTCGCTTGTGCGTGTGCGAGGTCAGCCGGTACATCTCGACGCCCTGCGGCGCGACGTGCGTGGCACAGTACGTTCGCTCCGTGTAGGGCGCCTGCCCAGCCTGGATGTAGATGTTCGACGAATCGGTCGCCAACGACCCCTCGTACCGCAGATCGTCGGTGAACAGGAGATTCACGCGGGTATGGAGCTCGTGCTCGGTCGTCGTGAGATTGAAGGCGTGGGAGTTCCAATAGAGGATTCCCCGGAGGGGACGCGTCGCGAAATACCCGTCGCGAGCCGGCCCGTTGATGCTCCCCAGCGCCACGTCGACTCCGCCCTCCCGCGGCCCGAATCCGATGCACGCGATGCTGTCTCGGACTTCGCTCGCGCAGAGACCGCCTCCGCACGAATCGAGATCGGCCGGAGCACACACCTCTCCCTTCCGGGGACCGCTTCGGCACGACCACGCGCCGAAGCTCGGATCATCGAGGAACGACGCGTCGAGCCCCGAGTGGGTGAGGACGAAATGGTGGCTGTGCGGATCGCCCCGCACGTCGCCGTAGTTGATGTAGAACGACTCCCCGTCCGGCGTCTTGAACTCGTCGGGAACGATGTCCGTGTAGTCGTAGTAGGACGCGAAGCAGACCTCGACCTCGCTCGAGGGACGTAGCGTATACGGAGGCATCACGAACTGAACACCCTCGCTCGGGTCGGGAGCCGCGAGCGGCTCGACCGTGATCGGGGTCGACTCGGGCAGGCACGCACCCAGGAGATCGCCGATCGAGCTCGAGCTGCCGTCGATGTTGTCTCCCACCACGCCGTCCTCCGACGCGCCCACCTCGATCCACTTCCGGACGGCCTCGAGCTCGTCGTTCGAGAGAGGCGTTGCCCCCACCGGCATCGGAGAGCCGCTGATCGCGACGTTCCCCGGCAGGACGTCCTGGCGCGCGGCGAGAAGCTTCAGATACAGGTAGCTCGCGTTCGCGCTCGCGGGCCGGACCCGAGTGAACGGACTGCTGGTCGACGGCGCGTCGACCAGGTTCGCCCACGCGACGTCGGGGCGCAGGTCGAGGCCGCCCGCCGTGGCGCTCCCGTGGCAGGCGTCGTTCGTGCAGCCGTGGCGCTCGAAGACGACCGCCTGGATCGCCTCGAACGTGCTGTCGAAGGACTCCACGCACGCGGGGTCCTCGGGCTCCGGCCCGGGTCCGGGCTCCGGCTCGGGCGCGGGCGCGGGCTCCTCCGACGGTGGCTCCAGACTTCCGGTCCCTGAGGTTCCGTCGCTGCCGCAGGCCGCGAGTCCCGCGGCCAACGCGATGGCAACCGCGACCCGACTTCTTCGATGACGCATGGAGACCCCCTCTCGACTGGGGCCCACGGCTATCACCGCCTCGTTCCGCCGTGCAACTGCGCCACCCCGGCCTCCTCCGCGGCCGCACCCGCGCAGACGCCATCGCGCCCGACGCGGCACGCGCCTACGGTCCCCCGACGGCCGAGGCCAGCGCCATTCGCAACAATTTTTTGCCTTGAAGACCGCTCGACCCGTCCCGCATTCTGGTCGCCTCCGCGGCCCCGGAATCCCGGTGCCCACACGTTCCAAACGCACGGAAGGACCCGTTCATGAAGACGCAGCTCCGCACCTTGCTCGCTCTCGCCACCCTTGGCCTCGCCGCCACCGCCCACGCCGGGGTCGATTGGGTCCTCGAGGAAGGCGACGCGTACTCGCGCGTGATCTGCCGCGCGGCCGAAGACACCACCGCACGCAAGCCCGAAATCTACGTCCAAGCCGACGAGAAGGGACGCGGGCCGGCCCTCTCCTGCAAGCTCGAGAACTTCGAGATCGTCCTCGAGAACGACGTCCTCACCGAGAAGAAGATCAGGCGCAAGAACCTCATCTGGGGCCCGCTCGAAGACGGAATGAAGCGCCGTCGATACTTCGTTCTCCCCGAGGTCTGCTTCGAGGAGAACGGCACATGGCGTTGCCGCAAGCAGGTTCACGAGAAGGACGACGTCTTCCAGATCGATTTGCCGGCGACGTGCCCCTACAAGGTGAAGGTCGGCGCCACGCCCATCATCACGACCGAAACGACGAACAAGACCACGGCGCCCCTTCAGCCGTCCGGCACGATGCGGCGGAACGG
>JAUIFY010000078.1 GCA_030430245.1 bacterium | reverse complement strand
CTCGTCTGCGGCTTCTGGCTCTACGATGTGCTCGCCGCCACGCCGTACCACTTCTCGCCGCTCGCCGGCCTCGACACCTGGGTCGTCTGGCTGCTCGTCCTGAACGGAGGCTTCTTCCTGCTGCGCCTGATGCAGCGCTTCCTGGCGGTCACGCGCCTGTATGGCATCCGGCAGGGCCTCATGAGCGCGCCGCGCCTCGTCCTCGGAAACGTCATCATGTTCCTCGCCTGCTGGCGCGCGCTCTGGCAGTACGGGAAGTCGCGCTGGACCGGAGAGAAGCTCCGCTGGGACAAGACCGATCACGCCTTCCCGAGCGAGGCGCAGCTCGAGCAGGAGCGTCGCCGGCTCGGCGATCTGCTGCTCGAGCGTCGCTTCATCACCACATCGGCTCTCACGCAGGCGCTCGAGGTCCAGGCGCGAACGGGGCAGCCGCTCGGACAGACGCTCATCGAGCTCGGGCTGGCCGAGGAAGACGAGGTCCTCCAGGTGTTGGGTGGACAGCTTCGCATGGCGGTGCGCGACGTCGATCCGTACGCGGTCGACGAGGCGCTCCTGCGGCGGTTGCCCGCCGATGTCGCGGTCTCGCTAGGCGTCTTCCCGATCGGGGAGGAAGCCGGCGTTCTTCAGGTCGCGACGGATCGCTTGATCTCGCGGTCCGACGTCGACCAGATCGAGCGCGCCGCCGGCGGGCCGGTCGAGATCTGTCTCGCGAGCCGGCGCGACATCGCGTTCGCGATGCGGCGTCGCTACCGGAACGCTTCGGTCGAGATCGACCAGGGAATGCCGAAGGTGGGCGAGCGCCTCGTGCTCGCGGGTGTCCTCACGGCGGACGAGCTCGAAACGGCGCTTCGGCTCCAGCGCGGGATGTTCAAGCGGGTCGGAGACATCGTCGTGGAACGAGGCTGGGTCGAGCGTGACCTTGTCGAGGAGGCCGCGGCGCACGCGCGGGCCGAGTCGCGACCCCTCGGCGAGGAGCTGATCCGGCGGGGCTGGATCACGAGTGAGCAGCTCGACGAGGCACTGACTCGCCAGGCGGAGACCGACCGCCGACTCGGCGACGTCTTGATTCGAGAGAACCTGGTGTCGCGCGAGGCGCTCGACGATGTTCTGGACTCGGTGGCGCGTCGTCCGTAGCGGTCTGGTCGCCGCGTCGTCGTTGCTGCTCTGGCTGTGTCCCGTCCGGACCGCCGCCGCGTCGAGCGACTACGCCGAGCTCCTCGCCCCGAAGGACGACGGACGCGGGCTGTTCGATGCGATCCGGGATCGCCGGACCTACCCGTACATCGAGCGTGCCCATCGCTTGATCGCCGTGGGCGACCTCGAGGCCGCGCGGAAGGACCTCGAGATCTATCTCGAGCGGGTCCCGGCCGACGACGAGGCGCGGTTCACCTACGGCGTCTTGCTCTCGAGCTTGAAGGACTGGTCCGGCGCCGCGTCGGCGATGACGGACGTACTGCGGCGCCACTCCGGATTCGGTCCGGCGCATCTCTACCGCGCCATCGCTCGGCAGCACGACGGCGACGACCCGGGCGCTCTTCGGGACTTCGAGGCGGCCGGACGAAGCGGCGCGCTCGACGCGAAGGATCGTACCTTCGCCTGGGAGTCGGCCGTGGACGTGGCGGTCGAGCTGGGCGAGGAGTCGAGGGCGCTCGCGGCCCTGGACGAGCTCGAACCCACACCCACACGCGAGCTGCGCCGGGTCACGCTGCTCGCGGACCTGGGTCGCGATCGTGACGCCCTTCGCATTGCGCGCGGGATCGAGCCGGAGGGTCTGGCTCCGGCGGCGCAGCGCGAGCGGCTCGAGCATCTCGTGCAGCTCGAGAGCGAGCTCGGAGATCTCTCCGCCGCTCGGGCCGCCGCCGAGGCGGGCGCGAGGCTCGACCCGGACGATCCCGCCTGGCTGGATCGACTCGCCGTGATCGCCGGCGCGGAGGGCGAGGTCGCGGCCGCGGCGGCCTACCGCGAGAAGGCGCTGGCCACGGCTCCCACCGTCGAGCGACGTCGGGCCCTCTCCGTCGCGGCCGAGAGGGTGGGGGACACGGCGCGGGCGGTGCAGGCCGCGCGAGGGGTAGTCGCCGAGGACGCGGGCGCGGCCGGGGCGCAAACGAAGGACGACCTCGTTCGCCTCGCGGTGCTCGAGGGCGAAGCCGGGGAATCGCTCGCCGAGGCGCGCGCGTACGAGCGTGCGTTCCGGGCGGGCGGCGAGACGGAGCCCGAGCTGCTGGTTCGGGCGGCGCGCGGCTACGCTGCTGCGGGTGCCTCGCTCGACGCGCGTCGCGTGCTGCGCGAAGTCCTGGACGAGGGAGGCACCTCGCCGATGGTCCGCGCCGATGCCCTGCGCACCCTGCTGCACGTCGACGAGCGCGCCGGAAACGACGTGGCGGCGCGAGACGCGCTCGAGCGACTCGTTCGCCTCGAAGGCCCGACGAGCGAGACGCTGCGGAGTCTGGGCGATCTCCAGCTTCGCGCCGGAGAGCCCGCGGCCGCACTCTCCACCTACGCCCGGTCCCTTCGGCTGCGCGACGACGCGACGATCCGCCTCTCGATGGGATACGCGTTCCAGAAGATCGGCAAGCCGGGCCTCGCGGCCTACGAGCTCGAGCGGGGTCTGGAAGGCCGCCTCTCGCGCACGCAGAAGGTGTCTGCGTACCGCTCTCTGGGCTACGCACGCGCGGAGGTCGGCGACCCCGCTGGCGCCGCCGACGCGTGGAGGCGCGCGGACGAACTGCAGCCGGATCCGGTGGTGACGCTCGCGTTGGCACGGGCGGAACGACTCGCGGGCCGCACGATCGCCGCGTCCGAGACCCTGGGGAGGCTCGCGCCGGACGATCTTACGCGAGATCTCCGGGCGCGCTACTGGAGCGAGCGGAGTGCGCTGGATCGGCACCACGGGCGGGTCGACGACGCCATCGCCGGCGAGGAGCGGGCCATCGAATCCGCGGCCACCCCGGAACGCATGGCCACACTGGGCGGGCTGCTCGCGGAGGCGGGCCGAGACGAAGAGGCCGGGAGCGCGCTGCGGCGGGCGACTCGCGAGGGAGACTCGTCGGCCGCCACGGTCGCGGCGCTCGGCCACGTCGATCTCGACCTCGGCGACGATGCGGCCGCCATCGACCGGTTCGAGCAGGCGCTTCGCGTCGACCCCGACATGCTCTCGCTGCGCGAGGACCTCGGATACGCCTACGTGCGGGAGGTTCGGAACGACGACGCCGTGCGCGCGTTCGAGCGGGCGATCGACGACGCCCCCTTTCATCCGGTGGAGACCGAGGCGGAGGGGGAGGCCCTTCGTCGACGGATGGAGCGCCTTCGGCGCGAGGTGACGGAGCTCGACCGATGGATCTCGCTCGTCGCGTACACCTCGATCTGCTTCGGGGAGAGCAGCTGCTTGATCGATCAGACGGCGCTCATCGAAGGCGCGAGCGAGTCTCAAGGTGGGGCCGAGCTCTCGGTGCGCCCGCCCGTGATCGGGTTCCGCGACGGGCGGATCTTCGAGCTCATCTCGCGCGTCCTGTACCAACAGGAGGTGGACTCGATCGAGCCGATCGGCCGCTCGCTCGTCGCGACGCTCGGCGCGCGCTACAAGCCGCTCGCGTCGCAAGATCTCTACCTGAGCGTCGAGCGGATCTTCGGCGTCGGAAGCGACGCGACCGACAACACCCTCCTGCGCGGCAGCTACGGCCTTCTCCACGGCTACCGGCCGAGGGAGCTGGACGTACGCGACGCTCTATCTCGACCTGTCGTATACGGCGGAACGTCCGCGAAACTGGTTTGCATACGTGGAGGGTCGCTTGGGGAAGTCCTTCAACTACGCCGACCGAGCCGTCGTGACGCCGCTCGCATACCTCCGCAAGCGGAATCTCACCGGTGATGCGGAGGATTTCTTCGACGTCGACGTGGGTCTCGGCGTGTCGCTTCGCTGGCTCTGGAACGGAGACCGCTACCACGACGATCGATCGGCATTCGAGATCCTGCCGCGGGTCGGCTACGACGCGTACAACTCGGACGGGCGAGGCTGGAACGTCTTCCTGACCGGGGTGGTGCGGCTGTGACTCGCTGGTGGCCGGCAGGGGCGACGCTCTTCGCTGTCGGGAGCGTGCTGGTGGCTTCGGTGGCGTACGCGACGGGCGCGTGTCCGCGAGCCCCGCTCGAGGCGACGTTTCTTCAGCCGACGGCCGCGATCCGCGCGCAGGAGCCGCGGTGGGGCGAGCTCTTCGCCGACGTGCGTCGGCTCGGGATGAGCGAGATCTACCTCCAGTGGTCGGCCGGGGTGGGGGTGATGGACGAGGGCGAGGCGCGGTGGTCGGAAGATCCCGCGGCGTTCGTGCGATCCGTGCTCGATCGCGCCGCGCGCGGGGGACTTCGCGTCTGGGTCGGCCTCACCTACACCGATGCGTGGTGGACGCGGATCGACCGGACGCGGCCTCTGGAGAGCGTCGAGGTCTACCTTCGCCGGCGTCTCTTCTGGAACGGCAGCCTCGCGACCCGCGTCGCGTCGGTCGTGCGCGACCACGCGGCGTTCGCGGGCTGGTACGTGAACGACGAGATCGACGACGAGAACTGGCTCGAGGAGGAGCGCCGAGCGGCCGTCGCGCGCTACGTCCACGACCTGACCGCGCGACTGCGCGCTCTCACGCCGGATCGTCCCGTCTCGATTTCGGGATTCGCGACCGGGTTCGCTCCACCCGGGCTCCTCGCGGCACAGTGGCGGGAGATCGTCGCCGGTGGTGGGCCCGACGTCGTTCTCCTGCAGGACGGCATCGGAGCCGGGCACCTCACGGACCGGGAGCTGCGGATCGTCGTCCCGCCGGTTCGCGAGGCGATCGAGGAGGCGGGCGGCGATCTCGGCATGGTCGTCGAGCTGTTCTCGCAGACCCCCGGGACGGGAACCGGCGAGCGGCCCTTCGCGGCTTCTCCGGCGCGGCTCGGGCGTGTGGAGGCCCAGGCGGTCACGGCGGCGAGCCTGGTCGGTGGCCCGCTCGTCGCCTTCAGCGTTCCCGACTACATGAGTCCGTTCGCGGGAGGAGTGGCGGCGGATCTGTACCGTGGCTTTCTGCGATGGGAGAACGCCTGCGGTCTTCTTCGCGGTGGGTCGCCGCGGCCCTGAGGGCCGGGGGCGCCTTCAGGCCTTCGTGGGCTTGCCCGGCGCGCGGCCTCCGAACGCGGTCTGAATGAACTCGCGACGCGTCTTCGGGCCGTAGGTCCGAAGGCTCGGCACCGGCTTGCTCTCGTACTCGGCCCGCGCGATCGCGAGTCGGTCCTGGGGGAGCGTGCAACGGACGGCGTCCACGTCGATGTCGTACAAGCGGGCCGCGTTCAGGCCGAAGATCTGCGCCTTTACGTCGTCGGTGATGTCCGGGTAGCCGAGTTGCTCGATCATCCACTCGGGCATCTTGAACGTCTTGAGGGCGTTGATCTGCCATTGCGGCGTGCCGTACCAGATCGAATCGGTTCCCCAGAGGACGTGATCGGCGCCGAACGCACCGACCAGGCGTCCCAGGAGGTGGCCGATGCCCTCCACCGCGTTGTCCGAAGAGACGGCGCCCGCGAAGACGGCGCCGAGCTCGGAGTACACGTTGTCGTTCTGCGCGAGCTGGGTCTGCTTGATCTCGATCCAGTCGTCGAAGGGATCGCCGGCGGCCGAGTGGTAGCAGACGAAGTTCATGTTCGGCCAATCGCGCGCCGCTTTCACGAAGTCGCGCGGGTGCAGGTAGTCCGGGTGAAAGACTCCGAGCTGGAGGCCCTTGTGTGCGTTGATGATGTTGATCCCGAGGCGCTCGGCCTCGGCGTACATGGGATAGGCGACGTCCTCGTCGTCGAGCTCCCACGGGTCGTACTCGGTGAAGAATCCGAAGCCGCCCGAGCCGGTGTACGTCTTGAGCGCGCGGATGCCGAGCTCGCTCACGAGGTACTCCATGTCCTCGACCCTGGTGTCGGTGTTGGCCGACGAGGAAAAGTTCGGGGTGAGCATGCCCTGCGTGAGCATCCGTTGTGAGGCTCCGAGCTCGTTGCCGACGTCGCGTGTTCGCGCCATCCCCGCGTTCGAGATGACGGCGAGGTCCTTGTCGGGCGCAGGCAGTCCGCTCATCATTGCGACCGCGGTCTCGCTGTCGAGGAACACCTCCTTCAGGTAGTTCGCCTGGGAGAGCTCCTCGATGTCGCCGCGCGTGCAGTTGGGGTCCGTGCCGCCGTCGGTGCGGCAGATGCGGAACGGGGCGAAGAAGTCGCGCACGGCAGAGGCGAGCGGTCCGGTGCCGGCGGCGCCGTCGAGGTCGACGTGGTGCGTCTGGACGTCGACGATGAAGTAGTCGCTCGCGAAGAGCTCGCGCGCGGCCTCGGGATCGCGCGTCGCGCAGTCGTCGACCTGGAAGCCTCCCGTCGCGGACGTGGGGCCGTCACCGCACCCGCTCACGATGTTCAGGGCCATGAGGGCCGTCGCCATTCCGGCCGACGACGAGAGGAAGTGGCGGCGCGACCAGCCGAGCTTGCGCGCCCGCTCGTCGGCCATCTCTCGCACCAGGGCTTCGATCCTGGATTGGGTCGGTGTCTTCTCGGGAGGCGTGAACTCTCCGTTCGACACCCAATGCGACGGGATCGGCAGCCCTCCCTCGTCGGCCTCGTGTAGCGTCTTGTCGTCGGTCTTGAGAAGCACGGCACCCTCCTGGTTGAGTCCCCGCCTTGCTATCACGGGTGCGTCGAACCGGGCCAGCGACGGAGGGACATCGAGTCCCGATTTCGCGCCGAAACGCGTATGCGGGTGGGCAACCGCTCCGCATCGCGCTCCAGCGGATTCGCGTGACCTGGTGAGACCTGCGGGGTAGTGTCCCCGGACCGCGGGTTCGCGGACGAGTATGGAACGATTGTTCGCGATGCGGATGGCTCCGATCTCGCTGGTGCTTCTTCTTCTCGCCGCATGCGAGGACTCTCGGGAGGGCGAGCGGTCGGCGATGCCGCCGGTGTCTCCGGTCCAGGTCGCCACCCCCGAGCCGACGGCGGTGCCCGCGCCGACCGTCGTGGGCTTCGTCGGTGGCAACGTCTGTGCGGAGTGCCACGCGGCGGAATCCGAGGCCTGGGCCGGTTCCGACCACGATCTCGCGATGCAGGTCGCAACCGGCGAAACGGTGCTCGGCGACTTCGACGGCGCGTCGTTCACGGACGCCGGGACGACGACGCGCTTCCTTCGCGAGGGGGAGAGCTTCTTCGTCCGGGCCACGGGGCCGGACGGAGAGACGGGCGAGTTTCCGGTGCGGTACGTCTTCGGCGTGCGGCCGCTGCAGCAATACCTCGTGGACATCGGGGGGGGGCGGCTCCAGGCGCACCCGGTCGCGTGGGACGTCGAGGCGGATCGCTGGATCTCGCTCTATCCGGGCGAGGAGATCCCACTCGATGATCCTCTCCACTGGACCCGCTTCGGGCTCAACTGGAATCAAGGCTGCGCGGACTGCCACTCGACGAACCTGCGCAAGCGGTACGACGTCGAGACGAACACGTTCGAGACGGTGTGGAGCGAGATCGACGTCAGCTGCGAAGCGTGCCATGGGCCGGGTGAGCGCCACGTGGCGTGGGCGCGGGGGAACGGGGACGAGGGAGGCGACGCGCGCGGGCTGCTGCTGCGCCTCGGCGTGGGGCCGTTCCCGGGGCGTGATCGGAAGCAGCAGCGCACGCAGGTCGACACGTGCGCTCCCTGTCACGCCCGGCGCGCTCTCGTCCACCCACGGGACTCGTGGGGCGCCCCCTTCACCGAGGCGTACCGGCCGGAGATCCTGCGCGAGGACCTCTACCATGCGGATGGTCAGATTCTCGAAGAGGTGTACGTCTACGGGTCCTTTCTGCAGAGCCGGATGTTCGAGGAGGGCGTGGCCTGCACCGATTGCCACGACGCGCACAGCTTGAAGCTCGTCGCCGAGGGCAACGCCCTCTGCGCTCAGTGTCACGTGCCCGCCACCTACGACACTCCCGAACACACGCACCATCCCGCGGGAAGCGAGGGAGGCGCCTGCGTCGCGTGCCACATGGTCGAGACGACGTACATGCAGGTCGACCCGCGACGCGACCACGGCTTCCACATTCCGCGTCCCGATCTCACGCTCGAGCTGGGCGTGCCCAACGCGTGCACGCGTTGCCACGTGGACGAGTCACCGGAGTGGGCGCGCGATCGCGTGATCGAGTGGTTCGGCGAGGAGCGCCCCGACGACGTCCACGAGGCGCGCGTGATTGGCGCCGGTCGCGCGGGCGCACCCGGTTCGGCGGAGGCGCTGGCGGCCCTCGTGGCGAACCCCGCCCGGTCCGCGATCGTGCGAGCGACCGCGTTGCACCTCCTGCAGTCCCTCGACCCGGATGTGGCCCGCTCCGCCGCGGTCGCGGCTCTCGACGATCCGGAGCCTCTCGTTCGGTCGCTCGCGGTGACGGGCGTCGCGGCTCTCGCGACGGCGCCGGGCGATTTCGAGGTGCTCGTTCCCCGATTGCGCGACGAGAGCCGACTGGTGCGAACGGAAGCCGCGATCTCCCTCTCGCGCATCGCGTCGCAGCGATTCGCCGCCCCCACTGCCTCGGGCAAGTCGGATTGGGAGGCGGCGCTCGACGAGTATCGGGCGGGTCAGGTGGCGTCGGCCGAACAGCCCGCCGCGCAGATGAACCTCGGCGTGCTCGCGCAGAACCTCGGTGACGCAGCGGCGGCGCGTGGCTTCTACGAGCAGGCCAAGCGCATCGAGCCGGCCTTCGTCCCCGCTCGGTTCAACCTGGCGATGTTGGATGCGACGACGGGACGCACCGAAGAAGCGGAGGAGGGCTTTCGCGACGTCATTCGTCTCGCGCCGGAGCTCGGCGAAGCGAAGTACTCGCTCGGCCTCCTGCTCGCCGAGGATCGCACCCGTCTCGAGGAGAGCGCGGCCCTTCTCCGCGAGGCGGCTCGAGCGACCCCGGACAACCCGCGCTTCCAATACAACGCGGGACTCTCGGCGCAGCACCTCGGGCGAACGGCCGAGGCCGAGGGATTCCTCCGTGCTGCGGTGAACCTCGTGCCGACCGACCCCGAGTTCCGCAACGCGCTCGCGATCCTCTACGTTCAGCAGGGTCGCTGGGCGGAGGCGCTGCCGCAGGCGGAGCGCCTCCGCGAGCTCGTGGGCGAGCAGCCGGAGGTCGCGCGGATGGTGGAGTCGATCCGCCAACGCATGGACGCTCGCTAGCTAGCCCCGGCTAGAACTCGACCTTGGGCGCGGCCTTCGCCTCTTCGGGGGCTTCGAAGTACTCCGCCGGCTGGAAGCCGAAGCACCCGGCGAACAACATCGTCGGGAAGCCCTTGATGGTCGTGTTGTAGGTCCGCACCTCTTCGTTGTAGCGGCGCCGTTCGGTGGCGATCCTGTTCTCGGTGCCGGCGAGCTCGTCCGACAAGCGCGCGAACTGCGTATTCGCCTTCAGGTCGGGATAGTTCTCGGCGATCGCGAGCAGGCGCGAGAGGGCGCTCGAGACCTGATTCGAAGCGGCGATCTGCTCGTCGCGCGTCTTCGCTCCGATGAGTCTCGATCGGGCGTCGGCGACCGCCTGGAAGATCTCCTTCTCGTGGCTCGCGTAGCCCTTCGTCGTTTCGACCAGATTCGGGATCAGGTCGTTTCGCCGTTGGAGCTGGTTCTCGACTTGCGCCCACTGCGCGTCGATGGCCTCGCGCTGCGCGACCATCGTGTTGTAGCCGCATCCGCTCGCCAGCATCGTGAGGGCGACGACCGTCGCCAGGTTTCCAAGGGTCTTTCCACCGATCATCTCGAACCTCCTGTTACCAGCTACCACCTGCGCCACCCCCGCCGAAGCCACCGCCGCCGAACCCGCCGAACCCACCGCCGCCCCCGAAGCCTCCGCCGAAGCCGCCCCCTCCGAATCCGCCGCGGTGCCCGCGCGGGAAGCTTCGACCGAGTAGGCTTCCGAGGAGGAATCCCGTGAGCGCATCGTGATCGTGTCGACTCGAGGATCGCGCCCGTCGCGCCAGCGCCCGGAAGAGGACGAAGAGAACGAAGAGAACGAAGAGTGCCCCGAGGCTCCCGCCCCGACGCCGCGGCTGCATCTCGGGCGGCGCGACACCGGTGAGCGACGTGCCGGCGTCCTTCGCGAGGAGAGCGGCCATCGTCGTCGTCGCGTCGAGAACCCCCTTCGAGTAGTCGCCCGCGCGAAACGCGGGGACGACGATCTGATCGCGGATCTGGCCGATCAGGCCGTCGGGCAGGACGCCCTCGGCCCCGTAGCCGGTCGCGATGAACATCTTGCGATCCTCGGTCGCGATCAGGAAGACGACGCCGTTGTCCTTCTCGGCCGAGCCGGGCTTCCAACTCTCCGCGATCGCCATCGCATAGTCGAAGATCGGCTCGGGCTCCGTCGTCTCCACCGTCACGACGGCGATCTGCGCGCCCGTCTTCTCCTCCAGCTCGCGGTTCAGCTGCGCGAGGCGCGTCTTCGTCGCGGCGGTCAGGACCCCGGCCCGGTCGGCGACGTACCCCCTCGGTACCGGGATGTCGAAGTCGTATGCGCCTGCCGGGCCGACGATCGCGAGGAGCAGAACGCACGCGGCGAGGAGGCCGCGACTGCCGCGGGGAGACCGCGCCTCAGGCGGCATCGTGCGCATGTGCGTCGACCCAGGCCACGAGAGCTTCGACGTCGCGTAGCGCGGCCGCGACGAGGTCGTCGAGAGCCTCGCCGTCCGGCCAGGGCTCCGCTCCTTCGCGCATGGCGTGGAGCCGCTCCAGGGTCGAGAGTCGGATGCCCTGTCGGCGCTCGATCTCGGCGTAGAGCGCGGCTCCGCGGAGCGCGCCGCTCTCGCGGGCGTCGCGGAGGAGCGCCCGCTCGATCAGAGCGATCGTCGTGACGAGCCCGGCGAGCGCGTGGCGCATCTCGGGCTCGGAGGGCCGGTGCATGACCAGGGCTCGTAGGTGCAGGAGCTTGCTGCGTGCTTCTCGCTCGGCCTCCTTGCGTATGTCGTCGGCCTTGACGCGAAGGCCGGACAGGAGGTCCTTCCCGTGCAGGATGCGGTGTCGCTGGGCCATGTCGTCGAGCTCGATCGGGAACGAGTCGCGCCCATCCTTCAGAAAGGACGGCGCGACGACCAGTGGGGTCGCGAACAGGAGATCGTCGGTCGCCTCGCGCTCCAGGGTGGCCCCGATCAGCCGGAGGTCCGCGAACGTGACTGCCCGCAGGACGAGGACCAGGTTGACGTCGGAGTGACCGGGCGAGAAGTCGTCGCCGGCCGCGCTCCCGTAGACGGCGATGCACTCGACCGACGCACCCAGCGCCTGCGCGAGGGCCGCGCCGACCTCGTCGATTCTCTTTCGAACGTCTGCTCCGGGCTCCATGCGATTCTCCGTATTCCCGCGTCGTGTGAAGCGTCGGCTCAGAACAGCCCGAGGCCGTTCAGGATCACGAGGAGGACGAGAGCCGGTGTCACGAAGCGGATCGTGAACGTCCAGCCCACGGCGAGGATGGCGCCTCCACCGGGGAGGGCGGTGAAGCCGGCCTCGCGGTCTTCCTTCCCGAGGAGCCAGCCGGCCGACAGGGCGATGAGGAAGCCGCCGATCGGCAGCATGTAGCGGGTGGTCAGGTTGTCCATGAAGTCGAGGAACTCCCCGGAGAAGGCCGACGGGAGGCCGAGGGCCCAGATGAGAACGCCGATTCCGATCGCGGCCGTTCGGCGGGACCATCCGAAGCGATCGATGCCGAGCGCGACGACGACCTCGAGGAGCGAAATCCCCGAGGACCACGCCGCGACGACCAGCAGGACGAAGAACGCCAGGGCCACGAACGCCCCACCGGGGATCCGGGCAAAGAGGTCGGGCAGGGTGATGAAGACGAGGCCCGGGCCCGCACCCGGTTCCGCGCCCATCGAGAACACGACGGCGAAGATCACGAGCCCGGCGACGAGAGCGATCGCCGTGTCGAGAAACGCGACCGCAAGCTGGTCGCGCACGACGTGGCGGTCCGATTGCAGATACGAGCCGTAGGTCACCATGGCGCCCATGCCGAGGGAGAGCGTGAAGAACGCGTGCCCGAGTGCTTCGAGGATCGCCTCGCCGCTCACCTTGGAGAAGTCCGGGCGGAACAGAAACGCGAGCGAGGCGCCGAGGCCGCCCGTGATGCCGACGTACGCGAGGAGGATGAGCAGGATCGTCATGAGGGCCGGCATCAAGATCTTGCATGCGCGCTCGATGCCGGACTGCACGCCACCCGCGACGACGAAGACGACGAGTCCCATGAAGATGGTGTGCCACCAGGCGGAGAGTCCACCGTTGCCGGCGAGGGCGGTGAAGGTGGCTTCCGACCCGGACGCGTCCGCCGCCGCCAGCCCGACGGAGATCGCGACGAAGTGCACGGCCCAGCCCGCGACGACCGCGTAGAAGGAGAGGATGAAGAGCCCCGATCCGACGGCGAGGAGGCCGACGCCCCAGGTCGCGAGCTTGCCGGGGGTGCCGGCGTGGGCGGTGAGCGCGCTCATGCTGTCGAGCACGTCCTTCCCGCCGCGGCGCCCGATGATCATCTCGGCGTAGAGGAGAGGGAGGCCGACGAGGGCGATGCAGGCGAGATAGATCAGCACGAAGGCACCGCCGCCGTACTCGCCCGTGATGTACGGAAACTTCCAGATGTTTCCGAGGCCGACGGCGCTGCCGGCCGCCGCCAGAACGAAGCCGAGGTCCGTCCGAAATCCGCCGCGTCCGCCGCTTTCCCCGTCGCTCATTCCATCCTTCTACCAGCAACGTCGGTCCGGCCGCGAACGTCGGCGGCGATGCCGTACGGCGTGCGCACGATGCCCGAGGCGGTGTTCTCCGCGTAGAGCGCCCGACTCTCCTCGCGCATGGCGTGGTCGACGTACGGCCGGTCATGATGCACGTGCCAGGTCGGGATCCGATAGCGCACCGACTCTCCCCGGAGTCCGTGCAGGCGGAGGCGCCGTCCGAAGTCCTTGTCCTCGAACCGTCGCAGTCGCTCGTCGAAGCCGGCGATCGCCAGGGCCGCGTCGCGGTGGACGGACGCGTTGCCGCCGTGGAATCCCACGGGGCTCGACGCGAACCGGCGGTCCAGCAACGGCGCGAGCCCGGGGACCGCGGACGCGGCGAGGCGACGCGCCCGACGATTCCCGCGACGGCAGGAGCGCAGTCCGTCGAGCGCTCCGCGTGTGACTGCGTCCGGGGCGAGGCGCTCGCTCGCACCCGCTCCGAGCAGCACGCAGCTGCCCGACAGGTAGGTTCGGGCGCGCGCGAGCGCGACGTGGCCCGCCACGAAGTCCGGCCCCGGGATGCAGTCGCCGTCGAGGAAGACGAGGTAGTCGGCCGCGGCCGCGAGGATCGCACGGTTCAGGATCCGGCTCTTCCGTAGGCCCTCGTCGGGTTGCCAGACGTGCCGCACGACGAGATCGCTCTCGCGACGGCGTGCGTGAACGAGGCGAGCCGTGGCGTCTCCGCTCCCATCGTCGGCGACGAGTACCTCGAAGTTGCGAGCCGTCTGTCGCTCGATGCCGGCGAACACGAGCGCGAGCGCCGACGGGTTCTCGTAGGTCGCGACGATCAGCGTCGCGGCGGGCCGGGTCGTTTGCGACGGCATGGCGAGTGCCGCGACCCAACCGCACGTCGCGAACGCCGTCAAGACGCTCGCCTGCCGGAGCCTTGCCCCCGGCCTCGGACTCCGGCAGGACGACCTTCATGCCAGGCAAGCCGACGACCGTCGCTCAGTACGTGAAGGCGCTCGACCCCACACGCCGCAGGGACTTCGACGCACTCCGCAAGCGGATCAAGAAGGAGCTCCCCGAAGCGCGCGAGCGCATCGTCCACGGCATGCCCCACTTCGTGATGGAGGAGCCCGTCTGCGGCATCGCCGCGCAGAAGCGCTATTTCTCGCTCTACCTCTGCACGTCGCGAGCGCTCGACGCCCATCGAGCCGACTTCGCGCATCTCGACGTCGGAACGTGCTGCATCCGATTCCGAACGCCCGACGATCTACCCGAGCCGGCCACGCGCTCTCTCCTCCGCGCGGCACGAAAGGAGTTCGAGTGAGTCGCGCGCCGTCCGTGCCGACCCGGCGCCTTCGCGATGCCAGACGAGGTGCGGTCGAGCGGCGAGGGTGCGGCGAGGGGACGTTCGTTACCTTTTGGCAGCTGTTACCTTTCGCCGCGAAAAAGGTAACGCTTGGCGAAAACGTAACGAACGTCCCCTCGCGGGGCGCCGGCTTCAGGCGGCGAGGCCGACCACTCCGAGGATGTTCCGAAGGGAGGCGATGCCGACGGTGACGAGAAGGGTGCACACGACTCCGACCCCGTAGGTCCACGGCGGGATCGCCCGCGCGTGCTCCTCGCGTGTCGCGACGCCGTAGGCGCGGGCCCAGGGCGTTCCGAACAACGCCGTGAACCAGAGGGTCCGGGCCACCTGGCCCAGCACGACGCACAGGCGGATCGCGACCCAGTTCAGTTGTCCGATTCCCGAGACCATGTCCTCTCCTCCGCGTTACGCCGGCGCTCCGTCGGCCCCTCCGAGAGGGGGACCACGTTCGGCCGCCGCTTCGGTTCGCCGGAGTGCGTCGTGCGTTGCGTGGTGGGGTGGGCGGGCCCGCGCGCTCCGTGGCCAGCGAGACGAATCGGCGCCTCGGTGCGGAGACCGCGCGGCCGAGTCCCCAGCCTGCCTTGCGCGAGAGGTCACACGATCGCGCCCGGATCGCGGCGCATCGTCGCGACGTGCTCCTCGCGCTGCCGTGCCCGGGGGGTGGAGCGCGGCCGCGCCTACCTCTTCCAGGCGCAGTGTGGCGGATCCATGTGAGGCCCGGAGAGGTCACCGGCTCCCGGGCCGGTCCCGGAGCTCGACAGCCGTCGGCTCCCCGCCGGGCACCCTCGCCGAGCGCCCGACCCATCGACTCAGTCGTCGATCTCCAGGCTCCGCATCATCCTCGTCAGATTCTGTCGCTGGACGCCGAGCTCGCGAGCCGCCTCGGTACGGTTCCCGCCGGCCTTCGCGAGAGCCTCGCGGATGAGCCGGACGCGCAGGGCGCGGGTCTGCTCGGCGAGAGTGCCGGGCGCGTCGTTCGCCGCTGCCGCCCCGGTCGCGGGTGACGTACCGAGTGGGCCCGGGAGGCGCAGGGTCGGGTCTCGTCCGAGGACGAGTGCCCGCTGGACCACGTTGCGGAGCTCGCGGATGTTCCCCGGCCAGTCGTAGCGCTCGAGCTCGGCCAACGCGTCGGCAGACACGCTCCGCACGTCGCGATCGAGGCGAGGGGCTTCCTCGCGGATGAAATGCTCGACCAGCCCCGGGATGTCCTCGCGACGGTCCCGCAGGGGAGGGAGCGCGAGGGGCACGACGGCCAGTCGGTAGTAGAGGTCTTCGCGAAAGGCGCCGACGCGGACCTCGCGGAGGAGATCGCGGTTCGTCGCCGCGATGATGCGGACGTCGACGTGACGAACGTCGTTGCTCCCCAGCCGCTGCACCTCGCCCTCCTGGAGCGCGCGGAGCAGCTTGCTCTGCACTCCCAGGGGCAGGGTGTCCACGTCGTCGAGGAAGATCGTGCCTCCATCGGCGACCTCGAACCGACCGTGCTTCACGCGGTTCGCTCCCGTGAACGCGCCCGCCTCGTAGCCGAACAGCTCGCTCTCGAGGAGCGACTCGGGCAAGGCGGCGCAGGCGACCTTGACGAGGATCCTGTCGGCACGACGGCTCCGCTCGTGGATCGTCCGAACGAGGAGCTCCTTGCCGCTTCCGGTCTCCCCGGTGACGAGGACCGGGGCATCGGTCGGGGCGACGCGCTCGACCTGCGAGAGGACGGCCCGAAGTGCGGGACTCCTGCCGATCATCACGCCGCCCGTGTCGTCGGCGAGGTCGATCTCCTCGCGGAGATAGACGTTCTCGGCGCGGAGTTTCGCCTGTAGCTCCTGCACGGACTCCCACGCGTGTGCGTTCTCGAGCGCGACGGACGTCTGTGCGGCGAGCGTCTCGAGAAGCATCTCGTCGTCGCCGGTATAGAGGCGACCATCGGTGCGCTCTCCGGCGAGCAGGGCTCCGCTGCGCGCTTCGTTGGGAGGAAGGGGCACCAGGATCGCCGCGTCGAGCTCGGCCGCGCGCCGGATGGCGGACTTCGACGGCCCGCGTCGGCCCGTAGTGGGGACCTGGAAGCGGAGCGACTGCGCCCTGCGAATGGCCGGGCGGAGCGGGTCGGAGGTGTCGAGGCGGATGGGCTCTCCCTCGGGCGCGATCTCGTCGAGCGCGGCATCGGCGGCGCCCACGACGACGCGGACCGAGCTCGCCGCGAGACTGCGAGCGGCCGCATCGCGGAGCGTCGCGAGGATCTCGTCCTGGCCCCGTGCGCGCGCCAGATCCCGACTCGCCTCGTGCACGATGGCGCGCGCTTCCCCGAGACGGGGGAACAGGACGGCCTCGACGAGAGACTCCACGCCCTGGCGCAGCGGAAGCGCGGCGGCCGCCGCGCCGATCGCCAGCACCGTGACCGTTCCGGCCGCGGCCCATGCCGCGGGCCCCCCCGCCCACGGCGAGACGAGCGCGAGTACGAGCAGCTGAACCCCGACGGTGAGCAGTGCGATCGTCGCCGCGGTCAGCCCACGTCGGAAGACCGCGTCCATCTCGAACAGGTTGTGCGCGATCATCGCGTAGACCATGAGCAGCCCCAGGGCCCACGCCGGCAGCGTGTAGAGAAGGACCGGAAGGTAGCCGGCGATGAGACCGAACATCGACGCGTCGAAGAGAAGTCCTCCGGGACCGACGATCGCGATGCCGCAAAGGAGGAATCGTGCCTGCTGACGAACCGCCGCCTCGACTCCGGCGCGGCTCGACCACGCGATGTTGGCGAGGAACAACGTCGCGGCCCCCGTGAAGAGTCCGAACTCGACCCAGTCGACGACTCGGAGAGCGATTCCGTCGAGCGTCGCCAGGGCGACCGCCCGGGCCGTCCAGGTGATGCCACACACGATCGCCACCCCGACCGCCGTGCCTCGCGGAAAGCGAGCGGCCGGGCCGATCCGGCTCGGGAAGATCAACGCGAAATAGAGGAATGCGGCCGACGCGAGGAAGCCCGCCCCGAGGTTCCACGGCGTGAAGCGGTGACCGAGGTAGTAGTCGTACAACAGAAACCCGAGCTGCAGGGCGAACCCGAGGTTCATGAGGAAGAAGACGCGCGCAACGAGCAGGTCGGGACGCGCGAGCACCGGCACCGCACCGATCAGCATCCCGATCAGTCCGCCGACGGCGAACGGGAGGAGGATCGCGTTCCAGTCGCCTTCGGCGAACTCGACCGCCGGGACCTCCATCGTACGGCGTGTTCCCTCGGTGCTCTCGAGCTCGTAGCGGACCAGGTCGCCCGGACGCCGCCGGGCGACCGCGCTCTTCACGTCGGCGGCGCTCCGTGTCGGCTCTTCGTCGACACGCACGATCAGGTCCTGAAACCGCGGCGTCGGTGTTCCGTCGGCAAACTGGGGTGAGAGGAAGATCGTCGGCCCCACCATGCCGTTCGCCGAGAGCCCGAAGCCCGTCCACACGTTGCCGATCATCGCCCTCGCGTCGGCCAGCACGATCGCCCCGATGGCGGTCGTGGCGGCGAGCAACAGGAGTGCGAGGGCTCGAACGACGCGCGGAGGCACCGGTCGGACCTACGAGCGAATGCGCTCGACCAGCTTCTGGATGCGATACAAGCCGAGCCCGATTCCCAGTCGAGTCTGCGTGCGCCACTCGTCCCAGGGGCGGTAGGTTCCGGGAGCGACGAGCGCCCCCTTTCGAACGACCGGCATCCAATCCACGGTTGGACTGGGCAGACCCGTGTGCCGGGTTCCCGCCGCGCCGTAGTGATAGACGAGGGCGGTTCGCCGCTCGCTCGACGCGTTGTCGGCCGACCGGTGCATGAGGAAGCTGTGGAAGACGAGCACGTCGCCCGGCTCCATGGGAATCGCGGTCTCCCTTGCGAAGTCCTGGTCGCGGATCTCCAGGTAGCCGAGGTTCGCGCCGGGGCGGCTGTCCGGAAGGTGTTCGTGCAGCGGCTCGCGGTGGCTTCCCGGGAGCACGAACAGGCAGCCGTTCTCGACGGTCGCCCGGCTCGTCGCGAGCCAGAGACCGACCTGGGGGAACCGATCGAACGCGAAGTACAGCGAGTCCTGGTGCCACGGCTGGCCCCAGGCGCCGGGATTCTTGAAGATGTACTGAGAGTTGAAGACGTCGACGTCGGGCCCGAGGAGTCCGGCCATGATCCGTCCGAGGTCGTCCCGGCGCGCGAGGTGGCGGAAGCGGTCCTTGCGGTGGAGGTTGTAGAGCTTCGAGACCTTGTCTTCGGGAAGCTGGACCCGGGCCGGGAAGTTCTCTTCGGGAACGGTGAACGAGCCTGCGCTCACCAGCGCGGCGTCGAGCCGATGGCCTTCGCGGTCCATGCGGCGGACCGTCTCGAGCACGAACGAATCGATCTCCTCGCAGACGTCGAGCGGCACGGCGGTGCGCAGGAGAAAGAAGCCGTCGTCGGTCCACGCACGACATTGCTCGGTCGTGAGGCGGTTCTCGTCGGCAGGGGCGAAGCTCTCGACCGTCTTCTTCTCCCGCCCGCGATTCGCATACGCGGCGATGCGTGCGGTCTTGTCGTCGATGGTCGTCGCCGCGGGGGCCATGGGCCCGGCTACTGTCTCGCAGGCGCGTCGCCGGTTCAACCGGCGAATCACGCGCTGGATCGCGTCCACGTACGCGATCGGCTAGGAGGGCGCGGGATGGCCGACCTCGAGGACGATGCGCCCGCCGAGCCGATCACGGTTCGCGCCCGCGCGATGGCGCACGAGCTCTGGGCTGCGCTGCGATACCTCGTCCTCGGCCGGTCGGATTCCCTCGATCTCGAGGAGGTGGCCCGCGGAGGCGCCTTCTTTCCCGTGCTCGGTCTGGCGATCGGGGTGGTGGCGTGGCTACTCGTCTGGCTGCTCGGTCCCGTGCTCGGCTCGTCCGCGGTACCCGTCCTGGCCGTCGTCGGTCTGGCGGTCGTGTCGGGGGCCGCTCTGCCGCGCGGTCTCGCCGGCGCGGCCGCGCTCGCGTGCTCCGGGCGGCCCGCGATCGAGTCGGGCGAGCCCTCGCTCGCGGGACGCGTCCTCGGCGCGCTCGCGGCGCTCCTGACGACGTCGGCGAAGGTGTGGGCCGTCTCCGTCACTCCCGCCGAGGCGCTCTCCCTCTCCCTGCCGCTCGCCGCGATGCTCGGGCGTTGGGCTTTCGTGGTTCAGGCGTACGGCTCGCAGTCGGCACGGGGCGACGGCGTCGGCGCGGTCTTTCCGCGTGCGATGCAGTTCCGGGAGTTCGGACTCGCGAGCGTTTCTGCCATGGCGCTCACGCTGATCCTCGCCAACGCGATCGGCCTCGTCCTGATCCTCTGGACCGCGACGCAGACGATCCTCCTACGGGTCCTCTCCCACGGCCGCGCGGGTGGGGTCGGGGAGCGCGGTCTCGCCGCCGGGGCCGAGCTCGCGGAGACGTCGACGCTTCTCCTGTGCGCGGGGCTCGCACGCGCGATCCTGTCGGGGTAGAAGCGCGGCCGAAGGAGGTCTCACCCGATGCCACACGTCCTGACCCTCGACCAGGGAACGACCGGGAGCACCGCGCTGGTCATCGATGCCCGCGGCGCGGTCGTCGCGCGCGCGTACAGCGAGTTCACCCAGCACTTCCCCAAACCGGGCTGGGTGGAGCACGACGCGGAGGAGATCTGGGACGTCTCGTTGAAGGTCATGCGCGCCGCGTTGCGCAAGGCCAAGGTCAAGCCGGCCGACGTCGCCGCAATCGGCATCACCAATCAGCGCGAGACCACCGTCGTCTGGGACCGGAAGACCGGCCGTCCGATCCACAACGCGATCGTGTGGCAGGATCGTCGGACCGCGCCGCGCTGCGACGAGCTTCGCGAGCAGGGTGCGGCCGAGCTCGTACGTGATCGCACGGGGCTGGTGGTGGATTCCTACTTCTCCGGCACGAAGGTCGAGTGGCTCCTCGGCGAGGTGCGCGGCGCACGGAAGCGCGCGGAGGCGGGACGGCTGGCCTTCGGCACCATCGATAGCTGGCTCGTGTGGAAGCTGTCCGGAGGGACCGCGCACGCGACCGATTTCACGAACGCGTCGCGCACGCTGCTGTTCGACATCCACCGGCGCCGGTGGGATCCCGACCTGCTCGCACTCCTGAACGTGCCCGAGTCCCTGCTGCCGGAGGTGAAGACCTCGTCGGGAGAGTTCTGCCGCACGGCGCCGGGCCTGTTCGGAAAGGCGGAGATCCCGGTGGCCGGGATCGCGGGCGACCAGCAGGCCGCCCTGTTCGGCCAGCTCTGCGTGCGTCCGGGCATGGTGAAGAACACCTACGGCACGGGCTGCTTCGTGCTGATGCCGGTCGGTGACCAACCCGTCGCGTCCTCGAGCGGTCTCGTGACGACTCTCGGCTGCGGGCCCTCCGGCGAGCCTCTCTACGTCCTCGAGGGATCCATCTTCGTCGCGGGTGCCGCGATCCAATGGCTCCGAGACGGCCTCGGTCTGATCGAGCGGGCGTCGGATACCGAGAAGATCGCCCAGTCGGTGAAGGGCAACGACGGCGTCTATCTCGTCCCGGCGTTCGTCGGTCTCGGGGCCCCCTACTGGGACGCCGAGGCGCGCGGCGCGATCGTCGGCCTCACTCGCGGCAACACGAAGGCGCACGTCGTGCGGGCCGCGCTCGAAGCGATCGCCTACCAGAGCCGCGACGTGATCGAGGCGATGATCGACGACGTGCGCGCGACCACCGGCGACCCCGACGCCGCTCTCGACGAGCTCCGCGTGGACGGCGGTGCCGCCGCGAACGACTTCCTGATGCAGTTCCAGGCAGACCAGCTCGGGGTGCCGGTGAATCGTCCCAAGGTCGTGGAGACGACGGCCCTGGGGGCCGCCTATCTCGCGGGCCTCGAGGTCGGCCTGTGGACTCCGGCCAACCTGGAGAAAAAGCGCGGCCGGGACCGGGTTTTTCGGCCCCGCGGGAAGCCGGTGGAGCGCGATCGGCTCTACGCGGGGTGGAGATCGGCCGTCCGCCAGGTCCGCCACCGCTGACGACGGGCCGCGCGAGCCCCCTTTCGCCCGTGGGAGCCGGCTGTTAGAAGGGCGGGACCATGAAGGAAGGGATCC
Organism: bacterium; assembly: GCA_030430245.1. Taxonomy (GTDB): domain Bacteria; phylum Desulfobacterota; class Binatia; order UBA12015; family UBA12015; genus VGTG01. The sequence continues at coordinate 690 of JAUIFY010000078.1, read as the reverse complement.
ACCCGAACTACGAGGGCTCGAAGATCATCTGCAGCTGCGGGCACGTCCTCGAGACGCGCTCGACGGTGCCGGAGATCCACGTGGAGATCTGCTCGACGTGCCACCCGTTCTACACGGGAAAGCAGAAGATCCTCGACGTCGCGGGCCGGGTCGAGCGGTTCAACCGCCGCTACGGCAAGAAGGCCAAGGCCGGCGCGCCGGACGCCGACGCCTCCGCCGAGCCGGCGAGCTAGACACCCGCCGAGGGCGCCGGGACCGCCGGCGTCTGAGCCATGCTCGAGAAGCTCGAGGACGTCGAGAGGCGCTATCACGAGCTGGAGGCGATGCTCGCCGATCCGGACGTGATCGGCAATCGGGCGGAGTTCACCAAGCTCTCGCGCGAGTTCGCGAGCCTCGGCGACGTCGTCGAGTGCTATCAGCGCTGGCGCAAGCTCGAAGCCGAGGTCGAAGACCTGCAGGGCCTGATCGAGGACGACGACGCCGACATGCGCCAGATGGCGCAGGCGGAGCTTCCCGAGCTGCGGGAACGCCTCGAGGCGACCGAGGCCGAGCTCAAGGTCCTCCTTCTGCCGAAGGACCCCAACGACGACCGAAGCGTGATCGTCGAGATCCGTGCCGGTACGGGTGGGGACGAGGCGGCTCTGTTCGCCGCGGACCTCTTCCGGATGTACTCGCGCTACGCCGAGGGGC
>JAUIFY010000403.1 GCA_030430245.1 bacterium | reverse complement strand
TTCGAGGCCGACCCCGAGACGAAGGCGATCGCGATCTACTCGGAGCCCGGGGGCCGCATGGAGGCGGAGCTCGCCGAGTGGGTCAAGGAGAACGACTCCCGCCTGCCGATCGTCGCCTTCATGGCCGGTCGGTTCATGGACGAGATGAAGGGCATGCGCTTCGGGCACGCCGGAACGATCGTCGAGGGGAAGGAAGACACGACCGCCGAGAAGATCGAGCGGATGGAGGCCGCCGGCATCTCGGTGGCCGAGCGGATCGAAGAGATCCCGGCCCTTCTGAAGAAGCGGCTCGAAGAGAAGGGGAACTGACCATGGCCGGAATGTTCATCGACGTTCAGGTGGACGACGCGGTCGCGCAGGACCGCGATCTCGCGAAGAAGCTGGTCGATGTGTGCGCGGTCGACATCTTCGCCCAGAAGGAAGACGGCACGCTCGCCATCGTCGACGACAACCTCGACGAGTGCGTGCTCTGCGACCTCTGCATCCAGGCAGCCCCCGAGGGCAAGGTCCGGGTCCTGAAGCTGTACGAGGGGTGAGCGTCGCCGGCGCCCGCGGGTGGCGCAGAATCCCGGAAGCCGAGACGTCGCGCCCTCGACGGGAGGTCGCCGACCTCGTCGGGGATCCCGCCTCGCCACGCGAATCGCAGAGCCGATCGGCCCCTCGCTACGACCCTCCGCCGAGCCGCAGGAGGACGTCGACGTAGAGGGCATAGCCTCCGAGGAGCGCCGCGCCCTCCCAGCGCGAGATGCGGCCGCCCGTCCAGAGAATGGGAAAGAGCGCCAGGCTCGCGACCAACATCACCGGCACATCCAGGAAGATCACCTGACGTGGCACCCGCTGCGGAGCAACGAGCGTCGAGACGCCCAGCACCCCCAGCACGTTGAAGATGTTCGAGCCCACGACGTTGCCGACCGCGATGTCCCCCTGCCGACGCAACGCTGCCACGGTCGAGGTCACCAGCTCGGGCATGGACGTGCCCGCGGCGACGACCGTCAGGCCGATCGTGAGCTCCGGGATCTCGAAGGCTCGCGCCAGCGCCACCGCGGACGTGATGAACCATCCTGCCCCGACGATCAGAGCCCCGAGGCTCGCGATCGTCATGGCGGTGTCGCGAAGCCATCCCCAGCTCCCCGTCGTCGGTGCCGCGACGAGAACGGGCGCCTTCTCCATCTCCTCGGCCACCAGCCGTTCCACGTCGGGACTCGCCCGACGACCCGCACGAAACGCCGCGCACGTATAGGCGAAGAGGGCTGCGACCATCGCGCCGCCGAGCCAGCGGGGCAGGCGTCCGCCCAGAAGCACCGCGGCCCACGGGATCGTGGCGACGGCGCATGCGACGACGATGTCACGGCGAACGGCACCCACGCGGACGACGATCGGGTGGGCGACCGCGGCCACCCCGAGAATCACGGCCACGTTGAAGATGTTCGAGCCGACCACGTTTCCAACGGCGACGTCCGAGCTTCCCCGCGCCGCCGCGAGGACGCTCGACGTCAACTCCGGAGCGGACGTTCCGGCGGCGACGACGGTGAGCCCGACGAACAGCGGGGAGAGGTGGAGACGAAACGCGAGAGAAGATGCACTGCGGACCAGGCCCTCCGCGCCGCCCGTCATCAGAAGGAGCGAGCCAACGAGAACCAGAGCCGAGGTCAACACCTCGGAAGCATCTCAGAAGAGGCAGCAGGTCGGCAATCGTCCAGGCGGACGACTCGCTCCCCGGTCGGGGCTCGAACCGGTCGCGCCACGGTCGCGCCCGCACGATCCAGCTCGCGCACATGCCGCTTGGAGAGTGCGACGATCCCGGATGGGTACACGCCGGACCATGGCCGTCAGCTCTTGAGGGGCGGTCCCGTCCGCTGCTCGTGCACGGCGCCGGTGTGCTTGCCGATCTCCCATCCCAGCGGGCCGAGGACGCGCGCGGCCCAGTCGGACGATTCTGCGTCCGTGACCGTCCCGAGAGAATCGTTGTAGCGGTTCATGAAGCCGCCCAACGAGACGACTCCGAGCAGGGTGCGGACTTCCGGGTCGCTGAAGTGCGCACGAAGGTCTGCGTGGTGCTCGGGGCCGACCGCGTTCGGAGTCACTCCGGCAGCCAGGGCGAAGCGCAACGCTGCCCGGTCGCGATCGTCGAACAGGTCGGAAGACTCGAAGTCCCACAACGCGGCGATCTTCTCGTCGGACGCACCGAAGTTGTGCAGAGCGTAGGAGCCGTGCGCCTGGCAGTGGCGACATCCCGCGGCAAGGCTGGCGACCGTGAAGACCATGAAGTTCAGCTCGAGGCCGGGGGCCCCGGTGAAGATCATGACTTGGAGCTCCTTCAGCTTGCCGTACATCTCGGGCCAGGCGTCCAGATCCCACCGCTGACGATTTTCGAATTGACCAGCCATCGCTTCCACCTGCTCTCCCGAGTCGCCTCTTGAGGTTCTTACTCTTTTGTATAACGTCCTTACTCAAATGAGCAATCCCGCCGAAACCCTTTCCACTCGGGCCCGAATTCTCGCGAAGGCCCTCGAGGTCTTCGCGGAGCTGGGCTTCGAGGGCGCCACGACCCGCAGGATCGCCGATGCGGCGGGCGAGAACGTCGGACTCATCAAGTACTATTTCGACTCGAAGGAGCTCCTCTGGCAGGAGGCGGCCGACCTGGCCTTCTCCGGGATGAAGGCGGCGCTCGGCTCGGCGCTGGAAGAGCTCGACCGGCGCCCGACCGCGGACCGGATTCGGGAGCTGACCCGGCGGCTCACGCTCTTCATCGCGACGAACCCCGGCTCGGTCCGAATGATGCAGGATGCCGGCCGGCACGACGGGCGCCGGATGCGATGGCTCGTCGACCGCCACCTTCGCCCCACCTACACGGTGATTCATTCCAGCATCGTTCGTCTGCAAGAGGATGGCTCGCTTCCGCAGGACGTCGACCCCGCCCACCTCTTCTACCTGCTCGTCGGAGCGGCGACCCTGCTCTTTCATCAAGGACCCGAATGCCGCTACCTGACCGGCGTCGACCCGCGCGCGCCGGACGTGGCCGAAGCGCACGCGGACGCGCTCGTTCGCGTCCTCGGCCTCGCGAAGCCGGCGAGCGACGCAGGAGAGCGGTGAGGATGCTTCGACCATCGTGCCGCCTCCCCGCCGTCCTTGCTCTATCCTTCCTCGCGGCGTCACCAGCGGCCGCGGAGGACGACTCTGCCGCCGCGCGCGCGGACCCGTCCGTGCGGCCGCGACAGTCGACCACACACATCGAGGAAATCGTCGTCCAGGCGCGGAAGCGCGCCGAACTCCTCGAGGACACGCCCATCTCCGTCACCGCACTCGGCGAAGCCACCCTGCGGGAAACCGGGGTTCTGCGACTCGACGACATCCAGTCTCTCGTGCCGAACCTCCTCTTCACGACCGCCGACGACGGAATGGCCAGCGACATCCGGATTCGCGGGATCGGCACGCCGCAGACCGTTTCGATGTCGTTCGATCCGGGAGTCGGGGTATACGTCGACGGCGTCTTCCTTCCGCGCACGATCGGGACGCTGATCGACGTCCTCGACATCCAGCAGGTCGAGGTGCTTCGGGGTCCCCAGGGGACGCTCTTCGGCAAGAACACCGTCGGAGGAGCCCTCAACATCACCACCGTGAAGCCCTCCCCCGAGCTCGAAGGCTTCGCTCTCGTGCGCCCCAGCAACTTCGATGGCGTGCACGCCCGCGCGATGCTCAATGTGCCTCTCGGTGGGTTCCTGGAGGACGTGGCGTTCGCACGTTTCGCCGTCTCGCACACCCAGTCGCGCGGGTACGTCTACGACACCGAGCGAGACGAGTACCTCAGCGACCAGAATTCGATGGCCTTCCTCGGCAGCGTGCGGATCCTGCCGATCGACGACGTCACGATCGACGTCAGCGGCACGTGGTCGCGGCTGAACACGAAGGGGCGAGGCGGCGAGTGCACTTTCGTCC
>JAUIFY010000077.1 GCA_030430245.1 bacterium | reverse complement strand
AACGCGGCGCGTCTCCCCGGCGCGATGCGCGCCATCGGGGCCGGGGCTTTCTCGCCCGAAGGCATCACGGGCGGCGTGATCGGCGTGATGATCCTCGGCTTTCAGCGCGCGGCGTTCTCCAACGAGGCGGGCCTGGGGTCCGCCGCGATCGCGCACTCCGCCGTGCGCACGCATCACCCCGCCACCGAGGGGCTCGTCGCGCTCCTCGAGCCCTTCATCGACACCGTCGTCATCTGCACGGTCACGGCTCTCGTGATCCTGACCACCCTCGAGGACCCCTCGATCGCCGTTCAGGGACTCGAGGGGGTGGAGATCACGTCGGCGGCCTTCGCGACGACGCTTCCGGGCTCGCCGGTCCTGGTCGCGCTCGCCGCGTTGCTCTTCGCGTTCACGACGATGATCAGCTGGTCGTACTACGGCCTGAAGGGATGGACCTACCTCGTCGGCGAGCGGCGTTGGGCCGTGCGTGCGTTCCAGCTCGTCTTTTGCGGCTTCATCGTCCTGGGATGTCTTCTCGAGCTCGACGCCGTCCTGAGGCTCTCGGATGGATTGATCTTCGTCGTCGCGCTTCCGAACGTGGTCGGCCTGTACGTCATGGCTCCCGAGGTGCGCGCCCTGCTGGACGAGTATCTTCGCGACGCGGCCGACGCCGCGCGAGGCTGAGGCGAGGGACGGGGCGTGGCTCGCATCCTCCTCACGACGATCGGAAGCGCGGGGGATCTCTTCCCGTTCCTGCCCGTGGCTCGGGAGCTGCGTGCGCGCGGGCACGACGTCGCCTTCGCCGCCAATCCGTGGTTCGGAGAGACCGTCGAGAGCGAGGGATTCCCGTTCCACCCGGTGGGGCCGCGCCTGGGGCCCGAGGAGTACGCGACCCATCCGGAGATCTTCTCGCCCGAGCGCGGTGCCTTCCCCGCGCTCCAGGCGCTCATGAAGCACTTCATCCTTCCCCATCTGCCCGCGGTGACGGAGGACCTTCGTCGCGCCGCCCGCGGGGCGGATTTGATGTTGACGCATCCCGCGCAGTTGGCCGCGCCGATCGTCGGCGAGCTGGAGGCGCTGCGCTGGGTCACGCTCTCGGTGTTTCCGGGAAACGTTCCGAGTCGGCACACGGCGCCCCAGGGGGCGCTGGTGCGGGCGCTCCCGGGCGCCCTCGGGCGCGTGGCGAACGGCCTTTCGTGGTGGGGCGCCCGCGCCGCGATGCGGCTCGCCTTCGACGCGGAGCTGAACCGGATTCGGGCGTCGTTCGGCCTCCCGGCGGGGCGCGACCTGTTCCTCCTCTCGGGGCTCTCGGAGCGCGGCGTCTTCGTCCTGTGTCCCCCGCAGTACTGCGACCCGCCTCCGGACTGGCCGGACACGGTCCGGTGCACGGGCTACACGTCGTTCGACACGCCCCTCGGTTGGAGCGCGCCCCCCGAGCTCGCGGCGTTCCTCGATGCGGGGCCGCCGCCGGTTCTCGTGTCGCTCGGGACGAGTGTCGCGATGGACGCGGGCGCGTTCCTCGCGAAGACCCGGTCGGCCCTCGACGCGATCGGGGCGCGCGGGCTGTTCCTCGTCGGGCAGGCGTCGAACCTGCCGGCGGCCGGAGTCGAGGGGCATGCGCACCACGTCTACGTACCGCTGTCGTTCGCTCTTCCGCGCTGCGCGCTCGCCGTTCACCCGGGCGGATTCGGGACCGTCGCGCAGGTCGTCGCGGCGGGGACGCCGTCCGTGGTCGTCCCCCGGGCGTTCGACCAGGCGTACCACGCCGAGCGGATCGAATCGTTGGGGCTCGGGCGGGTCGTTCCGTGGAAGAGTCTCTCGGAAGCGCGGATCGCCGCGGCGGTCTCCGCCGTGCGGGACGACGACGGGATGGCGGCCCGGTGTCGCGGGTTCGCCGCGTCGCTCTCGGGGGTCGACGGCGTGGCCGCCACCTGCGACGGGATCGAGGCCGAACTGTCCTAATCCATCGCCCGTGCCTATACTCGCCGTCGGAGGCAGCCCAGATGGCCGAAGAGGTTCACTTCGAACACAGAATGAGCGACGCGGACGCGCTGATGTGGCACATCGAGCGTGACCCCCAGCTTCGCTCCACGATCACGACCGTGTGGATCCTCGACCAGGAGCCCGACGAGGCCCGGTTGATGGAGAAGATCGATCGCGCCTCCCGTGTCGTGCCGCGGCTCCGAGAACGCGTGTCGTCGAGCCAGTTCTCGATGGCGCCTCCCCGCTGGGAGGTCGACCCCGACTTCGACATCGATTTCCACGTGCGCCGCACACGCCTCGCCGGCGACGGCTCGATGCGCGACCTGCTCGACACCGCGCAGCTCTTCGCCATGCACGCCTTCGACCGCGACCGCCCGCTCTGGGAGATGCGTCTCGTCGACGGTCTCATGGGCGGACGAACGGCCCTCCTGATGAAGCTCCACCACGCGCTGTCCGACGGCGTTGGCCTGGTACGGATGACGACGAGCATGATCGAGCGCGGGCGCGAGCCGGAGTCCGGCGACGTCGAGCCCCTGCCCGATCCTCCGCCCGTGCATCTCATGACGCAGGCCGAGCGGTTCCTCGACGCGTTGGACTACGAGCGTCAGAAGCAGCGAGATCGCGTGAAGCGCACCTGGAATGCGCTGGGCGAGAGCCTCTCCGAGCTCGCGCGCGATCCGGTCGGCGCGGCGCGGGAGCTCTCCGACGCGTTGAGCTCGGTCGGCCGGCTGCTGCAGCCGGTCGACGCGCCGCAGAGTCCCATCATGCAGGGACGTTCGTCGCGGTGGCGGTTCGACACGCTGCGCGTGCCGTTCAAGGCGGCGAAGGAGGCGGCCCACCGCGCGGGCGGCCGGTTGAACGACGCGTTCGTCGCCGCCATGGCCGGGGGCCTTCGGCACTACCACGAGCTGCACGGATCCGTTCCGGCCGCTCTCCGCATGAGCATGCCGATCAACCTTCGCAGCGAAGAGACCCAGACGAAGGCCGGGAACCAGTTCGTGCCGGTGCGCTTCATGGTGCCTCTCACGATCGAGAACCCGATCGAGCGGATGGGCGCCATTCGCGACCTCGTCCGCCAGCAGCGCGACGAACCGGCGCTGCCGATCGTCGACGAGCTCGCCTCTTTGCTGAATCGGTTTCCGACCGCCGTCACCACGTCGCTCTTCGGCTCGATGATGAAGGGCGTCGACTTCCTCACGAGCAACGTCCCCGGCCCGCCGTTCCCGGTCTTCGTCTGCGGCGCGAAGGTCGAGCAGATCTACGGCTTCGGACCGCTCTCCGGCGCCGCCGCGAACATCACGCTGTTCAGCTACGACGGCGATCTCGGGATCGCCGTCAACACGGACCGTGCGGCGATTCCGGATCCGGACCGGTTTCTCGAGTGCCTGGAGCGCGGCCTCGCCGAGGTGATCGAGATCGATCTCGAATGACGATCCTACGGCTCGTCCTCGCGTGGATGGTTCTCCTGCCGGCCGCCGGCGCGGTCGCCGGTCGTGCCGACGACTGCATGCACGCGTGCGAGATCGAGGTGAAGACGTGCGGTGCGGCGGCGCGCGCGGACCGCAAGGGCTGCTTTCGAGAGTGCTCGGCCGGCGAGGCGAAGGACGCGGGCGCGAAGGGATGCCGCATCGAATGCCGCACGCACTACAAAGCCGCCCGGACCGCGTGTCTCGAGAGCCGGAGGACGTGCACGCGGAAGTGCGGGGCTCCGGCGCCGACGTCGGAGTGTGCGGAGGCCTGTGCGGCGGACCGAGCGGATTGCGTGCGCTCCCTGCGGAGCGCGGGCGAGACCGGTCCGTGTCGCAAGGCGTGCGAGGCCGAGGCGAAGACGGCCAAGGCCGCGTGCGGCGGCGACACCGTCTGCCTCGCCGCGAGCGAGGCGTCTCTCGCCGCCTGTCTTCGCGGCTGCACCAAGGACGCCAGGCAGGCTCAGGAGACCTGCCACGGGCGGTTCGAGAGCTGCGTCGGCGCGTGCGCGCGGTCCACGCCTCCTTCCTCGCCGACGCCGGCGTCGCCTCCCGCCCCGAGCGCGTCTCCCGCCCCGAGCGGGTCGCCGGGCTGAGCGCCGGACCGCGCTGGCAACTCCTCGAAGACTCCTGCCAGAATGCGCGCATGGCCGGAGTCGACGCGCTCTTGAATCTCGTCGTGGCGCAGGGCGCGGAGGCGCTCTGCCTGGTCGCGGGGGAGACGCCCGCCCTCCTCAAGGGGGGAGACCGTCGCGACCTGTCGATGCCGCCGCTGCAGGAAGGCCTCTTCCGGCGCTTCGTGAGCGAGATGGAGGAGTACGCGGAAGAGGGCGTCTACCGCCTCGACGGCAAGGACGGCGCGCTGCGCTTTCGCGTGGCGATCGAGGCGGAGCGGTCGATGGAGCTCCGGCTCGCCGACGCTCCCCCGTCGCCGTCGGTCCTCGGTGCCGACGCCGACGCCGGGGCGGCCGCCGGATCCGGCACCGAGGCTCGGGATCCCGCCTCGTCGGCGGCCGTCGCGTCGCCCGCCGCGGCGGGAGGCGCTCCGCCGCGCCTCGTCGAGCTCGTCGAGCGGGCGCTGGAGGTCGAAGCGATCGACCTGTTCCTGTCGACGGCGTCCGACGCGCGTCTGCGTGTCGGACGCGACCTCGAGAGTCTTCCCGGGACGCGGTGCGCGGAGCAGGAGATTCTGGCCTTGACGAGCCTCGACGACGAGCAGCGCGCCGTGCTCGCGAGCCACGGAAGTGTCGACCTCTCCCTCGACTTCGAGTCCGGCCGCGTGCGCGCCAACGTGTTTCGACACCAGCACGGCCTCGCCGCCGTGCTGCGGCCGATCCGCCGCCGCATTCGCACCCTGGCCGAGCTCGGGCTTCCCGCCGACCTGCACGCGCTCGTCGAGTACAGGGACGGCCTCGTGCTGATGGTCGGACCGACGGGCTCCGGGAAGTCGTCGACGCTCGCGGCGCTGATCGACCATCTGGACTCGACGCGGGCGCGACACGTCGTCACGATCGAAGACCCGATCGAGTTCACGTACGACAACGACCGCTGTCTCGTTCATCAGCGCGAGCTCGGCCGACACGTGGAGAGCTTCGCGGCCGGGTTGCGTGCCTCGCTGCGAGAGGGGCCCGACGTGATCCTGGTGGGGGAGATGCGCGACCTCGAGACGATCGCCGCGGCGCTCACCGCGGCGGAAACCGGTCATCTCGTGCTCTCGACGCTGCACGCGGGGAACGCCTCGATGGCGATCGACCGGATCATCGACTCGTTCCCGCCCCACCAGCAGTCCCAGGTTCGCTGGCAGCTCGCCGGGGTCCTTCGCGCGATCGTGACGCAGGTTCTTCTGCCTTCGCGTCGACCGGGCCGCCTCGTGCCCGCGGTGGAGAAGCTCGTCGTCACCCACGCGGTCGCGGCCAACGTTCGCGACGGTCGCGGTCACCACATCGCGAGCCAGATCCAGACGGGTCGCGACGAGGGCATGATCTCGCTCGAGCTGTCGCTCGCCGATCTCGTCCGGCGGGGCGAGATCTCTCGGGAGACCGCGGCCGCGGCGGCGCGCAATCCGGACCTGCTGCGGGACCTGCTCCTGCGCGCGTGACCCGCGCGACGTGCGCCGCGACCCGGGGGACTTCCCCGAGGCGGGTGGGTCGCGGTAGGGAAGAGCCATGCGTACTCCGCCCCTGGCCCTTCCCTTCTCTCTCGTCGTCGTCCTTCTGTCCTGCGTCGTGGCACTCGCGCATCCGCCGCGCGCCACCGACTTCGAGGTGTTCGCGGACGGCCTCGACGGACCGGAGGATCTCGCGTTCACCGACGACGGTCGGCTGATCGTCGGGAGCGTCGTCGGCGAGCTGAAGAGCTTCGACCCGGCCGGCAACGCGACCGTTCTGGCGACCGTCGGCGACCCCATTGCCGGGGTCGCGGTCCTCGCCGACGGCCGGGTCCTCGCCGCGTCCGTCCCGGGCGACCGCGTCTGGGCGATCGCGCCCGACGGCGAAGCGAGCGTCTTCGCCGAGGGCATCGGCGGGCCGAACTTCATCGTGCAGACCCGGCGCGAGGGCCGGATTCTCGTGAGCGCCTCGAACGAGAACGCCATCGTGGACATCACGAGCGGCACCCCGGAGGTCGTGATCTCCGACGTCGAGTTCGCGAACGGTCTGGCCATCCGCGAGTCGGGCAGCGTGCGCCATCTCTACGTGGCCAAGACGCTCGCGAGCGAGGTGGTCCGCTTCCGCATGTACGACGACGGCTCCTTCGGTCCGTCGGAGTCCTACGCGGCCGGGCTGCTCCTGGCGGACGGACTCGCCTTCGACGCGTCGGGGAACCTGCTCGTGGTCGGCGGCGGTCAGCTGAACGTCGTGACCCGGGACGGCCTCGTGGAGAACCTGTCGGACGACCCGCTCCTCGACTGGCCGGCGAACCTCGCCTTCGGCCAGGGCCCGGGGTGGAGCACGCGAGAGGTCTACCTCGCGAACTTCGGCCCGAACTTCGGCGACGGCACCGACGTCGTGAGGTTCCGCTACAACCACCGCGGCGCGCCGCTCGCTTCGGAGGGGCTCGAAGGCGACGGTCCTCCGTGTGAGCCGAGCTCGTTCCTGCGGAGGCGGACGCCGCTCCGCGGCGGGGCGATCGACTGTCCGCGCCGCACGAGCGTGAGGCGCCTCGCCGTGCGGCCCTGAGCCGCGGTCAGATGGCCTTCGTCGTCCAGTCGCCCCGTCGATACCAGAGGACCAGGACCGCGGCCTCGAGGATCATCGAGCAGAACATCCCGAGCCAGACGCCCGAGGTTCCGAAGCCAAACGGGACGGCGAGTGCCCAGGCCAGTGGCAGCTTGACGGGCCAGTTCGCGACCAGGGCGGCGACCATCGGAGGGCGGGTGTCGCCCGCGCCGTTCATGGCGGCCCCGAGCGGCATCGTCGGGCCGGTGAAGAGCTGCCCGAACGCGATGATGAGCAGGAACGGGAGGCCGATCGCGACGACCTCGGGGTCGGAGTCGAAGACGGCGATCAGGGACTCGGCGAACGTGGTGTAGATCGCGCAGAATCCCAGCGACAGTAGCACGGCCACGACGAGACCGCGGCGGACCACGTGTCGCGCTTCTTCGGGGTTCTTCGCGCCGAGCCGTTGTCCCACGAGGGTCGCGGTGGCGGCGTTCAGGCCCGCGAACGGGATGAAGTTGAGCGAGAACGCGCGGAGCACGATCCCGAAGCCCGCGAGCGCCGCCGTTCCGAACGAGGCGATCACCTTCAGGAGAAAGAACGTCGAGAGCGGGCGCGCGAGCATCGTGACGCTTGCGGGCACCCCGATCCGGACGATCTGCCACAGGCCGTTCGCCTCGATGGTCGTCTTGCCGCGCACGTCGCGCGGGAAGGGGCCGTAGCGGGAGACGAATACCGCGATCGACAGTGCGCACCCCACCGCGCTCGCGACGACGTCGGCGACCGCCGCCCCCACGGCGCCGAGCCCAGCGACACCGACGTCGACGCCGGCGAGGACGAGCTCCCCGGGGCCGAAGATCAGGACCGGATCGATGATCGCGTTCACGGCCACGACGATCGCGTTCAGCACCATCGGCGTGCGGGTATTCCCCGTCCCCTGGAAGCTCGCGCCGATTCCCATCGAGACGAAGAAGAAGACGTGCCCCGCGAAGATGACTTGCAGATAGGGGATCGCGATGCCCGAGACGGCAGGATCGATGTCGAAGAACCAGATGAGTGGGGCGGACGAGGCGAAGCCGGCCGTGCTCACCAGCACGCCGAGGAGGAGTCCCAGGACGATCGCGTGCATCGCCGCGACGTAGGCGAGGCGAGCGTTCTCTTCCCCGGTCCGACGCGCGACGACCGCCACGGCGCCCACGAAGACGATCTGCGTGAGCCCGAACGCCATGAACAAGATGTGGCTCGTCAGAGAGACGGCGGCGACGGCTTCGGTTCCCAGGTGCCCGATCCAGTAGAGGTTGGCCGCCATGAGCAGGATGAAGGTCGAGGCCGACACGCTGACCGGCCAGGCCAGACCCCACATCTCCCGATACCCGGCGCGGGGCGCGGCGGGGGCCCCCGGCGGGCTCGGCGACTCCAGCGGTCCCGGAGGCATCGGCGGACGTTAGCACGGGCCCCGTCGGACCGCGTTCGAGGATTCAACGGCCATGGAAAGTGCGCTCGACTTGACACTCGAACCGGTGCGAGCGAAGCGAGAACACCCGCCGATGTTCGCGTCCGCCGTTCGTGCAGCCCTGTCCTCCATCTTCTGGGTCTTTCTGACCGTCACGTCGCTCCTGTGCTTTCCGATCGCCGTCCTGATCTGGGCGATCACCTCGCCGTTCGACGGGCGCCGTCGGGCCCTGCACCAGTTCACTTGCTTCTGGGCGTCCCTCTACACGTGGTTCAACCCGATCTGGCCGGTGTCGATCGAAGGGCGCGAGCGGATCCGCCGGGGGCGGACCTACGTGATGGTGGCGAACCACCAGTCGCTGCTCGACATCCTCGTCTTGTTTCGCCTCTTCACCCACTTCAAATGGGTCTCGAAGGAGGAGATCTTCCGGGTGCCGTGCATCGGCTGGAACATGTCGATGAATCGCTACATCAAGCTCCGACGCGGCGACAAAGAGAGCATCGCCTCGATGATGCGTCACTCCGGGGAGACCCTCGAGCGAGGCAGCTCGCTCATGATCTTCCCCGAGGGGACGCGGTCGGTCGACGGACGACTCAAGACGTTCAAGACCGGCGCGTTCGTTCTCGCGAAGAAGCACCGCATTCCGCTGCTGCCCATTCTGATCCAGGGGACCAGCGCGGCCTTGCCCAAGCGGGGCTTCATCCTGCGCGGCTACCACCGGATCCGGGTGCGGATTCTCGACGAGATCCCGGTCGAGAGCTTCGAGCATCTCTCGGTGGATGAGCTGACGGAGCGTACGCACCTCCACTTCGAAGGAAAGCTCGAGGAGATGGCCGCCGAGGCCTGACGGCGGTCCACGACGATGATGAGCGACGAGAGCGCGAAGCTGGCCCTGGTGGTCGACGACGAGGACATGGTGCGCGACCTCCTGTGCGTGAGCCTCGAGGAAGCCGGCCTCACGGTGCTGTCGGCGGCGGACGGTGCGCAGGCGAAGAAGGCCTTCGACGATCACGCCGCGGAGATCCGCCTGGTGCTGCTGGACCTGAACATGCCGGACATCGGCGGGGGCGAGCTCTACGACGCGCTCGCCGCGTACGACTCGCCGGCGAAGTACGTCCTGGTGTCTGGCTACCCCGAGCGGGATGCTCTCGAGCGGTTCGGCCGCGACGGCCTGGCCGGCTTCCTTCAGAAGCCGTTCCGGATCGACGCGCTCATCGACCTCGCGCGAGACCTCGTCGACGGCTAGCCAGCGCGGCGGACACGCGGCCGCCGACGGGCAGCGCGCCGGAGGCGTGGCCGCTCAGCCCGGCGTGTACACCGCCCCGCCGTCGATCTTGAGGATCGCGCCGGTCGTGTAGCTCGAGGCGTCCGAGGCGAGGTACAACGCGGCGCCGACGATCTCGTCCGCCTCCCCTCCGCGGCGCAGCGGAATGCTCGTGGCCGCGGCCTTGTTGAACGCCTCCATGTCCCAGGCCTTGCTGATGTCGGTGAGGAAGGGCCCCGGCATGATGCAGTTCACCCGGACCTTCGGTGCGTAGACGCGCGCCAGGCCGAGGGTCAGGTTGTTGAGGCCGGCCTTGGCGGCGCCGTAGTGGATCTCGATGGGTGACGGGTTCACGGCGGCGACGCTGCTGACGTTGATGATCGAGCCGCCGTCGCCCTCGGCCATGCGGGCGCCGATGACCGACGACAGCCGGAACGGTCCCTTGAGGTTCACGGAGAGGACCTTGTCGTAGAGCGCCTCGGTCACCTCGGGCAGCGACGGATAGATGGGCGACATGCCCGCGTTGTTCACCAGGACGTCGACGCGCCCGAAGGTCTCGTAGGCCGTGTCGATGAGGGCGTCGCACTGCGGCCACTCGCCGACGTGGCAGCCCACGGGGAGCGCCCGCCGCCCGGTCGTCTCCTCGACCTCCTTTGCGAGCGCCTCGCAGTTCTCGATCTTGCGGCTCGCGATGATCACGTCGGCGCCGCTGCGTGCGAACGCGAGCACCATCGCGCGGCCGAGGCCGCGGCTGCCGCCCGTGACGAGCGCGACCTTGTCGGTCAGATCGAAGAGCGTGCGGGGGTCGTGGCTGTCGGAACTCATTCTCGGGGCGTCCTTTCCGAACGCAGGCCGCGTGCCTGCGGGGTCGGACTATGCAACCTTTTGGCCGCATGGGGAAGATCCTCCTGGTCGGGCTCGCGGCGCTCGTCACGTCGTCGGTTGCGTCCGGCACGGCGTGGGCCCAGTCCGCGCCCCGGATCGACGCGGAGGTGAACTACGTCTACGCCGCGCAGTTCGGCTTCGGCGGCTACAACATCGGCGGGCTCTCGGTGCAGGTCTACTCGATCCCCATCGAGTTCACGGTGCCGGATCTCGTCCTCGATTGGGATCTGAGGATCGGCTTGCCGGTGCTCTACGGGCGCTACGAGCTCTCGGGCGCGACCGAGGGCCTCGAGGTCTCCGCCACGACCAACACCCTGGGGTTCCAGCCGCGCCTCCAGCTCGACATTCCCATCGTCGAGGGCCTTCGCGTGTCGCCGCGCGGCTCGTTCGGCTTCGCCGTGCCGTTCGGCAGCAACCTGAACGTCCGCGACCAGGGGGAGCCGGTGGGAGACGTCGCGCTGGACGACGAGGTCTTCTACGCCTACGAGATCGGCCTCTCCGCCCTGTACCAGCGAGAGCTCTCGGACTTCACCCTCTCGCTGGGGAGCGCGTTCCTCTACGCCGGCGACGAGCCCTTCGAGAGCAGCGACACGTCGCAGAGCGAGGGCTACGGCACGTTCCGCGCCGGGGTGGACGTCTGCCATCCCCTGGGCTTCGAGATCGGCGACCTCGTCCCCGACGCGAGCGTGTTCTTCATCTACAGCGTCTTCACGCCCGCGCTGAAGTTCACCCGGGTGGGCGACGACGTGCTCTCGGTGCCGCAGATCTTCGAGATCGGCGCGACCCTTGGCTCGGAGACACCCCTGGTCTTGCCCGGCCTGGGTGATTTGTTGGATGGAATGCGGATCGGCGCCGGATACGATCGCGGCCGGGACTTCGAGGCCTGGCACGTCGTCTTCGGCTTCCCGTTCTGACCGTCACTCTTTTCGATCGTTCGACCACGACCACAAGCCACGAGGGACCAGCGCGCATGCCGGGGGGAGCCACGGAGCTCGATCACATCTGGGTCAAGGGAGCCCGCGAGCACAACCTGAAGTCGGTCGAGGTCCGCATCCCGAAGAAGAAGCTCGTCGTGCTGACGGGGGTCTCGGGCTCCGGCAAGTCGTCGCTCGCCTTCGACACGATCTACGCCGAGGGCCAGCGGCGCTACGTCGAGAGCCTCTCGTCCTACGCGCGCCAGTTCCTCGGCCAGATGGAGAAGCCGAAGTACGACCACATCCGCGGTCTCTCGCCGACCGTCTCGATCGAGCAGAAGACGACCGGCACGAACCCGCGCTCGACGGTCGGCACGATCACCGAGATCTCGGACTACCTGCGCGTGCTCTACGCGCGGGTGGGCGAGCAGCATTGTCACCAGTGCGGCCGGAAGGTGAAGGGCCAGACCGCGCAGCGCATCGCGCGCGAGCTGGCGGGCGCGAAGGCGGGCACGCGCGTGATCCTGATGGCCCCGCTTCTCGTGAACCGCAAGGGCGAGTTCCGCGAGCTGCTCGCCGATGCGCGGGCGCAGGGTTTCGTGCGGCTTCGCATCGACGGCGAGATCGTGGCGAGCGACGAGGTCGAGGCGCTCGACAAGAAGAAGAAGCACCACGTCGAAGCGGTCGTCGACCGGCTCGTGATGAAGGACGGGCTGCTGTCCCGCCTGACCGAGTCCGTCGAGACGGCGCTCCGGATGGGCGGCGGCACCATGCTCGCAACGATCGACGGCAAGCCGGACCGCGTCTTCTCCGAGAACCTGTCGTGCCCGCACTGCAAGCTGAGCTTCCCGGAGCTCACCCCGCAGGCGTTCAGCTTCAACTCGCCTCAGGGCATGTGTGTCGACTGCAACGGGCTCGGCACCCGGATGGAGCTCGACCCCGACCTCCTGGTGCCCGACGACGGGCTCTCGCTCGCCGACGGCGCGGTGAAGCCGTGGGGCAAGATGACGTCGGACAAGAAGGGCTGGGGCACCCGCGTCCGCATGCAGGTGTGCAAGGCGTTCGAGATCCCGCTCGACGTGCCGTGGAAGAAGCTCTCGGCCGCCCACAAGAAGGTGATGCTCTACGGCGCGGGCGAGCGGCGCTTCGAGCTCAAGTGGGACAACGGCAACATGCGCGTTCGCTTCGAAGGCGCGATCCCTCGCCTCACGCGCGTCTTCAAGCAGACGCGCTCGGACGGCATGAAGCGCTGGTACGGCCAGTTCATGGCGACCGCCGCGTGCTCGACGTGCGCCGGCGCCCGGCTGCGCCCCGAGAGCGCGGCGGTGCGCCTCGGGGGCAAGACGATCGTCGAGGTCTCGCAGATGACGATCGAGGCCGCGCGCGATTTCTTCGCCAAGCTTCGGCTCGGCGGCGCGGCGGGCGAGATCTCCGAGGAGGTCCTGAAGGAGATCCGCAACCGCCTCGAGTTCCTCGCCTCCGTCGGGTTGTCGTACTTGAGCCTCGACCGCTCGGGCCCGTCGCTCTCGGGCGGCGAGTC
The DNA here is from genome assembly GCA_030430245.1 of bacterium. GTDB lineage: Bacteria > Desulfobacterota > Binatia > UBA12015 > UBA12015 > VGTG01. Next base: position 9,338 of record JAUIFY010000077.1, on the reverse strand, counting down.
GCAGCGCATCCGGCTCGCGAGCCAGGTCGGCTCGGAGCTGACCGGCGTGATCTACATCCTCGACGAGCCGTCGATCGGCCTCCACCAGCGCGACAACGAGAAGCTGCTCGCGACGCTCTGCCGCATGCGCGACATCGGCAACACGGTGGTCGTCGTCGAGCACGACGAGGAGACGATCCGCGCGGCCGACCACGTGATCGACTTCGGCCCGGGCGCGGGCGTGCGCGGCGGCGAGATCATCCACGCGGGCACCGCGAAGAGCCTCGCCCGGAACAAGAAGTCGCTGACCGGCGCCTACCTCGCCGGCCGCGAGGCGGTGCCGGTCCCCGAGCGCCGGCGCGAGCCGAAGGGCGAGATCCGCGTCGTCGGCGCGACCGAGAACAACCTGAAGAAGGTCGACGCCTCGTTCCCGCTGGGCGTGCTCACGGCCGTGACCGGCGTCTCCGGCGCCGGCAAGTCGACGCTCGTGAACGACGTGCTCTACCCGGCGCTGGCCCGCCACCTGCACCAGTCGCAGAGGAAGGCCGGGCGGCACCAGCGGCTCGAGGGCGTCGACCAGATCGACAAGGTCGTCGGCATCGACCAGCGCCCCATCGGCCGCACGCCGCGCTCGAACCCCGTCACGTACATCAAGGTCTTCGACGAGATCCGGAGCTTCTTCGCGATGCTCCCGGGCTCGAAGGTGCGCGGCTACAAGCCCGGACGCTTCAGCTTCAACGTGAAGGGCGGCCGGTGCGAGGCGTGCCAGGGCGACGGCGTCTTGAAGGTCGAGATGCACTTCCTCTCCGACGTCTACGTGAAGTGCGAGGACTGCGCCGGCCGCCGCTTCAACGAGGCGACGCTCGAGGTGCGCTACAAGGGCCACTCGATCGCCGACGTGCTCGACATGACGGTCGCCGAAGCGCTCGAGCTCTTCGAGACCCACCCCAAGGTGAGCGCCCAGCTCCAGCTCCTCGCCGACGTGGGCCTCGACTACATCCACCTGGGCCAGCCCTCGCCGACCCTGAGCGGCGGCGAGGCCCAGCGCATCAAGCTCGCCCGCGAGCTCTCGAAGCGCGCGACGGGCCGCACGCTCTACCTCCTCGACGAGCCGACGACGGGCCTGCACTTCGACGACGTGAAGAAGCTCCTCTCGGTGCTCGACCGCCTCGTCGACGCCGGCAACACGATCATCGTGATCGAGCACAACCTCGACGTCATCAAGGCGGCCGACTGGATCATCGACCTCGGCCCCGACGGCGGCCCGGGCGGCGGCCGCATCGTGGGGCAGGGGACGCCGGAGAAGGTGGCGCGCCTGAAGTCGTCGGAGACGGGGCGCTACCTGAAGCAGATTTGCTGAGGGGAGGATCGCGCCGCGCGCATGCGCGGAAATTCACGTTCGGTCGACCGAGACCCCGGTCGCGGGACGGCGGCGAATCCCTTGAGGCGCGAGTACGAGATCGGGTCGCGGGCGGGTTGGAGAGCGGTCGTCCACGGCCGATCGTCACGGCAGCCCAGCGTCGACCGGATCTTCCTCGCGACGAGCGGCGCCGTGCGCTCCCGAGCGCGCCTCCCCGCGCGCCTCAGGAAGGGCACGCGGACGGCGCCGGGGCATTCTTCCCCTGGAACGTCTTGCCGTCGCTCCCATCCTTCTTGAACGCCGGGAACGCGACGCAGTAGCGCTGGCTCCCGAGGGTGAGGGCGGCCGCGACCTCGCCCTCCGCGATGCCGACCTCGAGGTCGTAGCCCAGCGTCTCGCCCCGGCAGTTGGCACGGATCTGCTTGCCGTTCTTGATCCGGATCACGCCGCACGGCCCGTCGTCGCGCTCCTTGTCCTTGTATTGGTAATTCCGGAGCGGCGTCGGCCCGATGGCGGTCCAGTTCTCGCAGGGAAGATCGATCTCGCCCGTGTCGTGTCCGCTCGTCGCGCTGACGAACCGGATCGACGCCTTGACGGTGCCCGCCGGGTCGCCGAGGCAGCGCGGGTCGTCCGCGCCGTCCGCCTCGGGGCTCACGATCGTGGGATCGAGGATCACGAGCGTCGCGCGTCGCTTCGACGGAAGCTCGGGCACGCGGTTCTTCAGGACGAGCTTCTTGCCGGGCAGGAGATGGTCCTCGGTCTGCGGCAGCTCGAACACCTGCCCGAGAACGTTGCCCGAGCCCTCCCAGACGACGACGAAGCGGGAGTCGCTCGTGCCGCTCACCTGCGGTCCGGCGACGCTGGCGTCGCCGACGGCGAACTCGGCTCCCTCGGGCGCGCCGTCGTTGCGGAAGAGCTGGCCCTTGCCGCCCACGAACGCCCCGCTCCAGACCACGACGAAGTGATCGGGGCCGACGCTCGCGATGTGCGAGTTCTCGACGTCGCTGCCGCCGAACACGATGGGCGCCCCGATCGCGTCGCCGATGCCGTCGAACAGCTGCAGGTGGTTCCCCCCGTCGGGAGCCCACAGCGTTGCGAACCCACCCGTCCCGAGCCCGGTCACGTCGGGTTCCATGTAGTATTCGACGGGGCTCACGACGAACTCGGACTGCGTCGGCGTGCCCGCGGAGTCGAAGACGCGACCGTAGATCGCGTGGGGGTAGGTGTACTCGTCGTGCCACGCCATCATGAAGTTGCCGGCGGGATCGAGTGCGCCGTCGAGGCCGTAGCCCGTGTACTGCACGTCGTGCTCGTCGACCCGGAACACCGGCCCCGCGAACGCGTCGTCCTGGCCCAGGCGGGCGTGCATGCAGAGGTAGTACGGCGAGTCCGCGCAGTCCTGCCCGGCCCACGCGACGACGAAGCGACCGGTCTCGTTCATGTCGACCGCGAGCGTGCCGTACTGCGGCTGCTCGTCGGCGACGACGAGCTCGCTGCCCAACGTGTCGGACGCGTCCACGTGACGCGCGCGCACGTAGGCGTCTTCGTCGAGCCACGCGACGAGGAAGCCGCCGTCGGCGTCCGCCCCCACGTCGCCCCCGTATCCGTACGGTCCGCTCACCGTCGCGGTGAAGCCAGTGGAGGTGCCGTCGGTCGCGAATCGGCCGACCGAGACCTGCTGATCGTCGTCCTGCCACGCGACGACGAAGCTGCCGTCGCTCGACCCGGCGACGCGTGGATACGGCGCCCCCGAGACGTCCTGGGTCACCTCGAAGACCGGCCCGACGGGTGCGGGCGTGTCCGCGTCCGCGGGGGAAGTGAGCAGGGCGACGACCGAGGCCGCGACCAAGGGTGAGAGGAGTCGCTCGTGCATGCGCCCGAGGCTACGCGACTCGTTCGAGGTCGGGCAACAGTGCCGCGCACGGAGTCGGCCGAATACGAACCCGTGCCCCCGGATTCCCCCGCCGTGGCCGGTCGACCCCGGATCTTCGCGACGATTGCGACCGCGTGCGAGAATGCGAACCGGGGGCGCATGGAACGCACGACGGCCCGGGGCCGGATCCCGGCTCGGGCCGGAACGATCGCGCCGGAATGCGAACCCGCGCCAGCGTGGGAGACCGCCGCAGCGACGCTCGGGATCGCGGGGCGTGGCTCCTCGTGCCGTTTCGCGAAACCGCGCGGCGGGGGTCGAATGCGAATATCCCGCGCGGCTCCCTCCGCGGTAGGAACCGGGCCCTGGGAGGTGCAACGATGCGTGATTCCATCTCGGTCCTCGCTTCGATCGTTCTCGCGGCTGCCGGTGGCGCCGACGCTCTCGCGATGGAGCTCACCTCGTGCGGACAGGTCGTGCCCGCACGCGAGCGGGCCACGCTCACGGCCGATCTGTTCTGCGAGGGCGGCCTGGCGGTGGAGCTGGGCGCGCGAGCGACCCTCGATCTCGCCGGCTTCGCGATCGTCAACACGGATCCGCTCGGCCGCGGGCAGGGCGTCCAGTGTCCCAAGCACTCGTGCACGATCGTCGGACCGGGCGAGATCCGCGGCTTCCACGTCCGCTCCGAGGCGCGCGGGCTCGAGGTGCGCAACGTCGCCCTGCGCGACGGCCGGATCGCGCTCGACGCCGTCGCGCGCGCGCGACTCGTGGACGTGACGGTCGACGGCTTCGACGTCGCGGGCGTGCTCGCGCGGCGTCTCGACGCCGAGCGTCTCCGCGTCTCGAACGTGACGGTCCGCCACGGCCTCGCCGCTCTCTCGGTTACGTCCCTTCGCGGCACGGACGTCGATGTCGTCGGAAACGAGGGCGACGGCATCCTCGCGCGCAAGATCCGCGCGACGAACGTGACCGTGACCGACAACACGGGCGTTGGGATCGTCGCGCGTCGCCTGCGCCTGGAGGGGGCGACGCTCCGGGACAACGACGTGCTCGGAAGGGGCGCGGACTTCCGGTCCGCGAAGCGACCGCGCCTGCGAGACGTGAGCTGTACGCGAAGCGATGGCCCCCGCGGCCCCTGGGGCGTGTGTACGTCCGACGACCAGGACGCGTGCGGTCTCGGCCCGCCGAGCTGCGGGGGCTTCTGCCCGGGCGACGGCGTGTGCGTCCCGAACCTCGCCTCGCCCGACGCGTGCCGGTGCGTCGCCAGCGCGCAGCCCTGCGGCGAGACGTATCCCGTCTGTGGAGGAACGTGCGCCGCCGGGGAGGAGTGCGTCGTCTCCGGCCCGGTTCCCTTCGGCGTGTGCACGTGTACGCCGATCGGCGTGACTCCGTGCGGAGCGGCCGCGGCGCCGTCGTGCGCCGGCGCCTGTCCGACGGACGCGTCGTGCGTGCCGCTCCTCACGTCGATCGGAGGCGAGGCGGTGCTCGGGTGCGACTGCACGTCCCCGGGGGCGTGCGGGCCCTCGGGCCCCGGAAGCTGTCTCGCGGGCCAGGTGTGCGCGGGCCTCCCCGGCGGCGGCTGGTTCTGCGTTCCGGCTCCCTGACCTCCGGGGAGCCGGGGCTTGGCAACGACGCCTCCGTCGCCGCACAATCGGCCCGGGATGGCGCAACGACGAACCACCGCACCCCGGGCGAAGCGACGCGCCCCTGCGACGTCGCCCCGGAAGCGACCGAAGCAGCGGCGCGCCGAGGAGACGGTCGCGGCGATTCTGGAGGCCGCCCATCGGATCCTCGAGAAGGCGGGTGCCGACGGTCTCACGACGAAGCGCATCGCCGACGTCGCCGGCGTGAGCGTCGGCTCGCTTTACCAGTACTTCCCCAACAAGGAGGCGGTCGTCGCCGCGTTGATCGAGGAGCGCGTGCACGGGACGGTCGGCGCGCAGGCGGCCGCGCTCGAGTTCGTGCGCGGCCGCTCGCTGCGCGAGTCGCTCCGCCACGTGATGCGGCTCCTGCGCGCCGGAAGCCTCCGCCGTGTCGGCTCCTATCGCGAGCTCGTCTTCCAGGCCCCGACGGTCCTCCAGCGCGATCTCTTCCTCGAACGCGTCCGGAAGTGGGAGACGTTCCTCGCGGACCTCCTCGACGCCCACCGCGACGAGCTGCGGCCCGAAGCCCTCGCAACCGCGCCCTTCCTCCTCTCGCGCGCCGTTCAGGGCGTGCTGCACGGCGCGGCCCTCGAGCGCCCCGATCTCCTGAAGGACGACGCCTTCGCCGACGAAGTCGCGGAGATGGCGTGGCGCTACGTGGCGCGGGACGCCGACGCGGAGGGAATCCAGATCCAGCAATGACCGGGAACCTTCCAGAATGACGATCTGCTTCATCGACTGAAGCGTGGCGCTGCATCCGCGAAACGAGATGTCGCCCTGGAAGGTTCCCGGTCATTGTGGCGTTGTGGCGGAGCTCGCTCCCGGGCTCGAAGGTGCGCGGCTACAAGCCCGGACGCTTCAGCTTCAACGTGAAGGGCGGCCGGTGCGAGGCGTGCCAGGGCGACGGCGTCTTGAAGGTCGAGATGCACTTCCCCTCCGACGTCTACGTGAAGTGCGAGGACTGCGCCGGCCGCCGCTTCAACGAGGCGACGCTCGAGGCGACCTCGGCCCCGACGGCGGCCCGGGCGGCGGCCGCATCGTGGGGTAGGGGACGCCGGAGAAGGTGGCGCGCCTGAAGTCGTCGGAGACGGGACGCTACCTGAAGCAGATTTGCTGAGGGGAGGATCGCGCCGCGCGCATGCGCGGAAATTCACGTTCGGTCGTCGTCGCGCGCGATTGGCGAGATACTCCTCGGTCACGAGCGCGGAGACCTTCTCGGCCGCAAAGCCATGATGAACTCGGTGTCATGTTGCCGGCTCGACCGAATCTCCCATTGACGCGGCTCGTCAGAGCGATCGAAAAGGAGATCGGAACGAGTGCGAGATCGAGCAGAAAGAGACACCCGTCACGGCACCCGCCGGGCCGCCGCCTTGATCGGGCTCGCCACCACTCTCGCCCTGGCGAGTGCCTTGCCACAATCGGCGCTCGGCGCGTCGATCGACGGGGAAGCGCATCTGGAGAACGAGTCCCAGCCCGTGCCGCCCGACATCGACCCCACGCGGCCGATGACCGAAGAAGAGCTGGCCGAGCTCACGGCCTACAACCAGGAGATGTATCCCGGGTACTACGGGCATCCGGAGATGGATCCGCAGTTCGCAGCGGTGTTTTGGCCCGGCGACCTCATGTGGTTCGTCGGCAAGACCGCCCTGCAGTTCGGCTTGCAGAAAGGCTTCGGTGCCGGACTCGAGAAGCTCTTCCCCGGCCGACCCGATCCGACGGCCGAGGCGCTGGAGCAGATCGCCGATCAGCTCGATGGGCTCCGCGACCAGATCCGGGGCGTGAGTGCTCAGGTCTCTGCGCTCGGGGATCAGCTCGACGAGCTGAAGCAGCTGCACGAATGGAACGTGTACTTCGATCGCGAGCGCGACGTGGAGACACACAAGGCAAACGTACATCTCTACGCCGATCTCGTAGCAGGCTACGAGCGCCACGAGCAGTGGGACGAGTACAAGGCGCGCGCCGTCGCGAGCGTGAACGTCGAAGCGCTCGCCCAGATCGAGGTCAAGCTCGTGGCCGGCACGGACCCCGCCTTCCAGAACCTCCAGAAGGTCTTGCGGTACTCGCCCGCGGACACCCGTTGGGCGCAGATCGACGCCTACCGACGCAGCTACGAGGCCGTCCTTGCGACGGCCGTCATGAACATCATGGCAGCGCATGACAAGTACCCCGGCCTCTTCCAGGCGGAGCTCGGCGCCGCCGTGCAGCGTTACGATCGCACGGTCGACGCCCTCTACGAGACGGCGGGCCTCGCCTATCCCCAGCCGATGCAGTTCCGGATCGACGGACCCGCAGTTCCCGCCGGGGCGCAGCTCCATGCGCTCGGCGCCAGCTCCATCGTGGCGAGCCCGGATCGGCCTCTCCGTCGCGGCGAGACGAAGCGTACGCTTTCGACGTTCGACGAGATCAAGTCGCGCTACGAGGCGTTGATGGACGACTACTACCGCGGCAAGGGCCCGAACGACACGAGCTTCGGGGGCTACATGCGGAGTCTCGGCTTCTCCTCGACGGTCGTCGTCGGGGAGAGTGTCCGCGTCATCAACAACGGCGATTGGCGCGTCGTCTGGGAGGCCGTCGTGATCCAGCCCCGCAAGATCGGCAAGAGCGTCGGTACCGGAACCTACGCCACCAAAGCCGAGGCCGAGAGTCATGCGAGCTCGCTGCGCGCCATGGCGTCGGCCACCGCGCCGTACGAGCTCGCGGTCGAGACCAACCCGGCCGGCCATGCGATCTCAACGGACGTCGACGCCCTCGAGCTCGCGCTCGAAGGTGTCCCCATCACGTGGGACCCCGAGGATGCCGGCCAGGGTGGCGAGATGGGTCCACTCCTCCTCGATCACACGGTGTACGACACGGCGGTGTTCGTCGATGCCGTCACGGGGCAACAGCTCGGGATCTTCGACGTGAGCAAGGGGCCAATCGCGGACGCACACGTCGACCCGCCGCCATCGGGGAGCCTCGCGCTCATCCTCGGCGAGTCACTGACCGACGCGTCCCTCGACGACGGTCACGCGGTTCCGATCGGCTCCACGTTGATCACCCTTCCGGTAGCGCACGAAGGCCACGAGCTCCGCTTTCGCCCGCTCCGACGAGCCCTCGAGCGGCTGAACATCATCGTCGAAGACTACGGCTCGCGGGACGGCGGCGTGTTCGTCGACGGGTCTCTCGCGTGTGGTCGGCATCTGGGTCCGCGGTGCACGCTGCACCTCGACCCCTACGCGGGACTGCTACACGCCGAGGCAGCGGGCGGACCGTACATGGTCCAGCGCTCGTGGAGCGGCGCATGCGAGGGCGGACCGTGGAACACCTGCCAGATCGACCCCGGGAAGGGTGAACAGACGCTGACGGCTACGTTCGAGTACTTCTACCCGAACTGAGGCCGGAAAGGCCTGACGAAGGACCAGCAATGACCGGGAACCTTCCAGAATGGCGATCTGCTTCATCGACCGAAGCGTGGCGCTGCATCCGCGAAACGAGATGTCGCCCTGGAAGGTTCCCGGGCATTGTCGCGGCACGTCGTCGGTTGCGCGTGAAGACGCGCCGCTGGCGTGAGCGTCGGTCTCAGGTGCGCCCCAGAAGCCGCGCTACCCGGTGAACCAGCTCGACCGACGCCTCGATCTCGTCCTTCCGCGTCGACACGCTCTCGACGTTGCAGCCGATCGGCAGGTCCTTCTCGCGCGCGAAGTCGAAGATCTGCTCGAACGTCGTGACCGACAGCTCGACCGACCTCTCGAGGATGTCGTGCGCGTGGACCAGCTCGTTGCGCATCCACCGCGGAACGGAGACGCCCAGCCACTGCATGAAGTCGAGCGTCTTCCGCGACCCGCACGGACTCAGGGTGACGAGAATCGGCGGCGCCGGCGTCTCCTGCTCCCGGCAGCGGTAGTGGAGGTCGCTCAGCAGGTCCTTCGTCGCCGTGACCGAGAAGACGGTCTGGCTCACGAAGAAGGCGCAGCCGCGGGCGCGCTTCGCTTCGAGGCGCTCGATCTCGCCGCCGCTCGCCCGGTGGCGCTCGGCGATCACGACGCCTCCGACCGGCAGCGCGGGCGTCGCCTCCGCCCGCACGCGATACGCCTCGCCCAGCTTCAAGGTCACCGCCTGCGCGCCCGAGGGCGCGCCCACGAGGACGACGGCGCCGCCGAAGCCGTCGAGCCGGCGGAGCCACGCCGCGAGCGCCTCCCGGTCCATCCCGGAGACGGAGCGGTAGACGATCTTCGGCAGCTCCACGCCGCGGAGATACCCGTAGGCGTAGTCGAGAGGATCGATCGCCCGCAGGTACGGGAACGGCCGCGGCGCGTCGGTGCGGCACGACGGTGATGCGCTGATCACTCGGGCGAGTGCGCACACGCAGCTCGAAGTCGCTCTCGGGCACGAACTCGGCAGCCGACAGCTCGACGCGCGCGGCGTGCTCGGTGGTCCGGATGCGGCACTCGTGGGAGGGGCATTCGACGGCCGCGAGCTCCTGGCTCGAGGCGACGTTGACCTCGAT
>JAUIFY010000076.1 GCA_030430245.1 bacterium | reverse complement strand
GGATTCGAGATGCAGTTCGGCACGAACCATCTCGGGCATTTCCTCCTCACGAACCGACTGCTCCCGGCGATCCGGAAGGGTGACGCGCCGCGGATCGTGAACCTTTCGAGCGGCGGCCACGCGATCAGCAACATCGATCTCGACGACCCGAACTACGAGTCGACCGACTACGACCCCTGGGACTCGTACGGGCGCTCGAAGACCGCGAACGCGCTCTTCGCCGTGGAGCTCGCGCGGCGCTTGAAGGACGACGGAGTCCTCGCCTTCTCCGTCCACCCGGGTGCGATCATGACCGAGCTGGGACGCCATCTCACGGAAGAGACGATGCAGCAGATGCTGGACCGGACCAAGGCGCGGGCCGAGCGCGCGGGCGGCGGCGAAGAGGGCGGCGGCGGGATGCCGTTCAAGAGCGTCGAGGCGGGGGCGGCCACCCAGGTCTGGGCCGCGACGTCGCCGGAGCTGACCGCGCACAGCGGCGCCTACCTGGGCGACTGCCAGCTCGGCGTCGAAGGCGGGAACCCGACCTACCGCGGCTACGAGAGCTACGCGCTCGATCCCGAGGCCGCGTCCAAGCTCTGGACGCTCTCCGAGAAGCTCGTCGGCGAGTCGTTCGCGTAGGAGTCCGACCGCGGAGTGCGGGGTCGGAGCCGGGGGCACCCGGCGTCCTCCCTCCTACGGGAGCTCGCCGCGCGCGAGGTCCTGCACGGCGTGGGTCGCTCCGCTCGCGGCGTTCGCCACGACGCGCTCGGCGTCGTCACCATCACGCGCGATCTCGGCTCCGAGCGTGCCGCCGACCGCATCGGCTCCCGCCTGGGTGACCTCGCCGACGAGCTCGAGCGAGGTGTTGCCCAGCATCCCGCCGACGGAGGCGAGCTCGTCGACCATGGCGGACGGCAGTCCCGTGGCGTGGCGCGCGACCGAGTCGAGCACGGCGGCCGCGATGAGCCCGGTGAGCCGGGTCACGAGAGCGGTCGCGTTGCCCTTCGAGCGGACGTTGCGCAGGACGATCTCGGGGATGTCCAGTCGGACGTCTTCCAAACCGGTCGCCGTCTGGGCGCCCGGGATGGCGCCGAGCTCGGGGAGAACTCGCACGTCGGCCTCGACGTTCCGGATCCGCACCTCGCGAATGACCACGAGGTCGTCGTCCTCCGCGGACGACGACCCGCCAACCCCGTCGGCACGTCGAAGGTGATCCAACACCCGGCCGTAGTTCGTCGACATGCCCCGACGCTCGAGGTCGACGCTCACGTCGGTCAGGTCGAGGCTCGGCACGAGCACCCGGTCGGCCAGGAGCGCGGGCAGCGCCACGCCCATCTGGACGTGACCGACCCGGAGGAGATCCGTCTGCTCGAAGCCCGGCGGATTCGCGACCGAGAGCCCTTCGATCTGAATGCCTCCCCCGAGCAGCCCGAGCCGCACGAAGGAGAGCGAGAGATCGACGCCGAGCGCGTCCCGACCGCCTCGCTCGATCGCGCGTCGCGTGAGCTCGTCGGCGTAGAGGAACGCGCCTGCCGCCGGGAGCGCTACGGCGAGCCCGATGGCGAGGAGCCATTTCCGTGTCGTGCGCATGAAGACCCTCGGCGGACGTCGCACGTCCGCACGAGGGTCTTATCGGCCGCGGCGACGAAAGAAATGAGGCGGCCGCCCACCACGGAGCGGGATCGGGGTCAGGCCCCCTTCATGTCGAAGAAGCAGAGCTTGTTGCCGTCGAGGTCGCGCACGTAGGCGCCGTAGAACATCCCGGGAATGCGCTCGCCGGGCTCGCCCTCGTCGGTCGCGCCGAGCTCGCGAGCCTTCGCGTAGAGCTTCTTCACACCCTCTTCGCCGCCGCCGGCGATTGCGACCATCTGGCCGTTGCCGGTGCTCTGCGGCTTCTCGTCGTACGGGATGCAGATCGCCAGCATCGCCCCGCCGTCGCCCTTGCCGTAGAACTTGATGCGATCCATGCCGAACAGCTGCTTCGCGCCGATCTCGCCGAGAAGTGCGTCGTAGAAGGCGATCGCACGGTCCATGTCGTTCACGCCGATCGTAGAGTAGCCGATCATCTTGTCTCTCCTTGGTGCCCTCGTTTGATGGAATGGGTTCCGGCGCCGGGTGGCGCACGGATCACTCCTATTCGATCCGGGCCTGGTTCGCACGGCGGGCGCTCGTGGGCGCGAAGCGGTACGGAGTCTTGATGGCATCTCCGCCCGCGCTCGACCTCGACCGCGAATTCCGCAGCCAGCGGCGCACCCTCTGGACGCTGGCCTACCGGGTCACCGGCAGCGCGGCCGAGGCCGACGATCTGGTGCAGGACGCGTTCCTCCGCGTCCTCGAGAGCCCTCCCGCGGAAGCGACGACGACGCTCGGCCCCTGGCTCCTGCGCGCGACGGCGGAGCTCTCGGTGGAGGAGCTGCGCCGCCGCCGGTCCCGGTCGTACGGCGGACCGTGGCTTCCCTCGCCGATCGACACCACGCTCGGCGTCGGCGTGCATCCGGGCGTCGATGCGGCCGAGGCGACCCTCATCGAGGAGGGGCGCTACCCCCTCGCGGAGAGCACGTCGTTCCCCTTCCTGCTCGCGCTCGAGGCGCTCGAGCCGGAGCCGCGCGCGGCGCTGGTGCTGCACGACGCGGTCGGTCTGCCGACGGCCGAGATGGCACGCGTGTTCGGCGCCGAGGAGAGCGCGATCCGCGAGCGCGTGGCCTCCGCCCGCGACGCTCTCGCGAGCTACGACTCGACGCGCGTTCCCGCGTCGCCCGAGCGCACCCGCGTCGCGCTCGAGTCGCTCCGAGCCGCCGTCGATGCGGGAGATTCCGCCGCGGCGGAGAAGCTGCTCGCACCGCGCGCACATGCGGTGACCGATTCCGGCGGAAGCTACGAGGCGTTGCGCGAGCCGGTGCGTGGCGCCGCCACGGTCGCCCGGGCGCACGTCGACGAGGCGCGGCGACGCGCTCTGGCGGATCCCGCCTACGAGGTCCGCGAGATCAACGGGCTGCCCGCGCTGCTGGTCCAGCTCGAACGCCCGCAGGAGAACCAGGCGCCACGCGCCGTGCTGCGGTGCGACCTCGATGCCGAGGGCCGGATCGACGCCCTGCACACGATCCTCGCGCCGGCGAAGCTCGCCGGTCTTCGGTTCGCGCGCGGCGACGACTGAGTCGAGCCCGGCGCGGCGGTCGTGTCCTCGGCGTCGCGAGAGGGAGCGCTCAGGCGGCGAATCGCTCCTCGAGGTACTCGTTGATGGCCTTCGATTCGTAGAGCCACCGCACCGCCCCCTCCTCCTCGATGCGAAGGCACGGCACCTTGGGCGATCCCCCCTCCGCAAGGAGCTCCTCGCGCCACGCCTCGTTGCGCTTCGTATCGCGGGTCTCGATGGGCAGCGCGAGGCGCTTCATCTGCCGGCGCACCCGCACGCAGAAGGGGCACGCGAGGAACTGGTAGAGCTTCAGATCGCGCGCCGCGGCCTCGACGTCGCGCTGGGCCGCCGCGTCGCGCGTGATCGCCTTGGGCGGAAAGACCTTGTCCCAGAGGAGGATCAGCGGCCCGAGGACGGCGCGGATCAGGCGCATGAGGATCTTCATCGGGCGGTACCTACCATGGGCCACGAGAGTCCGCCCCTCCGCCGAGGTTGCGAGACCGCGCCGGCCCGACGAAGCTTCGGAATGCCTGGCCCGGAGAACCCCGCCGACATCGTTCTCGAAGCGGAAGCGGAGAGACCGGTCGACTTCCCCGACTTGAGCGAACGACGCGCCGTGAAGCTCGCTTCCATGACGCGCTACGTGGCGCGCGCGCACTTCCAGACGTGGGAGCAGCTCCGTCGCCTGCCGGACTTCGAGACGCTCGAGGGCGTCTTCACGCCGCTCGTGGTCCTGGACATCGAGGTGACCGACGCGCGGGTGTTGCCGAACGAGACGATCCGCGTCCGCGGCCGGAGCACGTTCGGCAAAGTGCTCGACGGCGACGGAAACGTCCGGCAAATCACCCGCGACGGCACGCACACGGCGTTCAACGAGTCGGGCGAGGAGGTCGGACGCGTCCGCTTCGTGAACGCGTTCACCCGCTACGACGCGGACCCCGCGAAACGCAAGGTGCTGGAGATCCCCGAAGAGCTCGGCGTGGGCCGGCTCCCGAGCCGCGTGACCGAGCTGCCCACCGTGGCGACGATGCTGCCCCTCGATCGTCCACCCGACTTCCCCGAGGGCGAGCCGAACGTCTGGTACTACGCGCAGACCGATCCCAACCGCCACGTGAACAGCCTCGCGTACCTGCACGTCGCCCAGGAGTACGTCGCGACGCGCCTCCACCACGCCGGCCACCCAATGGACCGCCTCTGGGCCCGACGCGCGCGGCTGTGCTTCCGCAAACCATGCTTCCGGGGCGAAGAGTACCGCCGCCTCGCCTGGCAGACGGCCGACGACCCGCTCGTCATCACGACCGCGATCGCGAAAGCCTCGGACCCCGACGGACACCCCCCAGCCACGGCGGTCGAGCTAACGCTCGACACCCACCAGTGACGCCCCCCGCAGGGGACGTTCGTTACCTTTTTCCAGTTGTTACCTTGCGGCCGCGAAAAGGTAACACTTTGGCAAAAGGTAACGAACGTCCCCTTTGGAGGCGGTGGGCTGCGGCGGTGAGGAGGGTGGCGGCGAGGAGGGTGGTCGTGAGGGGGGACGTGGCGGGGACCGGGGGAGGGGGTGGGGTGGCGGTCGCGACGTGATCGTAGAAGAAGGCGACCCAGCGGTCGAACATCGTTTCTCCCGGGGTGACGATCACCGAGAAGAGGTCGAAGCCGTGGCCGGCGCCGGGGACGATGTGCATCTCGTAGGGGAGTCCGACGGCGAGCGCGCGGGCTTCGAGGGCGTACGCACCGGAGACCGGGACCGTGCCGTCGTTCTCGCCGTGGGCGATCAGGAGAGGCGCGTCGGTGCCCGCGATGAAGGCCTCGCTGCCGGCGAGCGTTCCCCACATGTCGAACACGCCGGCGAAGGCGCCTGGCGGGGCGATGCCGAGCTTGTCGAGGATGTACGCGACGATCAGCGACGTCGCTGCGCCCGCCGAGCTTCCCCCGATGCCGATGCGGTCGGTGTCCACGCCGAGCGCCCCCGCGTTGGCGACGAGCCACTCGTACGCGGCGTAGCCGTCCTCCGCGGCCGCCGCGATCGCTGCGGCGCGGACCGGGGTCTCTCCCGCCGCCTCGGCCCCCTGCTGGATCAGCGCGTACGACGCACCGACGACGGGATCGTCTCCCACGAGTCGGTAGTCGATCGACACGCACGCGTACCCGCGCCTCGCGAAGCGCTCGCACGACTCGATCAGACGCCCGTTGAAGCGGTTGCCGCCCGTGAAGCCGCCGCCATGGATCAGGATGATCGCGGGGCGGGGCGTGGGCACGCCCACTCCGGTCGGCTGGAACAGCTCCAGCCGAAGATCCATGTCGGCCGGCGGGGATCCGGCGGGCTTCGACGCGAAGACCACGCCAGTCGTCTGAGCGACGCCGAACTGCTCGTCCAGGTAGAGAGTCTGGGCCGATGCCGTCGAGAAGCCGAAGGTCAGAAGGGGCAACAGGAGCAGGAGACGATTCATCCGTCCGATCCTGGCAGCTCGCCACGGACGGAAGCAACGAGAATCTCCTCGATCCACCTCTCACTCCACCTGCAGCTCCATCTCGATCTCCACCGCGATGTCGAAGGGAAGCTCCGCCACTCCGATCGCCGAGCGCGTGTGCCGACCTCGCTCCCCGAAGACGTCGACCAGCAGGTCGGAGCAACCATCGAGCACCTGAGGCGTCTGGTTGAACCCCGGCGCGCAGTTGACCATGCCGAAGACACGCACGATCTCGCGAACGCGATCGAGCGTGCCGAGCGCGTCCCGAACCGTCGCGAGGATCGAGAGGGCCGTCGCACGGGCCGCCCGCCGACCCTCTTCCAGGCAGACCGCCGTACCGACCTTGCCCACGATCACGCCGTCGGCGGAGACCGGACCGTGGCCGCCGACGTAGAGACGGTCGCCCACCTGCTTGCAACTCACGTAGTTGGCCACCGGTCGAGAAGCCGGGGGAAGCTCGATGCCGAGCTCGCGAAGTCGCTCTTCGATGCCCTGCGCCATCCACGCGGCTCTATCGCAGGCGCGCCGCGGGCGCGAGCCCCGGGGCTCCGAAGACACCGGGGAAGCCTCGCGACCCCACTCGTGATAACGACCCGGGATGCGCGCCATGGCCGCCATCGTCTTCGCTCTCGTCGTCGCCGGCTGCACCTCCGGCGCCTCGACGAGCGAGCGCTCGCCGCTCGAGCGACCCAACATTCTGCTCCTGGTCGCCGAGGACCTCAGCTCGCGGATCGGCGCGTTCGGGGACCGGACCGCGGCGACGCCGAACCTCGACCGACTGGCGTCCGAGGGAGTGCGCTATCCGAACACGTTCACCACCGCCGGCGTCTGCGCGCCGAGTCGCGCCGCGCTCATCACCGGGGTTCGGCAGACGGCGCTCGGAGCACAGCACATGCGGACGGGTCACCTCCACGGCTTCCGGGCCGTGCCCCCGCCCGACGTGAAGGCCTTCCCCGAGCTCCTCCGCCGCGCCGGGTACTTCACCTTCACGACGCAGAAGCTCGACTATCAGTTCAGCGGGCCCTTCCCGGGCTCGGGCCCCTTCACGATCTGGGACCAGGAGACGTTCTCGTACGCCGACTGGTCGGCCGCGCCGACGGGAGCGCCCTTCTTCGGCCTGATCAACTACGGCGTGACCCACGAGAGCGGCCTCTTCCCCGTGTCGTGGCCGAAGAACGCGATCCACGCCTTCATGCTGCTCCGCTCGGGCTTCGGAGCGTTCTCGCCCGGCGAGACGACCGATCCCGCGTCCGTCGAGGTTCCGCCCTACTATCCCGACACACCGACCGTGCGGCGGGACATCGCGCGGCACTACGACAACATCCGGGTCATGGACGCGGACGTCGGCGCGACCCTCGCCGCACTCGATCGCGACGGACTCGCCGCCTCGACCATCGTCATCTGGACGACCGACCATGGCGATGGCCTCCCGCGCGCGAAGCGGGAGCTCTTCGACTCGGGGATACGCGTGCCGATGATCGTCCGGTGGCCCGAGCGCTTTCGGCCGCCCGGTGTCGAGCCCGGGACGATGGACGAGCGCCTCGTGAGCTTCGTGGACCTCGCCGCGACGATTCTCTCGCTCGCCGGCGTGACGCCGCCCGCCTGGATGGACGGCAAGGTCTTCGCCGGCCCCGACGCCGAGCCGCCGCGCTCCTACGTGTTCGCTTCGCGCGATCGGCTCGACGAAGCCGCCGATCGCGTCCGCGCGGTGCGCGATGCTCGCTACAAGTACATTCGCAACTTCTCGCCGGGAACGCCGGGCTACAAGAACCTCGCCTTTCGTCACATCCAGGACATCGCCGACGAGATGCGCGACCTTCACCAGCGAGGAAAGCTCGACGCGGTACAGAGCCGCTGGTACGAGCCGCGGCCCGAGCACGAGCTCTACGACGTACGGGCCGATCCGCACGAGGTCGTGAACCTCGCGGACGACCCCGCGCACGCCGCCACTCTCGCCCGTATGCAGGCGGCCCTCGCGTCGTGGATGGCGGAGCGACCCGACCTCGGCGAGATGCCCGAAGAGGAGATGATCGA
Source organism: bacterium (assembly GCA_030430245.1). Taxonomy (GTDB): domain Bacteria; phylum Desulfobacterota; class Binatia; order UBA12015; family UBA12015; genus VGTG01. Next base: position 14,376 of record JAUIFY010000076.1, on the reverse strand, counting down.
GGCGCACTGGCCCGGCTTCGAGCAGCCGGAGACCACCGCGCCGGAGATCCGGCTCTCGAACGAGACGGACGGCGAGATCCAGGTCGACCTCTCCGCGCGAACCGAAGGAGCCTCGATCGGCTACCGGGTCATCGACGGAGCCGGAAACGCAGGCCCGTGGCGCGTGTACGATGGCCCCTTTCGCGTGCGGGTCGGGGCTACGATCGAAGCGAGGGCGGTTCGATACGGCTACGCCGAGAGCCGTGTCGTCGTCGCGCCCACGGTGTAGGATCCCCGTCCGATGCCGACGCCCTACCCGAGCTTCTCGATCTTCATCGAGACGTCGAACCTCGAGATCGCCGCGCACGAGCGCCTGCGCGCGGCCCTTCGGTCGATCGCGGCGCAAGAGCCCCCTCCCGAGACGGCGGAGGAGGTCGTCCTCCTCGTCGACGGAACCATCGATTCGCGGCGGATGGACGCGTTGCTCGCCCGCCACCCGTGGCTCCGGACCCGTCGGATCGAGCCGGGCATCGGCTACGGCGACCAGAAGGCGCTCGGAGCCGCCCTCATGTCGTCCTCGTCCGAGGTCCTCGTGTTCGCCGACGCCGACTGCGAGTACCAGCCGGGGTGGCTCGACGCGACGCTCTCGACGTTCCGCGACCGTCCGGAGGTCGAGGCGATCGCCGGAGAGACGACGATCGACGTTCGGGGCCCGTACACCCTCGCGACCGCGCTGTTCTTCTACTTCCCCCGCTTCTCGAACGAGAGCGAGCCGTCGCGCGCGCGCGGCATGTACCTGAACAACGCCGCATTCCGTCGCTCGCTGCTCTCCCGCGTCCCCTTCCCGGAAGGACTTCCGGTGCGCCGCGGGCAGAACGTCCTGTACTCCCGCGTCCTCGAGAACGCCGGGGTGTCGATCTGGCGCGTTCCGCGTGCGCGGTCGCTCCACAGTCCGCCCGAGGGGATCCGAGCGGCGGTGCAGCTGCTCTTCTGGGCCGGGCGCGACACGTGGCGCTTCGATGCGCTCGTCCCGACGCCGCCGGGCGATCCCTGGTCGGGCGACTACGAGCCCTACGATCGACCGGCGGGGCGCGTCGGGAAGATCCGCCGACGATTCCGCGACCTCGCTCGCGAGAAGCCGACGAGCCTCGCGTGGCTCCCACTGGCGCTCCCGATCGCCTTCGCGACCGTGGCGTCCTTCTTCGCGGGCCGCGCGACCGAAGCGATCGTGGAGACGTGGCGCCGCCGGACGGGCCCGGGCGACCGCCCGACCGAGACGCGCGCCACGTCGTGAGACGGACCGCAACGCCACGGCCGGGATCCGGCGCGGCGCTCGTGGCCCTCGCTCAGCTCGGCTCCGACGGGTCCTCGTACGGATTCGTCGGGTTCCGTCCGGCCTCGATGTCGGCAGTGCGCTGCGCTGCACGCCCCGGCGTCTCGTCGTGCGTGAACACCCAGAAGCGGTCGCGACGGATCGCGTCGACGATCCGCTCGGCGACGCCGGCGGGCTGCATCCCCGTCGCGACGAGGGCCTCGCGCAGCATGCCCATCACCGCGAGTCCCTTCGGACGCTCTTCGACGCCGTCGTCACGATTGCGCTCCGAGTGGAAGATCCCGGTCCGGACGAGGTTCGGGCAGACGACGGAGACGCCGACGGGCGTCTCCTCGAGCTCCCGGTAGAGAGACTCGCTGAGTCCCACGACCGCGTGCTTGCTCGCACAGTACACGCCCAGCGCCGCGTTCGTGACGAGCCCGGCTTCCGAGGCGGTGTTCACGATGTGTCCTTCACCCGCCTCGACCAGGATCGGAGCAAAGGCCGTCACGCCGTACGCCACGCCCATCACGTTCACGTCCACCACCCAGCGCCAGTCCTCCGGGGTCGCGTCGAGCATCGGTCCTCCGGGCGCGACGCCGGCGTTGTTGCAGACCACGTGCACCCCCGCGAAACGCTCGAGCGTGCGCTCCGCGAGTGCGGCGACCTCCTCCCAGCGCCGGACGTCCGTCCGCACCCCGAGCACGCGCTCGCACTCGGGGTCGAGACGGGCCACCTCGCGGTCGAGCGCGGTCTGTTCCACGTCGGCCATCACGACCCTCATGCCCTCGTCGAGAAACCGCTCGCAGAGCGCGAGCCCGATCCCGCTCGCGGCCCCGGTCACGACGGCGACCTTGTCTCGAAGCTCCTTCATCACACGACCTCCGTGCTCGATCGGGTAGCGGAGGAGCCCCACGGCGGACAACTCGCCGCCCCCGTGCCCCCCGGGAGCGGCCCGCGACTCACCGCCGCCACGTGGCCCGCGCGACTCCACGCGATTCGACACGTGGGGCGCAACGCCACAGCAGTGAGGCGTCTTGACCCATCCCGAGGCCGCCCGACCAGCCGACGTTCGAGCCCGGACGTGCGCACGCACGTGGCACCACGCTTGCTCGCGTCGGGGTCCACCCGGTCCCGTCGAGGGACGCGGTGGATTCGGGGATGGCGCGAAACATGACGACGGAGTGGGGAACGGAGATGGCGATCGAGGGCGCTCCTCTGCTGGCCGAGCTCGGCTGGGGTCTCGAATCGGAGCTCGTCCCGCACGAACCCGACCCCTTCCTGGCGCACGTTCGGTCCCGCGCCGCCTGGACGGCGGCAGCCGACTAGCGTGTTCCGCAGAACTCCGGACCTCGCGCCCCGTGAAAGTGGACGGCATCCGCGCAGCCGCGCGCGCGCTCCCGCCGCGCCGAGCTCCTTCCTGTCGAAGTCTCTCGTGGGGAGGGAGATCGCCGACCGGGGCGGGCGCGGCGTCTACGCCCGCCGCGACATCGAGGCGGGACAGCTCCTCGTCGTTTGGGGCGGCAGCGTCCTGACCCGCGCCGCACTCGCTCGGCGCCCGAAGAAGCTGCGCCGACTCACCCTACAAGTCGACGACGACGCCTATCTCGTGAGCGACCTCGAGGGGCCGGCCGACTGGGTCAACCACTCGTGCGCTCCCAACGCGGGCCTCCGGGGACAGATCTCTCTCGTGGCGCTACGGCCCATCCGCGCGGGAGAAGAGATCTGCTTCGACTACGCCACGACGGACGCGAGCGACTACGACGAGTTCGATTGCCGGTGCGGCGCGCCCCTGTGCCGCGGCCGCGTCTCCGCCGCCGACTGGATGCGTCCCGAAATCCAGGCACGTCTCGCCGGCCACTTCTCGCCCTACGTGCAGAGCCGCATCGACGCGTCGACCCCCCCGAACGGCATTCCCCTCCTCGCCTCCCCCGGTTCGGCGGCATGACGATCGACCTGACCGAGTTCGAGTCCCGCATCGTGGTGCGGCGGCTCCGTATCGACGACTACGAGCGCCTCGTGGAGCTCGAAGCGAAGTGCTTCCCTGGCATGGAGCTCTGGACACGCGACCAGATCCAGAGCCAGATCGAGCACTTTGCCGATGGCCAGATCTGCATCGAGCTCGATGGGTTCGTCGTCGCGTCGTCCAGCTCCCTCGTCGTCGATTTCGACGACTACGACAACTGGCACGGCTGGCAGGAGATCGCGGACGACGGCTACATCCGCAACCACGATCCCAGCGGCGACACGCTCTACGGCATCGAGATCATGGTCGACCCCGGGTACCGGGGACTTCGACTCTCGCGCCGGCTGTACGACGCGCGAAAGGACCTCGCCCGGTCTCTGAACCTGCGCCGAATCATCATCGGCGGCCGAATTCCCGGCTACGGCCGACACGCAGACCGGCTCACGGCGCGAGAGTACATCGACCAGGTCACCTCCAAGCGATTGGTGGATCCGGTCCTCACGCCTCAGCTCTCGAACGGCTTCGCCCTGCAGGGCCTGATCCCCGACTACCTCCCCTCCGACGAAGACTCGCGCGGCCACGCGACGTTCCTCGAATGGCGCAACCTCGACTACCGCTCCGAGCCGCACACGCGCCTTCGCACCGTCGCACCGGTGCGGATCTCGCTCGTCCAGTACCTGATGCAGCGGGTCGATTCGTTCGAGCAGTTCGAGAAGCAGTGCGAATTCTACGCGGACACCGCGGGCGACCACAAATCGGACTTCGTCGTCTTCCCCGAGCTCTTCACCACGCAGCTCTCGTCCTTTCTCGAAGACACCCGCCCCGGAATCGCGGCGCGAGCCATCGCCGAGTACACGCCCAGGTATCTCGAGGTGATGTCGACGCTCGCGCTGCGGTACAACGTGAACATCATCGGTGGGTCGACGTTCGTCGTAGAAGACCACGACCTCTACAACGTCTCGTTCCTCTTCCGGCGTGATGGATCCATCGATCGTCAATCCAAGCTGCACATCACCCCCAACGAACGACGATGGTGGGGCGTGGCGGCGGGCGACCGGCTCTCGGTGTTCGACACGGACCGCGGCCGCGTCGCGGTGTTGATCTGCTACGACGTCGAGTTTCCCGAGCTCGCGCGCATCGCTGCAGCGGAAGGCGCGACGATCCTGTTCGTTCCCTTCAACACGAACGATCGCATGGGATACCTCCGGGTTCGCAGCTGCGCTCAGGCGCGCGCCATCGAGAACCAGGTCTACGTCGCGATCGCGGGCTGCGCGGGAACCCTGCCGTTCGTGGAGAACGCGGACATCCACTACTCCCAGTGCGGGATCTTCACCCCGTCGGACGTCGGCTTCGCGAGAGACGGCGTCATGGCGGAGAGCACGCCGAACATCGAGACGGTGTTGACGGACGACGTCGACATCGAGCGGCTCCGGCGCAATCGACACTCGGGGACCGTTCGGCCGTGGACGGATCGTCGAGGCGACCTGTACCGGATCCGCTATCACGGGGCCGACGGCGAGCCCCGGGAGGCGTGACGGGTTTCCGATTTCGGCGGTCCCCACGGGAACCCGGCGATCCATCGATTCGCCTCCCGGACGATGGTACGAAGAGTCGTGCCTGCCGAGCGACCTGCCCCGCTCGAGACGGCTCTCTACGTCGATGAACCGACGCCCGAGCCGCTCGTCTACGGCTTCGGCACCGGCGCCGTCGCCGTCTCGTCCGATCCGTGCCCGGGATTGGAGCTGCCTCATCGCAACGAGGACGCGATCGCCACGATCCGGTTCACGGCGACCGAGGCCGCGATCGCGGTCGCCGACGGGGCCGGCGGGATGCCCTGCGGCGCGGACGCGTCGAAGGCGGCCGTCACCGCGCTGCGACGCGCCATCGACCGGGCGGCACGCGACGGACGCAGCCTGCGGGCGGGCATCCTGGATGGCTTCGAGCAGGCGGACCAGGCGGTCCGGGGTCTCGGCGTCGGCGCCGCGACGACCCTCGCGGTGGCCGAGATCGGCGAGGAGAAGCTCCGCTCCTATCACGCGGGAGACTCGGCGATCGCCGTGTTCGGCCAGCGAGGCCGCGTCAAGCTCACGATCGTACCGCACTCGCCCGTGGGATATGGCGTGGAGGCCGGCTTGATCTCACCGGAGGACGCGCTTCATCACGACGACCTCAACCTCGTTTCCAACTTCGTGGGTGGAGCCGAGGGCATGCGAATCGAGATCGGACCGACGCTGACGCTCGCAGCGCGCGACACCGTCGTGGTCGGAACGGATGGCCTCTTCGACAACCTGCACCTCGAAGAGGTCGGGAACCTCGTCCGGACGGGCCCCATCGGGAAGGCGGCCGGCCGCCTGCGCGAGACCTGCCTCGCACGCATGCAGAGCCCGGTGCGCGACCAACCGAGCAAGCCCGACGACCTGGCGTTCGTCCTGTACCGCAGAACCGGCGGCTGACGCCGTGCGCCCCGGTCAACCCCGCGTGATGAGCGCGATCTCGGAGACGCGGTTGCCGCCAGGCGCGATCCCACCGGCAGGCCGATCCGACCGGATGCGGCAACCGTCGACCTCGACGCCGAGCACCTCGTTGTCGCGAGCCCCCCGGAACCGGAAGCACACGTTCGCCTGAAGCACCGACCCACCCACCACGCGGTTCTGCGCGGGGATCCGTCGGCCGCGCGCGCCCGTGTCGCCCAGCGCGGCGAAGAGATAGCTGGCCCCGACGAGCCGATTCTCCTCCAAGACGTTGCGCTCGGATCGCCCCCGGATCCGCAGCATGGAGCCCGAGATCGTGTTGCCGCGGAGATCTCCCGCCACCGAGTCCTTCACGTCGAGCCCACTCCGACCGGCTCTCTCGACCGAGTTGCCGTGCACCACGCAAGCGCGGCAGCCGGCGATGGCGATGCCGGTGTCGCCGGCTCCGTCGACGGAGTTCCCCTCGAGGGTCACCGCCTTCGCCCCGGCACCGACCCGAATGCCGGCGCGCGAGCTGTCGCGGACCCGGTTCGCCGTGATCCGATGCCCCTCGCTCGTCGCGCCACGAGGGATCTGCGCGACCTCGATTCCGTAGCGACTCCCGGCGATTTCGTTCGCCGCGATCACGTTTCCCCGGCCACCCCGAATCCGGATGCCCCGTGCGAACCCCGAGATCCGGCAGTTGCGAACCACGGACTCCTCGATGTCTTCGAGAACGACCCCATAGCCGGCGGCGCCTTGCGATGCGGCGCGGATCTCGTGGCCAGCGCAGTCCAGCCTCGCGAACGGCGCGAGCCGTACTCCGTGCTCCTCGCAACCGACCAGGTCCCGATCGAGGACGACCTCCCCCTCGACGACTCCGCCGCACCCCGGCCGCGGGGACGTCCACGACGCGACCGCCCCGATCCCGAGAAGAACGACCGCGACCCCCAGCACGACTCTGCGCGAACGACGCCCCGAGCGACGAGCCGACCGGCTTCGCCGGTCGGCTCGCGCCCGTCGCCCCGTTCGGGGGTGCGACCCTGGCGTGGACGTCGGAGGGCCCCCCTACTTCCGCATGTGCTTGCGGAAGATCGCCTCGGCCCGGTCCGCCGCCATCTCCGCACGGTTCGCCGCATCCGATGCCTGGGTGGCAGCCGCTTCCGCGCGCGACGCGGCTTCTTCGGCCCGCCGGCTCGCGAGCTCCTCGGGCGAGGGACCGCGAGAAGCACAGGCCGACAGAAACAGTGCGACGGCGACGACCGCCATCGTGAACGCACGTCGGCCGGATACGGTCCCGGCCGGACTCTTGGATTCGAACAACGCAGACTCCTCTTCCTCCCGCTCGTCGCCTCCATGGTCGACAGCACGCGGGAGCCACGAGCGGCCGGAGCAACCGGAGTGCCAAGCCTGCAACAGGGGAACCCATGTCGTGAGCAGCCTCGGACCGCATTCGTCCGCCGCCCTCACTCCGATCACTGCGGCGTTTCGTCCCAGAGGTGAGGCAAAACGACAGACCGGATCGGCCCCGAGCGGTCCGGCCCCAGGAGCGCGGGCCCGCCCCGTCGAGCACGCGAACGCGCCGCTCCTCCGTCGCGCGGAAGCCACCGTGCCGGCCGCGGCGTGATGTTCGTGCGCGCAGGCGCGGGGCGCTAGAATCGCCGCCCATGGCAGGTCCCACCGAACCCCGCCGACGGCGGTCTCGCGCTCCGGACGACGGCGCGAGTGAACGTGCCGACCCGGAGCTTCGCGTTCTCCGAACCCTTCGCACGCTGGTCCAGGAAGTCGGCCAGGCCGCGGACGTCCGGGAGGCTCTCGAGATTCTGGTTCGGCGGATTCACGACGCCATGCGCGTCGACGTCTGCTCGGTCTATCTCCGCGACGGCGGAGACGGTGAGCTCGTTCTCCAGGCCACGCTGGGACTCAACGCGGACTCGGTCGGAAGACTTCGGCTTCCGCTCGGCGAAGGTCTGGTCGGATTGGTCGCGAGCACGCGCGAGCCGGTCAACGTGAGCGACGCCGCGCACCACCCGGCCTACCGCTACTTCCCGGAATCGGGAGAGGCACCCTTCCAAGCGTTTCTCGGCGTACCGCTTCTCCACCAGCGAGAGCTCCGAGGCGTCCTCGTCGTCCAGAACGAGGAGAACCGCCGGTTCTTCGACCACGAGATCGACTTCCTCGTCACCGTCTCGGCACAGCTCGCGGAGGTCGTGAGTCGGGTCGAGGCGACCTCCAGCCTACGCGCCTCGTCGGGCGCGGCCACCGGCGCCGGAACGCACCTGAAGGGAATCGCCGGAGCACCGGGAGTGGCGATCGGCGTCGTCGTGGCCGATCGACCGACACCGGCGAACGACGCCGCACGCTCCGAGGAGGTCGACCCCGCAGCGGAGCTCGCGGCGTTGGACGAAGCCCTGGATCGGTTCGACGACGAGCTCGAGAGCGGGGCGCTCGGAGCGAGAGAGAGCCTTCGCGCCACACTCGTTCCCCTGTTCGATGCCTATCGATTGATTCTGCACGACGACACCTTCGTCGACGCGATCCGGGCGGAGATCCGAGCGGGCCGGACCGCCGACGGTGGTCTCCGCATGGCCGTGGAACGACTGGCGTCGGTCTTCGATCAGATGGACGACCCGTACCAGCGCGCCCGCGCGAGCGACGTGCGCGCCATCGGGAATCGTCTCGCGTTCCATCTCGCCACCCGCCATCCGCGCTCGCGAGAGTACCCACACGGAACCGTGCTCGCCGGGGAGGAGGTGGCTCTTCCGCGCATTCTCGACGTCCCCTCCGATCGCCTCGCGGCGATCCTATGCTCGGGCGGATCGCTCCTGTCGCACACGGTCGTCGTCGCGCGCGCACTCGAGATCCCGGTCGTGATGGGCCTGCGCGCGATGCAACCGGAAACCGTCGATGGGCGAGCGGTCGTCGTCGACGGCTTCACGGGACGGGTGTGGATCGACCCCCCCGAGGCCATCCGAACGCAGTACGCCACGATCGCGGCGGAGGAACGCGAGATCGACGAAGCGGTCCAGAGCTCGAGCACGCTCCCGTGCCGTACGACCGACGGCGTCGACGTCTCCATCCGTGCGAACGTCGGGATCGACCTCGACATCGATCGCGCTCTGCACGCACAGCTCGACGGGGTCGGGCTGTACCGATCGGAGCTGCTCTTCATGCTGCGGGACTCCTTCCCGAGCGAGGAGGAGCAGTACACCGACTATCGGCGCGTGCTCGAGGCGTTCGCTCCGCGACCGGTAACGATTCGATCGCTCGACATCGGGGGCGACAAGCCTCTGTCGTACTTCCCCATCAGCGAGGAGAATCCCTTTCTGGGCTGGCGAGGCATCCGGGTCACCCTCGATCATCCGGAGCTGTTCCTGACCCAGCTGCGCGCTCTCCTTCGGGCGGACGAGGGTCTGGGGAACCTGCAGCTCCTCTTGCCGATGGTGAGCCGCGTCGAGGAGGTCGAGGAGGCGCGTGGACTGCTGAGGCAGGCGCACGAGGAGCTGACGCGCGACGGCCACGACGCGAGGGTTCCCCCGTTGGGCGTGCTGATCGAGGTGCCCGCGGTGCTGCACGACCTCGAAGCGTTCGCGGAGGTCGTCGACTTCTTCTCGATCGGCACGAACGATCTGACCCAACACCTCCTGGCCGTCGACCGAAGCAATGCGCGCGTGGCGGAGCTCTACGACACCCTCCATCCGGCGGTCCTGCGTGCGCTCGCCGACCTGATCGAACGCGCCCACGGCGTACGGACTCCGGTGGGCGTGTGCGGCCAGATCGCCGGCGATCCGGTCGGAGCGCTCGTGCTCCTCGGTCTCGGTGTCGATTGGCTGAGCATGGCCCCCGCCGCGGCCGCGCGCGTGAAGCACCTCATCCGCGCGATCAGCAGCGACCAGGCTCGGGAGGTGGGTCGACGCGCCACCGCGATGCGATCCGCGACGGACGTGCACGCGCTTCTCGAGCAGGCGCTCCGCGATGCCGGCCTCGGCCACCTGAGCCGTCCCTCGCGTTGAATGCCGGTCGCCCCGGCTCCCTATTCGGCGCGCGTTGGCACGATCGACCCGCGCGGTGCGGGACGATGCACTTTTCATCCGAACGTCTACGGTTCCCCCATGGATCTCACGAAGCGCGTCGCGGTGATCACGGGTGCGAGCCGGGGACTCGGAGCGGGAGTCGCCCAGGCGGCGTTCGAGAGCGGAATGTCGGTCGTGGTGTGCAGTCGCACCGCTCCGGCCCTCTCCGACGGGCCGCGCGTTCTCTCGCGCTCGATCGACGTCTCCCGCGAGGACGCGGTCGAGGAGCTCGCGCAAAACGCCCTCGAACGTTTCGGGAGAATCGACCTCTGGGTGAACAACGCCGGCGTGCTGGACCCCGTCGGTCCACTGCGCGACGTGAGCCCGGACGAGTTCCGGCGCCACATCGAGATCAACCTGCTCGGGACCGCCTTCGGTAGCCGGGCCTTCGTACGCGCACTCCACGCGACGGGACGGCGCGGCGTTCTGCTGAACGTTTCGTCGGGTGCCGCGCGCCACCCCTACGTGAGCTGGTCTGCCTACTGCGCGGGCAAGGCGGGCGTCGACCGACTGAGCGAGTGCATCGCCGCCGAAGAGGGGGACCGGGTCAAGGTCCACGCGGTCGCGCCCGGGCTCATCGACTCCGAGATGCAGGCCGAGGTGCGCGCGCTCGATGCGGAGATCTTTCCGGCGCTCGACAAGTTCCTGCAGGCCCACGAATCGGGCGCACTCGTCGCGCCCATCGACGCAGGACGGGAGCTCCTCGCACTCGCCTTCGACCCTGCTCGGGCGCGTGCGGAGGTCTGCATCGACCTGCGCGACTGAGGTGTGTCAGCTGCGAACCGCGCGACACACCCTGCGCCGGCGATGACACGCCCGGTTGACACACCCGCGCGCCGCATCGCCGAAAAACCCCGAGAAACCCGTCGACCGCCGGCTGGCACGCGACCTGCAACGACCTCTTGGCGTCCCCCAAGACACCCCGGGGCCCTGCCGGCTCCCCCCCTCCCACCGGCAGGGCCTCACCCTCCTCCCCACGACGGACCGTGTCCCCACACGGTCCGTTTCGTCATTCCGGAGGCGTCGGCCGCGAGCTCTTCCACGTTCGACCGACACGGGTGACGACGTCGCGAAGTGGCTTCGAGCGCCCCCGCCCGACGACGGGGATGGCGACACCCAGGAGCATGAGGGCGCCGCCTTCGAGCTCGCGCCCCGACGGAATCGTGCCGAGGAAGAGCCACGCGAGCGGCAGGCTCAAGACCGGCGTGGAGAGGAGGATCAACGCCGAGAACCGTGCCTCGAGGTGACGCGACGATTGCATCGTGAAGAGGCGGCTCAGGAACGGCCCGAACGCCCCGGCCAGCGAGCCATAGAGAATCAGCGGGCCGCTGAACTCGTCGGCGCTCGGGATCTCACCGCGAACGAGGAACCACACCAGGACCGCCAGCCACAATCGAAACGTGTTCACGAAGACGGTGTCGATCCCGTGCACGTAACGTCGCACGGCGACGATCATGGTGCCGAACGACAACGACGACGCGAGCCCCAGCAGGACGCCGACGCCGTCGAGAGGACCATCGCCCCCCTGCATCCAGAGAAGGCCGAGCGCCGCGACTCCGCTGCCCACCCAGAAGAGGGCGTGCGGCCGCTCTCCGAGGGTCGCCCACGCGATCACCGCGACGATCAAGACCTCCGCTCGCTGGAGCACACTCAGGAGCGGCGCGGAGATCCTCTCGATCGCCGCCGCGCTGAACCAGTTCCCGACGAGCGTGAGCACGGCGAGGACGATCGCGAGACGCAGGGCCGCCCCATTCCACCGGGCCCCCACGCGAGGTGTAAAGGGGAGCAGCAACGTGTTCAGAGCCGCCGCCGAAACGAGCAGCACGAGCACCGCGGAGGTCTCGTCCCCGTGCGGCGTGGCGAGCTTCCACGGAATGACGAACGATGCCGCCATGCAGGCCGCAGCCGCCGACCACGCGATCCCCGCGCCGGTCCGCGGTGGTCGAGCCGCTCCCATCCGGGTTAGCTAACACGAGCGGGACGTCGTTCGGAGCCGCACGAATCCCTGATCGTCGAAAGACCGACGCGCACGGATCCGCGCCGGACTCTACGCCTCGCCGGCGCTCTCACCCTTGAAGCGGACCGCCATGACGGTCACGTCGTCGGCCGCGGGCTCATCGGCCGCGAAGCCGTCGACTTCCTTCAAGACGTTGCCGATCAGCTCGGACGCGGACTCCGCACCGAGACGCCCGAGGAGGTGGGCAAGTCGCTCGTCCGAGAAGAGACGCCCGGCGGGATCGACGGCTTCGGTGACGCCGTCGGTGTAGAGGAAGAACTCGTCGCCGCCCGCGAGATTCAGCTCGTGGGAGTGGAACTCCGTGTCTTCGGACCACCCGAGAACCACGCCGTCGGCGGGAAGGGTCTCGACCTCGCCGTTGGAACGGATCACGTACGGCGGATTGTGACCGCCGTTCGCCCAGGCGATGCGCCCGGTGCGCGCCTCGATCAGACCGAGGAAGAGGGTCACGAACATGCACGCGTCGTTGTCCCGCGAGAGCTCGCGATTCACGCGGCGAAGCACTTCCGCGGGGTCTCGCGCCTCGGCGGCGCCGATCCGCAGCAGCGTCATCGTCACCGCCATGAAGAGGCACGCCGGGATGCCCTTTCCGGACACGTCTCCGATCGCGAAGAAATAGTGATCGGGACCGGCCCGGATGACGTCATAGAAGTCGCCGCCAACCTCACGCGCGGGCTTCATCGCGGCATCGATCTCGAACGGAACGCGCCCGCCGATCGCCGACTCGATCTTGGGCAGGATCCCGGTCTGGATCTCCCGGGCGATGCGCAGCTCGCTCTCGATGCGCTCCTGCGTCGCCGCCGCGTCCTGGAGCCGTGCCGCGGAGTCGCGCAGCTCGCCCTCCATGCGCACGAACGCTCGGGCCAGATCCCCGATCTCGTCGGTCGACGCCAACGTCGCCGGATCGAGAGGCCGCGGCGGCTCGTCGAGCCCGGCCTCCGCGAGCGCGTTCGCGTGCTCGGTCAGATCACCGAGAGGTCGCGAGATCCGTCGCACGAGCACGACCGCGACCGCGACGGTAGCGCCCAGGATCAGGACGCCGAAGAGCTGCATCCGCAGGACGCCCGCCCAGATCTTCCTCTCGATGCGGTCGAAGTCCATCCCGACATGGACGTTTCCCGCGAGCCCTCCGAGCACCGGGACGGTGACGTTGATGATGTCGCCGTAGCCCTCGATGTCGAGATCGGTGACGCGAGATCGTTGCCCCCGCGGCTCGAGCTCGAGCACTTCGACCGGCACCTCGGGCACGAACGTATGCGCGACCGGGGTGCCGTCCGCGGTCTGGACGAGCACGTAGGAGACCCCGCCGATCTCCGCGAACTGATCGACCGTGGCCTGCAACGTCTCGAGATCGCTCGCCAGAACGAGATCAACCGCGGAGTCGGCGATGCTCCTTGCGATCGCCCGGCCCTTGCTGCGGTACTCGGCGACGAGCCCCTCATACAGCTCCCACCCCGAGAGCAACGACGCACCGTTCGCCATGACCGCGAACACGGCGAGGAGGATCACGAGCGTTCGCGTGAAGAGCTTCGACCGCCTCACCGCCGCCACCGTGACCAATCCCGGAGAGGAACGAACTCCCCGTTCTCGACCGTCGTGAAGTACACCTTCTCGAGCCCCTCGTGATCCTCGCCGGTGAACGACACGAGCGCGTCCACGCCGAGATCGACGCCCCGGAGGCTCTTCGCCGCGATCCGCAGGTCGCGCACCTTCGTCGGGTCATCGGCTCGACGAAGGATCTCGGCCATCAGCTTCGCGTTCAGGAATCCCTCGAAGCTCGCGAAGCCCATCTCGAGAGGCTGGTAGGCAGGGTTGCCGATCGGCGGATTCCGGCCGAACCGCTTCATCGCCGTACGGTACTCGCGCACCGCTTGCAGCTCCTCGTCGGCGTAGTGCGGGACGACCTGCGAGTTCACGAGATTCGCGGTGTAGTCGCGCCCCCCCGCTTCCGAGAGACCGACCAGCAGCTCGAGAAGATTCTCGCTTCCGACGAACGACACGTTCGCGATCGGGACGTCCCAGCCCGCGTCGCGTGCGTCGCGGATGAATCCCGCGCACGCCGCGTAGGCTCCGATCGCGATCACGGCATCCGCACCCGCGTCGCGAAGGATCTCGACCTGTCGCGCGTAGTCCTCGGCGAGGCCCTGGCCGCGACGGTACGTCGTCTCGGCGACCAGCGTCGCATCGTGCTTCTCCGCCGCCGCCCGCACCCCCGCCCAACCGCTCCGGCCGTACGCGTCGGCCTGATAGAAGATGCCGATGCGCCTGCGCCCAATCTCCGCGAAGCGTGCGACCAGCCCCTCCGTTTCGTCTCCGTACGACGCTCGGAGGTTGAAGACCAGATCGCCGTACGGCGCATGCCGGAGCGGCTGAGCCCCGGTGAACGGGAAGAAGAGCAGCGTGCGCTTGCCGTGGCGCATGTCGTGGAGCTTCATGAGCGGGAGGACGCGCGTGGTCGTCGGCGTGCCGACGAAGCTGAACAGCGCCACCACGTCCTCGTCCTCCAGGAGGGCGCGCGCGTTCTCGATCGCCCGCTCCGGATCGTAGCCGTCGTCCAGGACCCGCAGCTCGACGCGATC
>JAUIFY010000075.1 GCA_030430245.1 bacterium | reverse complement strand
CCGTCGTCCCGGAAGGATCGTCGGGCTGAACGACCCCGCGCTGGTACTCGGCCGGCGCCTCGACTCCCTCGGGCTGCGCGCGTGCCGGGGCGACGAGGACCAGAAGCGCGGCCCCCAGCGCCGCGCACCCGAAGAACGAGTTTCGGATCGTCAATTTCATTGCTTGCCCCTCCGCCGCGCGAGAGCTCGAGCCCCCGCTCCTCGCGCACAGCACACTTGACAGATTGCGTCTTATGTAACATCTCGAACAGGATGGCAATGGCTCGGGACTCTGCGGCACCGTCGAGCCACGCCGGCGACGAGACGCGCGACCGTCTCGTCGCGGCGACCGCGCGATGCCTCAAGCGATACGGCCTCGCCAAGACGGGCGTGATCGACATCGTCCGCGAGGCCGGCTCGAGCCGCCAGACCGCCTACCGCTACTTCAGCGGACGGAGAGACCTGATCTACCACGCGTTTCTCGAGGCCGCGGAGGCGCTGCTGCACCGGGTGCAGCAGGCGGTCGAGGACTACGACGACCCTCTCGACGTACTCGTCGAGACCCTCGTCGCCCTCCTCCGCGAGTTGCAGGACGACGAGATCCTGGCCCAGGCCTTCGGCCCCGATGCGCTGGCGACCCTGCGGCCCCTCACCTCGAGCCAGGTGGCCACGACCCAGCTTTCCGACATCGCGCTCCGGTCCTACCAACGATCACTGGGCCATCTCGCGGACGAGCACCGCCTGCTGCTGGCCGAGCAGGTCAACCGGCTCGTGCTCTCGGCGATGCTGCTCGCCGACGACGACTCGCTCCTGCGGGCCGACGACGAAACCCGGCGAAAGCTGCGCGCGTGGTTCGAGCCGACCGCGGCGCGACACATCGAGCTGGCGAAGCGAGCCCTCGCGGACGAGCCACACGAGCGCCGCTCGGCAAGAGCCTGACGGCGCGCCCGCACGCTCCCCGGCGAATCCCGTCCGGTTCGCCCGCCGTGGGCGGCCCCGCGGCCCCCGACCGCCGATTCGGGAACGTGCCCGACGGCACGGCGGAAGCTGCGTCGTCCGGAAGCGCCGCGCGTCGTCTCTTGGTCGGCGATCTCTGGTACACTGCGGGCGGTCGAAGACAGGAGGAGATTCGGATGTCGAAGTGGAATGGGTTGAAGCCGGGACGAGGAGGACGATCCGAAACGGGCCACCGAGGCCGGGCGCCGAGCCATGGATCGATGGCCGGATGTCGTACCCCATCGCGGCTCGGGCTCGTGATCGCCGCGACGGCCCTCGGCGCCGTCCTCGCGGGGCCGGCGAGTGCGGACGCCGCCATCATCGGCGTCCTCGAGGAGCCGATGGGCGTGACCTCGGGCGTGGGCAACATCCGCGGCTGGGGATTCTCGAACAAGGGCGCGAGCATCCTCTCGCCGATCGAGGTGTTCATCGACGGAGAGAAGGCCTACGAGGTTCCATGCTGCTCCAGCCGCAAAGACGTCATGGCGGCCCAACCGGACGCGCCCGAAGACACCGGTTTCTCCGGTGCGTACAACTGGGCTCTGCTCGAGCCGGGTGAGCACGAGGTCTCGGTCGTCCTGAAGTCGAGCGCGGGAGAGATGAAGACTCTCACGAGGTCCATCACCACCGTGCGTCTCGGCGAGCAGACGTTCCTCAAGCGGGTACGGCTCTCGGGAGACTCCAACTGCACGTTCGTCAACGCATCTCCGGGAGCGAGCGACGCGAGCTTTCGTTGCACCAAGATGCTGTCCGAGACGAACTCCGGCATCGTCGACCTGTGTCTCGGCAACCTGACGATCAGCTGGGACAAGGCCTCTCAATCGTTCAAGATCACGAGCGATTGCGACGACGCCTGCACCGAGGATGCCGACTGTGACGACGGGATCTTCTGCAACGGAGTCGAATCGTGCGACGTCGAGTCCGGACTGTGCGTGGCGCTGAGCTCGTGCCCGCCCTTCCTCGACGGCTGCGTGATCCGAGGCGGCATCTGCGACGAAGCGACCGACTCCTGCCTCGATCAGCCGAACGACGGCGACTGCGACGACGGAGTCTTCTGCAACGGCGTCGAGTCGTGTGACGTCGTCACCGGAACGTGCAACGCCTTGAGTGCGTGCCCGCCGTTCCAGGACGGCTGCGTGACCCGCGGCGGCATGTGCGACGAGGCGACGGACTCCTGCCTCGACGTGCCGAACGACGGCGACTGCGACGACGGCGTGTTCTGCAATGGCGTCGAGTCGTGCGACGTCGTCACCGGCGGGTGCGTCGCCGTGAGCTCGTGTCCGCCGCAGTTCCCGAACGGGTGCGTCCGGCCCGGCGCGCTGTGCGACGAGAAG
The DNA here is from genome assembly GCA_030430245.1 of bacterium. GTDB lineage: Bacteria > Desulfobacterota > Binatia > UBA12015 > UBA12015 > VGTG01. The sequence goes on along the minus strand of JAUIFY010000075.1, from coordinate 19,766 downwards.
ACCGACGCCTGCTTCGACGAGCTGGACGACGGCCTCTGTCCCGCCGACACGACCTGTCAGCCGGACGGCTCCTGCGCGTTCTGAGACCGAAGGCTCCCGCTCACGTCCGATCGGACGCGGGCGGGAGCCGGTTCAGCGTGTACCAGGCCTCGGTCGTCCAGAGATCGTCGCCGTCCGCGCTTCGGACGCGGTCGGGGTCGAGGCGGAGGTGCACGACGGAGCCCGACCGCAGGCCCGCGACGGCGATCGTGAGGGTGCGCCGGTCGGGAGACACGGTCGCGGCGGTGACGTCGAGCTCCTCGAGGTCGATCTTCGGCCCGCCGTACTCCGCGGTCGGCGCGTATCCCCACTGCTCGATCGAGATGGCGTCGGTCCCCAGCGGGAGGTCGCCTCCGAGCGGCTCGGTCAGCTCGATGTCGAAGCCGTCGTCGCGCGCTCGGACCGCCAGCATCTCGAACGTCGGCCGTTCGTTGTACGAGAGCCGCTCGAGGCCGAACGAGGCCCGCCCGGCGTGCCCCCAATTTCCGGGATTCCCGATGCCGCCGACGTAGAGCTTCCCGTCGGGCCCCCACACGAGCCGGTTGACGCCCGCCTCGAAGCCCTGGCTGAACCGGAACACCGCTCCTTGGAGCTCTCCGTCGACGCGCTCCACGAACACCCGCTTGATCCCGCCGTGCGTCACGTCGCCGTGGAGCATCTGGCCCCGATAGGGACCGACGTCGAGCGGAACGGGCTCGCTCGGAGAGTTGCCGATCTCGTCCTGCGGGAGCCAGACCACCGGCGGGGTCTCGGCGCGAACCGCGTCGCCCGCGGGATCGACGTCGCGAAATCCGAAGAACGCACCGTCCCGTACGTGGACGATCTTGCTCGCAGGAAGCCACGCACCCTGATTGTCCGCGACGAAGATCTCCCCCAGCACGCCCTCCCCGATGCCGTTCGGGGTCCGCAACCCGCGCGCGATCGGCTCGACCGAGCCGTCGCGTCCGATGCGAATCACGCTGCCGCGGTCGATGGGCTGCGAAGTCGCGGACGCGCCGCCCGGAGCGACGCCCGACGACAGGGTCGCGAGAAACGAATCGTCCGGCCGGGCGACGAGACCGAACGCGAACTCGTGGAAGTTGCCCGTGGCCCCCCAGTCGTTCGCGACCGTCCGATACTCGTCCGTCCGCCCGTCGCCGTCCTCGTCGACCAGGTGGGTGAGCTCGTGCTTCTGAAGAACGAAGATCTCACCATCCACGACCCGCAGCCCCAGGGGCTCACTCAGCCCATCCGCGATCTTCGTCACCCTCACGGCGCCCGGATCGTCTCCGACGACCCCATGGAGTCGATGAACCGCGCCCAGACCGTCCCAGGTCGCGACCACGAGGTCTCCGTCCGGCAGGAAGTCCATGCCGCCGACCTTGGGTTCGAAGTCGAGCGGCCGGACGGTCTCGAGGTCGAAGCTCGGGTGCACCGCTTCCAGCGGCTCCCCGTCACCCGGGGACGCGTGGATCCGCGAGAACGGATCGACGAACAGAGACGTGAGCTGCTGGCCGAGCCACCGCGGTCCGTGCTCCGACAGCAGCGCCCAGGTCGAGGGGACCCGGTCCGTCGACCTCTCGCCGGCGAAGCGGCGCGCGGCTGCGTCATCCCCGTCGAGCGCGAGGACGAACGCCACGAGCTCTTCCGATTGCGCCGGCGACAGGAAGTCGTGTGCCGGCATGCGGGCGTCTCCCCACGTGCCGCTCCCACCCGAGCGCACCTTCGTCGCGAGCCGGTCGATGGTGTCCGGATCCGCGTCGTACCGCAGCGCGATCGCCGTCAGAGCGGGGCCCACCGTACGCGCGTCGGTCGCGTGACACGAAGGGCACCCCAGCGACTCCAGGCGCGTCCAACCCTCGTCGATCGCGGACGAGACCTCGGGCGAGATTCCCGGCTCGCCGAATCGAACCCGCAGGGAGGCCTCCTGGCGCGGCTCGAGCACGAGGGTCGTTTCCACGTGGCCGTCCGTCCCACGTTCCGTCGACCGCTGCGTCGCGCGCGAGACCGCCAAGTCTCGAGCCGAGTCGAGCTCCACGCGCATCCGGACGGAAACGTCCGGGGGGACGTCGTGCGCGCGCAGGCGCCACTCGATGCCTGGCCGCGCACCGGGCAGACGCGCGATCTTCTCCTCGACGTCGACGCGAAGGGCGGCGTGCCCGAGCTCGGACAGCACGGCGACACCGTCCTGCAGAACACGGTGTCCCCGGTACCTCACGCGCGGCTCGACCTCGACCCCGTCGACCACGAGCCTCCAGGGGACGCGCCCGGTACGAAGGACGTACGCGGGACCGAGCGCCCGCGGCTGCGGTCCGTGCCGGTAGTCGTAGACGGCGCCCTCCGCGAGGACGCCGTCGCGCCACACCTTGTACAGCGCTCCCGTCTCCGCATCGTAGGCGGCCCATAGATCGCCACCGAGGTCGATCGTCAGCATTCGAGGTCGTCCGTCGAGCACGGAGCGGAACACGGGTGGGTGCGGGACGGGATCGACGGCCGGTCGATCGGGCTGGACCAGCGTGCACGCGGCCACGACGAGAAGTGGCGCGAGTGCTGCGGCCAGGCGGACGGAGCTCACCTCGGAACGACCCAGACGTTCCGGTAGACGACGGGATTCCAGTGGTCCTGAAGATGGATGGGGCCGGGCGTGTCCTCTTCGGCGGCCCCTCCGCCGGTCGGACCGGGAATCTCGACGTCGTCGTGAATCCGGACCCCGTTGTGAAGAACCGTCACGCGCGCGTTCGCGGTCTTCTCTCCCGACTCGTCGTACCGCGCGGCGGTGAACGACACGTCGTACGTCTGCCACCGAAGCGGCGGGTAGGACATGTTCACTTCCGGCGCCGCCACGTCGTAGATGCCGCCACAGTCGTCGTCCCTCTCGGGGAGACCGAAGGAGTCGAGGACCTGCACCTCGTATCTGTCCTGTAGATAGACCCCGCTGTTGCCTCGGAACTGCCCGCGGCCGTCGGGCGTGAACGGCGTGCGGAACTCGAGATGCAGATCGAAGTCGCGAAACTCGTCTCGGCTCGATGCCCCGGCCTTCAAGTTTCCGCCCTCGTCGACCTCGCCGTCGACGTTCGAGGTCGATCCGTCGAGCACCACCACGGCTCCCGGCGGCGGCCGCGCTCCCGACGTCGGACTACGGCGCTCGAACGGCCCGAGCTTCACGGGGGTACCGTCCGGCATCGTCCCGACGAGCGCGCGACCTTCGTACGCGAGCTGCACCGCGCCCTCGAAGGTCACCCGACCGCCGTCGCGTCGCGCGCCGGGAGCGCGGATCCGTTCCGTCCGGTCCCAACCGGCACCGGGCAGCCCGCCTGCGTAGAGGACCACCTCGAACTTTCCGTCGCCGAGGGCGATGACCTGGGCGCCCATGGGAGGATCGACGCCCACGTAGTCTCCCTGGACCTCGTAGTCGGGACCGGCGCGCGCCGGGTGGAGATGGCTCGTCGGCGGCACGAGCAGCTGCAGGGGCCCGCAACCGGCCAGGAGTGCGGCGATCAGCGCCCATGGAGCTCGCATCGGCTTCCGCTCGCGTCTCAGATGACTTCCTTCTCCTGGAGCTCGGCGATCCGATCCCACCCCCAACCGAGTGTCTCGATCAGGACCTCCTCGGTGTGCTGTCCGAGCTCGGGCGCGACCCGCCGGATGTCCCCCGGCGTCTCCGACAGACCGATCGGGATGCCGACCATCTTCGTCTCGCCGTGGGTCGGGTGATCCACCGGCACGACGTAGTCGTTCGCCGTCACCTGTGGGTCATCGGGGAGATCGTCGACGGTGTTCACCACGGTGTAGATGAGGTCGCTGTCGTCTTCGCGAAAGAGCTTCATCCACTCGTCGCGCGTCTTCTTCGCGAAGCCCTCGTCGAGCACCGCCGTGCACTCGTCGGCGATCTGCGCACGGGCGACCATCGTCGAGAACCGCGGGTCGTCGGCCAACTCCGGTCGACCGATGAGCCTCGCGAGATCCGCCCAATAGCGGTCGGCCTGCAGCATGGCGAGCGCGATCCACTGCCCGTCCGCGCATTTGTAGTGATTCCACAGCGGATTGAACGCGTGGGAGCGGAACGTGCGCGGCATCGCGACACCCGCCATGAGGCGCATGGACAGCGAGAGCCCCTGGAGGAACGCCATCGACCCGAGATGCGAGGCCTGCACCTCCTGGCCCACACCGTGCCGCTCGCGCGCGACGAGCGCCGTCATCACGCCGTACGCCATCATGATCGCGCCCATCTGGTCGGCGATCCCGCCGCTGATGCCCTGCGGCGGCATGTCCGGCTCACCGGCCGCGTTCATGATGCCGGAGCGGGCGAGGCCGAGGTAGTCGAACGACGGCTCGCCGCTGTCGGGTCCGTCGGGACCGTACCCGGTCGCACTGGCGTAGACGATGCGAGGATTCAGCTCGCGAAGTGCCGCGTATCCGACACCGATCCGATCCGCGACGCCCTTGCGGAAGTTCTGGACGAAGACGTCGGCCTTCTTCGCGAGCTCGTGGACGACCTCGAGCCCCTCGGGCTTCTTCAGGTCGAGAGCGATGGAGCGCTTGTTTCGGTTGTTGGCCTCGAAGTACCAGTTCGGGGCATCGCTCGTATCCTTGCCGCCGGCGGCGACGATCCAGCGGCCGGGGTCGCCGGTGTCCTTCTGCTCGATCTTGATCACCTCCGCGCCCATGTCGCCGAGCATCGCGCTGCACACCGGACCTTGCTGCCAGATCGTCCAGTCGAGGACGAGCATCCCTTCGAGCGGTTGGGCCATGAGTTCCTCCTACTGCAGGTAGTTCGTGCCGCCGAGCCGGCGGGATTTGGGGTCGACCCGCACGTGGACCACCGCGAGCCGGTCCGCGGCGAGCGCACGTTCGAGGGCGGGACGGATGTCGCTCGCCTTCTCCACGTGCTCGGCGTGCCCATCCACCATCTCGGCGAGCTTGTCGTAGCGCGCTGGCAGCAGCGACGCGATGCGCGGCGAGCCCGGAGGCATCATGAAGTCCTGGATCATGTGGCCGGCGATTCCCTCGTTGTTGACGACGACGAAGACCGGCTTGGCGCCCACCCGGGCCGCGGTCTCGACGACCATCGCCGCGGAACCGAACGCGTAGTCGCCGAGGACGCCGACGGAGACGCGGTCCGGGCACGCCAACGCGGCTCCCACGACGGCCGGCGCACCGATCCCCATCGACCCGGTCGTTCCGGCGTTCATGCGAGAGCGACCCACGAAGGACGGCAGCATGGCCCGACAGATGCCCATGATGGTCTCGCCTTCGGCCGTGACGATCGCGTCGCGCGGCAAGACGTCGCGCACCTCGCCGACGACCCGGTAGGGATTGATGGGACTCCCTTCGTCCGTCAGCGACTCGCGCGCCTTCTCCTCGTTGGCCTGGACCTTCTCCCGCAGGGACGTGAGCCAGCCGGTCGCGGCCGAGTGAAGGGATCCGCCGGCCATCGCGGCGCCGAGCTGCTCGGCCGCGACTCTCGCGTCGGCCACGATCCCGAGACTCACGGGAGCGCCCGAAGTGAGCTCCTCTTCCTCGACGTCGATCTGCACGATCTGGGCCGAAGGGTCGAAGCGGCGGCCCAAGCCGAAGATCCAGTTGAATCGACCACCGAACATCACGATGACGTCGGCACCCGACAGAGCCTGCGAGCGCGCCGCGTTCGCGAAGTGCGGATGATCGTCCGGCAGGGTCCCTCGCGCCATCGGCGCACACACGTACGGGATGCCGAGATCGACGATCCGCTGTATGGCCGGGCCCGCGTCCGCCCAGGCGGCGCCCTTCCCCACGAGCAAGAGCGGCCGCTCGGCCTGCTGCAGCAGCTGGGCGACACGATCGATCGCGTCCGGATCGGCGGCCGGACGCGAGATCTCCGGCGCGTCCCGCAGGACGGCGTTGCCGTCGTCGACCTGGCCCGCCACGACCTCGCCGGGGAAGTCGAGGTACACGCCCCCCGGACGGCCGCTCATCGCCTTGCCCAGCGCGAGGTGGATCCACTCGCCGATGCGCTCCGTCGAGTCGACCCGGCCCGTCCACTTGCAGACGGGCGTGGTCGCCGCGACCTGGTCGAGCTCCTGGAAGGCTCCGAGTCCCGTCGTGCTCGAGAAGGCCGACCCGCCGAGGACGACCAGCGGCATGGCGCTTTCGGTCGCGACGTACAGCGGGGTGATGCAGTTCGTCACCGCCGGCCCGGATCCCGCCACGAAGACGCCCGGCCGCTGCTTCTGCCAGCCCCAGGCCGAAGCCATGAAGCCGCCGTTCACCTCGTGCCGGCATCCGACGACGCGGAGCCCCTCGGACTGACCTCCCGCGAACACCTCGATCATCGGACCGGCAACGACCCCGAAGATCGTGTCGATCCCCGCTCGCGCGAGCTGCCGCGCCGCAACCTGTCCCCCGTGAATTCGTGGCATGACGACGGTGGGACTACACCAGTTGGGGCGGCCGAGGAAAGCCGGCTCCGCATCGCCACACGGGTCGATATAGGAGGATGCCGTTCCTGCCGATCTACCGTCCCATGCTGCGCGTATGCCTAGCCGTGCTCCCGTTCGCGCCCGGGTTGGCGCCCGCCCTCGGCGCCTCCCTCTTGAAGTCGGTGCTCGGGCGAGCCGACGTCCGAGCCGACGTGTTCTACGGCGCATTCCCCTTCCACGACGTGGTCCTGCGCGACCTCTCGGCCGAGGAGGCGGTCCTTCTGTACGGGCTGATCTCCACGTACTCGGACCTGGGAGAGCATCTCTTCGCCGACGCCCTGTGGGGCCCGCGGGACGACCCCGCGCTACGAGAGCGCACCGAGGACCTCCGCGCACGACCCGACCTGCAGCTCCGCCGTCAGTTCGGCGGCGCCGCACGATACGACGCGCTCGTCGCGCGCATCCCCGAGCTGGCGCGGCGCACGCCGGAGTTCATCGCGGCATGTCGCGACACGCGCGATTGGTCGCGGTACGACGTGGTCGGGTTCTCGTCGACGTTCTGCCAGAACGTCTCGAGCCTGGCGCTCGCGCGAGAGATCAAGGAGGTCGCGCCGGACGTCCACGTGCTCTTCGGAGGCGCCAACTGCGAGGGCGAGATGGGTCGACAGATCCTCTCGTCGTTCCCCCAGGTCGACACGGTGCTGCAAGGGGAAGCGGACACGACCATCGTATCCCTGGTGCATGCACTCGCGGGACGCGGCCGCCTGGCCGACGTTCCGGGGGCCCTCTTCCGCGACGACGACGGTACCGTCTGCGCGGGGCCGCCGCCGCGCCCTCGGGTGGACATGGACTCCCTGCCCATACCGGACTTCTCGGACTTCTTCGAGCAATGCGATCCGAAGCTGGCCGACGCCATGAACGCGCACGGGTTCGGGCTCCCGATCGAAACGTCGCGTGGATGTTGGTGGGGAGCGATCCGCCACTGCGTGTTCTGCGGTCTCAATCCGACGTCGATGGCGTTCCGCGCGAAGAGCCCGGCGCGCGCCGTCTCCGAGTTCGAGGAGCTGCAGCGACGCCATGGAGTTCGGCGCTTCTATGCGAGCGACAACATCCTCGATCGAAGATACATCGACGAAGTCCTCCCTCGACTCGAAGAGAAGAAGCTCGACATCTTCTACGAGACGAAGTCCAACCTGACCGAGTCGGAGGTTGCGCAGCTCGCGCGCGCGGGAGTCCGCCGGATCCAGCCCGGCATCGAGTCGCTCTCGACCGACCTCCTTCGCCGGATGAACAAGGGAGCGCCCGCCTACCGCAACCTCGAGCTGCTCAAATGGTGTCGCACCTACGGCGTCCACCCGCTGTGGTTTCTCATGTACGGATTCGCGGACGAGCCCGAGGCGTCGTACGAATGGATCCTCTCCATCCTCGACCGCCTGACGCACCTCCCGCCGCCGAAACACGCGAATCCGGTCACCCTCGACCGGTACAGCCCCTACTTCGACCGACGCGACGAGTACGGCATCCACGCCCTCGAGCCTCTACCGCACACGCGCACCTACTATCGCGGCGTCGACGAGGACGCGCGGTTCGGGCTCTCGTACCACTTCATGATGTCGCTACCCCAGGGCAACGCACTCTCGTACGCCCCCGCGCTCCACGCGGCCGTCGCCCGATGGCAGAGGGATGCAGCGAGGGGCGCGGCCCTTCATCAGTTCCGCGGCGACGGCGCGACCCTCCTTCTCGACCTGCGCGGCTCACGTCCCGATGCGTTCCTCCTCGAAGGGCAAGCGCACGCGATTCACGAAGCGCTGCGCACGGCCTGCACGGAGAAGAACCTCGACGACGCCCGCCGCGCGCACTCGGGCGAGAGCGGCCACGGGGTGGCCGACCGGTCGATTCTCCGCGCCGCCGAAGCGCTCCGGGCCGATCGCATCCCCGCGCTCCCGAATGGGCGGTTCATCGACGAGCTGGACGCACGGCACTTGACGCTGGAGGTCGACGGGCGGTTTGTCGGATTGGCGGTCGACTGCACGTCTCCGGTCGAGCGACTGCGCCTCCTCGCGTCGGACCTACTCCCCGAGCTGCCCACGGCGCGACCCGCCGCCTACGCCGGAGACGCGATCCCGGCATGAACGGCACCCATCTCGTCGAGGACAGCCACCTCCCCGCCCCCACCCCGTGCGCCTCGACGACGGTTGCCCCTGCGAGTCGGGCTTGGCTAAGGAGCGAGAGTAACGCTCGCACTGCGCGACCAACCGACGGGGGCACACGATGGCTTGGGACTTTTCCACCGAACCCGAATTCCAGGAGAAGCTCGACTGGGTCGAGCGGTTCTGCAGGGAGGAGGTGGAGCCCCTCGACATGGTGTTCCCCTACGCCGTGCGCTCGAAGGACCCGCGCATCAAGGCCCTCGTAAAGCCCCTCCAGGACGAGGTGAAGGCGCAGGGTCTGTGGGCCGTCTTCCTCGACGAGGAGTTGGGCGGGCCCGGCTATGGGCAGCTCAAGCTCGCGCTCCTGAACGAGATCCTCGGCCGGTATGGCTCCGCGCCCCAGATCTTCGGCTCCGCCGCGCCGGACACCGGCAACATGGAGATGCTGGCCGCCTACGGCACGGAGGAGCAGAAGAAGCGGTGGCTCCATCCGCTGATGAACCAGGAGATCTGGTCGGCCTATTCGATGACCGAGCCGCAAGGCGGCTCCGATCCTCGCCTCTTCAAGACGTACGCCGAGCGCGACGGAGACGAATGGGTCATCAACGGAGAGAAGTGGTTCACGAGCGCCGGCCGCGTCGCGGACATCCTCTTCGTGATGTGCACGAACGGAATGTTCGTCGTTCCCCGGGACGCACCCGGAGTCGAGATCATGCCCGAGCCCCGCACGCACAACCACATCAAGTACAAGGACGTGCGGATTCCGCTGGACCACCTCCTCGGCCCCGAGGACGGGGCTCGCACGCTCGCGCAGCGCCGCCTGGGGGGCGGCCGCATCCACCACGCGATGCGCACGATCTCGCAGTGCAAGCTGGCCTTCGACATGATGTGCGAGCGCGCTCTCAGTCGCGAATCTCACGGCAAGGTCATCGCGGAGCACCAGATGGTCCAGCAGACGATCGCCGATACGTACGCCTCGATCCGGATGCTGCGACTGTTCGTCCTCGAGACGGCCTGGAAGATCGACAACACCAGCACGCAGGAGACGCGCACGGACATCGCCGCCGTCAAGTACACGATGGCGAAGGTCCTGCGCGAGGTCTCGTACAATGCCCTCCACATCCTGGGATCCCTGGGCACGACGAACCTGACGCCGATCCAGGCGATGTACGCCTCCGCGCCGCACATGGGACTCGCCGACGGCGCCGACGAGGTCCACAAGGTGACGGTCGCTCGCAACGTGCTGAAGGACTACGAGCCGCAGACGGGCCTCTGGCCCACCGAGTACTTGCCGGCGAAGCGCAAGAAGGCGCGCGAGAAGTTCGAGCCTCTGTTCGCAAGGAATCCCGAGCTCCGCGAGCTCGCCGACGCGTACGCGAAGTACATCGCCCGTCGCGGCTGAGCTCGCCGCCGGTCCGAGGATCCCGGACCGTCGGGGTAGGTCCGAGAGGACACACGGCCCGGAAATGCCCGTGTCGAGGACGTGCCCACGCGGCAAGGCATCGCCGAACACCATCGGGCTCGGAGTCGATGGGACGTACGGCACGGGCGACGACGTCGACGTGGACTTCGGTCCCGACACGTACTCACTCGCCGAGGCGCCAACTCGCCCTGAGCGGCCGCCAACGCCCGGCGAGCGCCGTCTCGCGGAACGCCAGCGAGACGGCGCTCCGGCGCTCCACCAGGGCTCCGCACGGGAGAGCGACGCTCTGCCCACTTCCCTCCTCGAACACAGGCTGCGGCTCGCGGCGGCCCGTCCGGCCGACGGCGGCGCAGTTGACACGGCACGCTCGTCGACGGACAACTTCTCCTCCCGCGCGCAGATTCCTCGGCGCTCGAGCACTGGAGACCCCGACATGAGGCTTCTTCCGCAGCTGATCGAAAACAACCGCAAGTGGGCCGCTTCCATGGTGGAGAAGCAGCCCGACTTCTTCGAGCGCCTGGCCGAGAAGCAGACCCCCGAGCTTCTGTGGATCGGATGCGCGGACAGTCGGGTGCCGGCGAACCAGATCGTCGGAATGATGCCAGGCGAAGTCTTCGTACATCGGAACATCGCCAACGTCGTCGTCCACACGGACTTCAACTGCCTGAGCGTGCTCGAGTTCGCCGTCGCCGTCCTCAAGGTGAAACACATCATCGTGTGCGGCCACTACGGCTGCGGTGGTGTGAAGGCCGCCAGCGAGAACCATCACCTGGGCTTGATCGACAACTGGCTTCGCCACATCCGCGACGTCCGCCAGAAGCACGAGGCCGTCCTCCGCGAGGTGACGGACGAGAAGGATCGTTTCGACCGCCTGTGCGAATTGAACGTCGTCGAGCAGGCGCACAACGTCTGCCATACGACGGTCGTCCAGGAGGCCTGGGCGAATGGCCAATCCCTCGCGGTCCACGGCTGGATCTACCGCATCCAGGACGGGCTTCTGCGAGACCTGTCGGTCACGATCAGCGGCCCGGGGGAGATCGCCGAGGCGTACCGCGTGGCGACCGGCCTCCACGTCCGGGCCTGACTCGGAGATCCGACCGAGACCCGCGCGGGCGCCTCCGAGAGCCCCCGCACCACGAGCACCCATTGCGCCGGGTCGGCGCGAGTCTTACCGTCGGTGGATGCTCCCGATGCGCGTCGTCCTGGCGTGGCTGTTCCTGGTGCTCGCGAGCCAGCTCTGGCCGCAGGAGCACACGGCTCACGCCGATGTCACGGCAGACGCGGAGTGGAGCTCCCATCGGAGCTTCGTCGACGCGCCCCCGGCCGCGCCGCGTCGCCCCGTCCTCGACGAGGCGGTCGATCTGGACGAAGACGACGACCCCTCGGGTACCCACTCCCGGAAGTCGAGCCGCATCTCGCAGCTCCGTGGCCGTTCCGGCCCGCGGCCGACCCGCACGGCGCGGTCCCACACGTCGCGGCTCTACGTCCGTCATCGAGCTCTCCTCCGGTAGGCCGTCCGCCGCTCGGGCCCGGGCACGCCGCTCATCGCGGCGCGAGGCCCTCGAGCACCGGCCATCCACGCGGCTTCGAGCCGCTCGGACTCCCGCGGCTCTTGCGAGGAGTCCCTCGACGATCCCGCCGGGTCCGACGAACGGACACCGGCCGCGAGCAATCCCGGAGGTACTCGCATGGCATTCATCGAGGCAGATGAAGCCCGCTCCAACTCCTGGGGAGCCGACCTGAAGGCCGGCTTCCTCGTCTTTCTGATCGCACTCCCCCTCTCGCTCGGCATCGCCATGGCGAGCGGGTTTCCGCCCGTCGCGGGCGTGCTGACGGCCATCCTGGGCGGCGTGCTCGCGACGTTCCTCGGCAGCGCCCGCCTCACGATCAAGGGGCCGGCGGCCGGCCTGATCGTGATCGCCATCGGCGCGGTCCAGGACCTCGGACACGGCGACCTCTTGCTCGGCTACAAGCGCGCGCTCGCCGTGGGAGTTCTGGCTGCCGGCCTGCAGCTCGTGCTCGCCCTCGCCGGCGCGGCCACGATCGGCGTGGCCATGTCCCCTTCGGTCGTCCACGGCATGCTGGCCGCAATCGGCGTCATCATCATCGCAAAGCAGGTCCACATCGCCGTCGGGGTGCTCCCCGAGGCGAAGGAGCCCCTGGAGCTGTTGGCCGAAGTCCCGCACAGCGTCCTGCACGCCAACCCCGAGATCCTCGCGATCGGTGCACTGTCTCTCCTGGTTCTCTTCGGACTGCCTCGCATCCGGCAACGCTGGGCGACGGCGATCCCGGGCCCGATGGTCGTCCTCCTGCTCGCCGTTCCACTCGGTCTCTGGTTCGACCTCGACCACAAGCACGCGTACCGCGTGTTCGGAAGCGTCCAGACGTGGGAGGTGGGACCGAACTTCCTCGTCGATCTCCCGGGCAGCCTCGCGAGCGCCATCGCGTTCCCCGACTTCTCGGTCGCCTTCTCCCCAACCTCGCTCAAGTACGTCCTGATGTACGCCCTCGTCGGGACGATCGAGTCGACGCTGAGCGTACTCGCGGTGGACTCGATGGATCCGAAACGCCGCGCCTCCGACCTGAACAAGGATCTGTTCGCCGTGAGCATCGCCAACCTGGCGTCGGCCTCGGTCGGGGGCCTTCCGATGATCTCCGAGATCGTCCGCAGCAAGGCGAACGTGGACGCCGGAGCCCAGACTCGTTGGTCGAACTTCTTCCACGGATGCTGCCTCCTCGGCTCGGTCGCCCTCATTCCCGGACTGCTCGAGGAAATCCCTCTGGCCGCGTTGGCCGCGATGCTGATCTACACCGGTGCCCGACTGGCCTCGTTTCAGGAGATCCGACATGCGAGGGAGCTCGGCAACGATCAGCTGATCCTCTTCCTCACGACGCTGGTCATGACACTCGCCACCGACCTGCTGGTGGGAGTCGCAACCGGACTGGTGCTGAAGATCGCGCTGCACGTCGGCCGCGGTACGCCACTCTCGCTCATCCTCCGCCCGGACGTCGTCGTGGAAAGAACCTCCGAGGAGATCCGGATCAAGATCGGCGGAGCCGCGACGTTCGCGTGCCTGCTGTCGGTCCGCCGTGCGGTCTCGAACCTACCCACCGAGGTGCAGAGGGTCGTCATCGACGTCACCGATGCCCGGATCGTGGATCACACATTTCTCAGCCGCCTCGACGGATTCGCCATGGAATGGGAATCGGCCGAGCTGGTCGTCGAAGGCCTCGACGACCTCCACGCGATCTCCGCCCATCCATGGGCCACGCGGCTTCGCCGTGCCGAGGCCTGACGCCGTGCCCCGACATCGCAGCGACGATGCCCGTGCGCCATCGGCCGCGGCCGGCGACGACGCACGCGAGATCCGAAGCGCGGTCGCGGACGCGACGCACTTTCTTCCCTCTCAAGGTCCACTCGACGTGTTCGTCCATCACAACACGCTGCACGCCTTCGAGCACCTTTCGTTCGACGAAGGCCTGAGACGCGGGGCCGAGGTCTACGGCTGCGAGCCCTATCTGGCCGAGGAGCGGTACTGGCAGAAGTGGGCCGACGGCCGCATCCCGGAGGAGAGCGTCGCCGCCGTGCTCGCCGAGGATCTGGGCGCGCGAGGGAGCGAGATGATCGGGGGACTCGGCTCGCGGATCGAGATCCGATCGGCCCGACTCCGGGTGCGCCCCCAGGCTGCGTCCGCGGACGAGATCCGGTGGATCCTGCGAGAAACCTACGCCCTGACGCACTTCGTGGACGACGTGCCCCGCGCCAGAGCGAAGGACATGCTCGAAGCAACGGAGGCGTGGCTGGCCGGATTCCGTCCCGACGGCTGCGGATCGCAACTGACGTCCGGCGTGACGATGCGGGCGCTCGGGGAGGCCGGCTTCGGATCCCGACGGGCGACACCGGAGTCGCTGCGGAGCATCACGCTGCGCCTCCTGTTCGAGACGTGGAAGGCGCAGGCGACGCGGTTCGCGGACTCCCTCCGAACGCCGCCCCGCGCAACCTGTATCCGCCCCCGCGACGTGCTCCTTGCCGCCACCGCGGAAGACACGGATCTCCGTGTGAATGACCGACTCATCCCCTTCTGCTCGGCCTTCGTCGACCAGGGGATCGCGAGCTGGCGCCTCCCCCATCGAGACGACGGCTTTCTCCGAAGCTTCGCGGCGACGACCCGCGCAGGAGTGCGCGGGGGCGCGACGTGGTGCCGGAACCTGGCTTCCTCACTCGCGGGAATCGAGAAGGCACCGGACCCGGCGATCGCGTCCATCACGGAGTCTCTGAAGGCCTTTGGAGTGGGGCGCCACGATCGAACCAGCTTCATCCGCCAAACCCTGCTGGCGCTCCGAGGTTGGGCGGGCATGATCTGGCAGGTCGAGAGCAACGCGCCCTGGCTCCGGTTTCCCGCGCCGAAGGACAGCCTCCTCGAGTTCCTCGCGGTACGACTCCTGCTCGATCGACTCGCGGCCGACGATGTCTCGGTGCGACACACGGGGGAACCCTACGCACGAGAGCGATTCGAGGAGGGCGGCCCCCCTCCCGGCCTCGCGGACGCCCCCGATCACATGGCACTCGTGGGACTGCTCCTTTCCCAGCACCTGGGCTGGTCGCCACGCGATCTGTCCCGCCTCTCGGACGACGATTGGGACGAGCTCTTTCGGGAGCTTCGATCCTTCGATCAGCTCGAGCGCCGCTCCATCCTGCACCGCGCCTTCGAACGTACCTACCTCGAACGCGCTCTGGCCGCGATCCAGACGCATGCCGAGGACACTCCACCCGCCGGCGCCGCACCCGCGTTCCAACTGGTCTGCTGCCTCGACGAACGAGAGGAATCGTTTCGACGCGCGGTGGAGGAAGTCGATCCCGCCTGTGAAACCCTCGGCGTCGCCGGCTTCTTCGGCGTCGCGATGTACCACCGCGGAGTGACCGAGGCTCACTTCCGCCCACTCTGCCCGGTCTCCATCGTGCCGACGCACAGCGTGACCGAGGAGCCCGCGTACTCGTTCCGCGAGCTCAGCCGACGCCGACAATCGGGCCAACGCCGCGTCGGTCGTCTCTCCCACGGATTGCACGTCGGAACCCGCACGCTGCTGGGCGGTCTCGTGACGGGCCTCGCCGGCGCGCTCGCCGCGGTTCCCCTGGTGACCCGCATCCTGTTTCCCCGATCGACGGCGGTCCTGCGGCGGACGTTCGGCCGCCTCGGGGAGCCTCCCCTGACGGAGCTCCGCCTCGAGCGGGACGACGGCCCCGATCACGGCGCTCCCACCGCGATCGGGTACACGCTCGACGAGATGTCGGACATCGTCGCAGGACTCCTACGGTCGATCGGTCTCGCCGCCCGGGGAGCACTCGCTCCCATGATCGTCATCTGCGGACACGGCTCCTCTAGCCTCAACAACCCGCAAGAAGCCGCTCACGACTGCGGGGCGTGCGGGGGAGGCCGCGGGGGACCGAACGCGCGGGCCTTCGCCCTGATGGCGAACGATCCGAGAGTGCGCGAGATCCTCGAGAAGAGAGGGATCCGGATTCCGCCCGAGGTGCAGTTCGTCGGCGCCTACCACAATACCTGCGACGACAGCGTCCGTTGGTACGATCTCGATCGCCTCCCGCGCGCGTCCCGACCGTCGTTCGAACGGGCGCAGAACGCCATCGACGAGGCCCGCGCGCGCAACGCCCTCGAGCGCTGCCGGCGATTCGAATCGGCCCCCCTCTCCCTCTCTCGTGGCCAGGCACTCCGACACGTCGAAGGGCGAGCCGAGGATCTTTCGCAGACGCGGCCGGAGTACGGGCACGCGACCAACGCCCTCTGCCTGGTCGGTCGCCGACGATGGTCTCGCGGCCTCTTCCTCGATCGTCGCGCCTTTCTGACCTCGTACGACCCGAGCGAGGACGACGAAGCGGGGACCATCCTCGAGGGACTCCTTCGCGCGGTCATCCCCGTCTGCTCGGGAATCAGCCTCGAGTACTACTTCTCGTACGTCGACCCGACCGGGTACGGCTGCGGCACCAAGCTCCCTCACAACATCACGAGCCTCCTCGGTGTCATGGACGGGGCGCAGAGCGATCTCCGCACCGGCTTGCCGTGGCAGATGGTCGAGATCCACGAGCCGTTCCGGCTTCAGTTCGTCATCGAGACCACCGCGAGCATCCTCGAGCGCATCTTGAAGGCGAACCCTTCCCTCGCCCGGATCGTCGACGGGGGCTGGATTCACCTCGCGATCATCGATCCGCTCGACCTTCGGATACGGAGATACGACGGGTCTCGGTTCCACGATCTGCCGGAGCCTCCCCGCCCCCTCCCGACGGTGCCTTCCTCGGAGGATTGGTTCCGTGGTCGTCGCGACCATCTCGACTTCGCGCGGATTCGGCCGGAGGCGACTTGATGTCGACACGGGATCTCTTCGAGGCGGTCGGTGCCGTCGCACTCCTGCTTCCGTTCGCCCTCTTCGCGCTTCTCGGCCTTGCCGGGCTCAGCGGTCGTCGGCTGAGCGAGCGGACGACCACCACGGCCACGCAGATCGCCGTGATCGGCGGGCTGACGAGCTCGCTGGCCGTCCTCGCGTTCATGCTCGTCTCGGGCACGCGGAGCGTCCGTGTGGACCTCGGCGACTGGTTCTCGATCCCGGAGCAACACCTCCACTTCCACATCAAGTTCCTGTTCGATCGCCTGTCCGTTCCGTTGGTGATCCTGACGTACTTCCTCTGCGGCACGGTGGGGGCCTTCGCATCACGGTACCTCCATCGGGAGGACGGCTTCGCCCGGTTCTTCTTCCTCTACGCCATCTTCCTCCTGGGCATGTGCCTGTCGACGACGGCGGGGACGATCGAGACGCTCTTCTTCGGGTGGGAGCTCGTCGGCTTGTCGTCCGCACTCCTCGTCGCCTTCTTCCAGGAGCGACGAGCGCCCGCCGAGAACGGGCTGCGAGTGTGGGGCGTCTACCGATTCGCGGACGCGGCCTTTCTCGGTGCGGCGCTCCTGCTGCACCATCTCAGCGGAGCCGGGGATTTCGAAGCCCTGGCCGGCGCGGGCCCGTGGCCGGAGTCCGCCTCCACGGTGTCGACCCACGCGGCGACCGCGGTCGGGCTGCTTCTGCTCATCGCGGCGGCCGGCAAGTCCGCACTCGTTCCCTTCTCGGGCTGGCTTCCCCGCGCGATGGAGGGGCCCACCCCGTCCAGTGCCATCTTCTACGGCGCTCTCTCGGTGCACCTGGGGGCCTACCTGTTGTTGCGCTGCTGCTCCCTGCTCGAGGCCTCGATCCCCCTGAGCATCGCCGTGGTCGTCGCGGGGCTCGTGTCGGCCGGGTTCGGCGCACTGACGACACGCGTCCAAACCGACATCAAGAGTTCGCTCGCGTTCGCCTCGCTCACGCAGGTCGGTCTCATCGTGGCAGAGATCGGTCTCGGGTTTCGCTACCTCCCCCTCATCCACATCGTCGGGCACGCGTGCATCCGGACGCTGCAGCTCATCCGCGCCCCGTCGCTCCTGCACGACCATCACGAGATGGAGAACGCCCTGGGCGGGCTGGAGGGCTCGCCCGAGAGATCCGGAGTGCTGCCGGAGCCCGCCAGAGAACGACTGTACGCGCTCGCGCTCGCGCGGGGACATCTCGACGACGCGATCGACGCGAATCTCGTGGGCCCCTTCGTTCGCTTCTTCCACAGGATCACCGAACTCGAGGACCGTCTCTCCCGAGACGAGCCGAACGCCTCCGATCCCGCACCGACACAGAAAGGAGTCGAGCCGTGAGCTCGTTCCACCTCCCCTGGCTGGAAGTCCTGCCACTGGTTCCGCTCGTCGGAGCGGCGTGGGCGTACGTCGCGCAGGACGGAGACCGGTCTCACCGACGATCCACGCTCTGCTCGGCGCTCGCCCTCGCAGTCGCGACGGCGGCGGCGCTGGACTACGTCTGGATCGCGGCGTCGCACGACGTTCGCCAGGTCCAGGGGCTTCTCTTCGCCGTGGACGACCTGAGCGCACCGCTGCTCCCCCTGGTCGCGCTCCTCTATGCGGTGACCATTCTCGCGACGCCGAAGGAGAAGACCGACAGGTTCGCCTTTTCGGGCACGCTCGTGAGCGAATCGATCCTCCTCGCGACGCTCACGACGCGCGAACCGATCGCCCTGGCCGCCCTGCTCTGCGCAGGCCTCGTCCCCCCGCGATTCGAGCTGAGGGCGCGCGGGGGTGGGGCGCGGCCCTACACCGTCCACGGCGTGACCTTCGGCGTGCTGCTCGCGACGGGGATGACGCTCTCCCACTTCGGTCCGAGCACGGAGACCTGGGGTCTGCCCCTGATCGCTCTCGCCATGCTCCTTCGAAGCGGAGTGCCCCCCCTGCACGCCTGGACCCTCGACCTCATCCAACGGGGCTCGTTCGGAACGGCGATTCTGCTGATCTCACCGATGGCGGGCGCCTACGGCATGATGAGGCTCTGCATTCCGGTCGCTCCGGACTGGCTTCTCCAGGCGATCATCCTGGTCTGCTCGCTCGGATCGCTCTGGGCCGCGGGAGTCGCCCTCACCGTGAACGATGCCCGTCGCGTCTTCGCGGCTCTGGCCTCGGGACAAGCCGCCCTCATCCTGATCGGGTTGGCTCTCGGAAACCCGATCGGCGTGGCCGGAGGTCTCTGCCTGTGGATCTCGGCGGCGCTCTCGTTGGCGGGACTCGGCCTCGTCCTCCGGGCCGTGGAATCGCGCATCGGCCGGTTCAATCTGGCGAGATTCCTCGGCCTGTACGCCCAGGTGCCTGGGCTCGCGGCTCTCTTCCTGCTCACCGGACTCGCCCTGGTCGGGTTCCCCGGGACGATCGGGTTCGTCGGGAGCGAGCTCCTGATCGAGGGCTCCGCGGTACTCCATCCGGCGGAGGGACTCGTGGTCGTCTCGACCGCAGCCCTCAACGGCGTCGCGATCCTCCGCGCCTACCTCCGGACGTTCACGGGGACGAGCCGGTCGGCCAAGCCGGTGCTCGAGATCCGCAACCGCGAGCGGATCGCCGTGGTCCTCCTCGCCGGTCTCGTCATCGGGGGCGGCGTGCTTCCGCAGCCGGGCGTTTCGTCCCGCTACCGAGCCGCGGCTCATCTCCTGCGCGCGCGAAGCGCGGCGATCTCGCCGCCGGGGCGGAGCCCGAGCGAAGGCGGGATCGCCTGGGCCTCGGGCCGCGGCGAGAATTCCCACTGGCCGTGACGGCGCCGGCTCGCTCCTGGCTCCGGCTCTGGACCCGCGAAGCCGAGCTGGTACTCTCGCGCGCCACCGATGCTCATCCCCTCGAGACGAGCCGCGGTCAAGATCATCCGACCGATCGGCCCCCCGGCACTCTTCTTCACCGCGGTCACACTCGGCGTCGAGCGGGTCTACGAGACGTATCACGCCGCGGCGTCGGTCTTCTCGCTGGCGACCGCCGGCCTCTTGAGCACCGCGCTCGCCATCTTCCTGGGTTTCCGCGTCAACGAAGCCTACGAGCGCTGGTGGGAAGCACGGAAGCTGTGGGGCACCCTCGTCAACGTCAGCCGTTCCCTCGGTCGGAAGGTCTCGACCATGGTCGTGCCGGAGCGCCTCGCAGCTCTCGAGAGCGAAGAGCAGGGCGCCGCCGTCCGCACCGAGATCTTGCACCGCCACATCGCCTACGTGAACGCGCTACGGATCGGACTGCGCAACGGCGCATCGATGAAGGCCGCACCAGACGCCTGGGAGGAGCTCCGCCCGCTCCTCTCCGACGAAGAGTTCCTCAGCCACCGAGACGATGCGAACGTCGCGACACAGCTCCTGCGCCGCCAGAGCGAGACACT
>JAUIFY010000074.1 GCA_030430245.1 bacterium | reverse complement strand
GGAAAAGTCCTCCGACCCCCAGACCTCGGTAAAGGCCGAGCGCACACCGTCATCCATGACCGACTGGTAATCCGGCAGGAACATCGGGATCAGCCCGGCATCGGACGCCCCCTGCACGTTGTTCTGGCCGCGCAGCGGGTGCAGGCCGGCACCCGGCCGCCCGACATGGCCGCACATCAGCGCCAGGCTGATCAGGCAGCGCGAATTGTCGGTGCCGTGGATGTGCTGGGAAACCCCCATGCCCCAGAAGATCATCGCGGCTTCTGCCCGCGCGAAGGTGCGGGCGACGTCGCGCAGCGTCTCGTTCGTGACGTCGTCGCTGTGCTGCGTCGAGATGACGACGCTCGTGACCGCCTGCGGCTTCCCGTCGACGTACTTGACGGTCACCTGGGACTTCGAGTCGGGCCGAAGGAAGGGATACGCGCCCTCCTTCCGGAGTTGCGCGAGGAGCTTCACCAGACGGTGCGACAACGAGATCGGAAGCGGCATGAGCTCCGGCGTCTCGTCACACGCGAAGCCGAACATGAGCCCCTGATCACCGGCACCCTGCTCTTCGTCGGTCGCCCGCGAAACGCCCTGACTGATGTCCGGCGACTGCCGGTCGATCGCGGTGAGGACCGCACAGGTCGTCGCGTCGAACCCCATGTCCGACGACGTGTAGCCGATCTCGCGCACGGCCTCGCGCGCGACCTCCGAGTAGTCGATCTTCGCGTGGGTCGTGATCTCGCCGGCCAGCACGACCATTCCCGTCTTGACGAGGGTCTCGCACGCGATGCGGGCGGTCGGATCCTCGGCGAGGATCGCGTCGACGACCGCGTCGGAGATCTGGTCACACATCTTGTCGGGGTGTCCCTCCGAGACCGACTCGGAGGTGAAATAGAAGTTCTTTGGGGCCATCGGGACACTTCTCCAGACGCTGGCGGCGACCGAAACGCGCCGCGGGGTGAAACAGGGACTGTAACAGCACGGTCCGAGCCGGTACAAGGTGCCCTGTGGACACCCGCCACGACGCACGCGAGGCCAAGCGCCGCCTGCGGAGCAGCCTACGCGCCGCACGGCGAACGCTCTCGCCCGAAGCCCAGGCGCGGGCGGCGGACGCGCTGGCGCGCCACGCTCTCTCCTCCGGCCCGCTCGCGGGGGCGCGAAGCGTGGTGGGCTATCTCGCCAGCGATGGAGAGCTCGACATCGCGCCCGTCATGGATCGCCTTCGGCGCGGCGGCGCGCAGATTCTGCTTCCCCGCTGCCGTGACGACGGAGCGCTGGAGTTGATCCCGGTAGAGCCCGGGGCCCGGCTCCTCGCATCCGGCCCCGGAGGGCTGCTCGAGCCGGCGGGCGCGGCGACGGCCCTCGCCGCCATCGCCCTCCCCGCCGTCCTCATCACGCCGGCCGTGGCTCTGGACCGGAAGGGCAACCGCCTGGGCCGCGGCGGTGGCTCGTACGACCGCCTCGTACCCGAGGCGCGGGCCCGGGGCTGGACGGTCGTGGGCATCTGCCACGCGGATCACGTCGTGGCGACGTTGCCGACCGAGTCGCACGACGCCGAAGTCGACGCGATGCTCACGGAGCGGGGACTCGTGAGGCCCGAGCCGCAGGCCGACTCACCCGGCCGCGACTCGTGAGACGAAGCGCCCTCCTGCTCTCGGGCGGGCGGTCGAGCCGCATGGGGAGCCCGAAGGCGCTCCTCGTGCTCGACGACGCGCCGCTCCTCACGCACGTGGCCCGGGCGGTGGCTCCGCACTGCGAAGAGATCGTGCTCTCTGTCGGAACCACCGAGGTCGCACCGCCCGAGCACGTGGAAGCGCTTCGCGACGCCATCGTTCGCGCGGGCGTCCCCGCACCTCGAATCGCACGGGATGCCCTGCCCCATCGTGGCCCCGTCGGGGGCCTCGCGGCGGGCCTGGCCGTCGCGCGGGGCGCCTGGGCCTTCGTGTGCGGGTGCGACAGCCCCCTTCTCCGGACCGAGCTCGTGGCCGGCCTGTTCGACCACACGCGCTCCGAGATCGACGTGGTCCTACCGGTGGTCGACGGACGCGCGGAGCCGCTGCTCGCGCTCTACCGGACCGCGGCGATGGCGCCCCACTTCGCTCGCCAGCTCGCCGCCGGCGGAGGAAGCCCACTCGATCGCATCGACGCCGTCCGGGTGTGTCGCCTCGACGGCGCCACGCTCGACGCACTCGACCCCACCGGCGCGAGCTTCGTGAACGTCAACGAGCCGCGCGACGTCGAGAGAGCTCGACGCCTCAGGTGACGGCCATCCCATCGCGCGCGAAATCCGCGAGGATCGTGCGCAGCCGGGAGATGGCTTGCGTGTGGAGCTGGGAGACGCGCGATTCGGTGATGCCCAGCCGAGCCCCGACCTCCTTCATCGTGAGCTCGTTGTTGTAGTAGAGCGGCATGACCAATCGCTCCTTCTCCGGGAGCTGCTTGATCGCCTCGGCCACGGCGCCGGCGCGCTCCTGCGAGAGGAGCGCCGCCATCGGATCCCCGGTCGATGACGCGATGTAGTCCTCGAAGGTGACGCGCTCGTTGTTGCGACCGAAGGCCACGTCCTCGAGGGACACCATCGCGAGGTCGCCCACCTCGTTCATCAGCTCGTGCAGGCGCGAGATCGAGATGCCCATCGACTCGGCGAGCTCGTCGTGCGTCGCCTGCCGACCGAGCGTGTGCTCGAGCTGCTGCACGGTCCGAAGAAACTGGTTCGCCTTCTGTCGCGTCGTGCGCGAAACCCAATCCAGGGACCGGAGCTGATCGAGGATCGCACCGCGGATGCGAATTCGCGCGTACGTCTGGAAGTGCGTTCCCTTGCTCGCGTCGTACTTCCGCGACGCATCGAGAAGACCGTCGACCCCCCAGCTCATCACCTCGTCGTACTCGATCGACGCGGGGAGCGCGGCCTGGACCTGCTGCACGACCTGCCGCACGAGGGGGAGGTACGTCGTGACCTCCTCCTCGCTGATCGGCCCCGCCTCTTCCTTTTCCTTCGGACGAGAGGCCGTGGGACCACGCCGCTGCGAGGAGATCCGCCGACTCCCCTGAGGCCGCCGGCGGTTCGTCGTGGTCGTTCTCGCAGCGCTTCGCATCGTGCTCGCCCCTTCGTTCCGTAGAGCTCCCGCGTCCGTGCGGGAGACAGATGGGCGAGGTCCGGAGCAACGGTCATGCCGGAGCCGGGACGCCCGCGGCAGCCGCACCGCAGGCGCTCGATCGCGGCGCACGCTCCGCGCGAAACGCTGTGAAGGACGCGACGTTCCTACGTCTCGCGCACACGAACGCGTCGCCGACGGCGCCGTGCCGGACGTGGCCCCCGCCATCGCACTCCGCATCCCGCGCCGACGAGCCCGTGACGGTCGGCAACCGATTGCCGCGACTTGTCACCCTGCGTCGGGCGCGCGAAGGTCGTTTCGTGGACCCGGTTGCCGCAAAGCGCGCCGTCTTGGACGCGGGCGAGCAGCTCGGCTTCGTGGACCCTCGCGTCGCCCGCGTCGAGGCTCTCGACCGAGCGGCCTTTCTCGACGACTGGCTCGCGGAGGGTCGCGCGGGCGACATGCGGTTCCTGCTGCATCACAAGAAGGCGCGCCTGGATCCTCGCACGCGCTACCCGTGGGCACGCTCGGTCGTGAGCGCATTCTTTCCCTATGCCGCGCCGCCGGCACCCGTCCGCCGGTGGAAGGAGGAGCTCCGCGGACGGATCGCGGCGTACGCCCTCGGGCCGGACTACCACGACGTGATGACGGCACGACTCGCCCGGTGGCGCGATGCCGTGCAGGAGCTCTTCCCGGGCGCGGAGGCGAAGGGCTTCGTCGACACCGGCGCGGTATTCGAACACGAGTGGGCCGCTCGCGCCGGCGTCGGCTGGACCGGCAAACACACGCTCACCTTGAGCGAGACCCGCGGCTCGTACGCCTTCCTCGGAGAGATCTTCCTCGAGGCCGACCTCGAGCCCGACGCGCCGGTGAGCGATCGCTGCGGCACCTGCACGCGCTGCCTGGACGTCTGCCCGACGGACGCGCTCGCGCCCGGGTACCGACTCGATCCCCGTCGGTGCATCTCCTATCTGACGATCGAGCACCGAGGGGTCGTGGCTCCGGATCTTCGGCCGAAGATCGGGGAGTGGGTCTTCGGGTGCGATCTCTGCCAAACGACGTGCCCGTGGAACGACGGAGCGTCGTCCCCGGCCACGGAGTGGCTCGCGCCGCGCCTCGAGGGACTCCTCGCCCTGGACGACGCCGGATTCGACCGACTCTACGGAGCGAGCGCGATCCGCCGAGCCGGCCGCATCGGGCTCGCCCGGAACGCCGCGATCGTCCTGGGCAACACCGGCAACCCGGACGCCGTGCCGCCCCTCTCCCGAGCGCTCCGGGACCACGATGCGCCGCTCGTGCGCCGACACGCCGCCGCCGCCCTGGGCGTGCTTCGCGGTGCGACGCCCCGGGCCGGCACCGCGCTGGAGGCCGGGCGATCCGACCCGGACGACGACGTCCGGAGCGAAGTCGAGTCGGTACTCGACTCCTGAGCGAGACGAGCGTCAGACCAAAGCCTGTCGCGATGCGCCCGTGAGCTCCAGGCGCGAGAGGAAGCGCTCCTTCACCCGCACGGCCATCTTCTCGCGCTCGAGCCCATTGCCATCGAGTCGCACGCGACCGCCCGCGATCATGTCGTGGCCGCCGGCCGACTTGCTCCCGAGGACCTTCTGCAGCACCTCGCCGGCGTTGATGTCTCGATCCGTCGTCCGCAGCGAGACGTACAGACCCTTCTTGTAGGAGCCCATCGCGAGCGCGAAGTCGACGTCGTCGAGGCGAAGGAGAAAATCGGCCACCTCGGCGACCATGTCCGGATAGAGCACGTCGCCCAGGTCGGAGATGATGGCCTTGTCGTACACGACCGCCTCGTCGATCGCGTCGCGGAACGCGCGGAAGTACTCCCGCGGGACCCGGGCGTTCTCGATCTTTCCGAGCCGTCGCTTGTTCGCGTAGGGATAGAGGAAGTGACTCGCCGCGAAGTCGGCCTCGGTCGACTCTCGCCCCAGGTCCTGCGTCTCGGCGGCGATCCCGTAGAACAGGGCCGTCGCGATCTTGCTCTCCACCGTGACGTGCGAGTCCCGGAGATACTCGGTGAGGATGGTCGAGGTGGCCCCGTAATTGTCGCGCATGTCGACGAACGGGATCTCGTCGCTCGGGCCGTATGCCGGGTGGTGATCGATCACCCCGGTCGGCACGACGTCCGCGGGCAGCGAGTTGTTCGAGCGGCCGGGCTGCGTGTCCACGAGCACGATCCGGGTCTGGTCGGAGAACTCGATCTCCTTCACCGGAACCAGTCCGATGTTGAGGTATTTCACCATCGCCCGGTTCTCGGCTCGGCCGATGATGCCTCCGAGAGCGATGATCGAATCGCGGTCGCAGAGCTCCCGAAGCAAGTACTGCAACGCGGCAGCACTGGCGAGTGCGTCTGGGTCCGGATTGTCGTGCGGGAGAATGACCAGAGGATCTGGTCCCTCGACCACGGACATCAACGAGACCACGGGTCCCTTGGCCTGAGCCATCTGAGCGGGTGTTCGCCGGGGAAGTCTCCCCAGAGTGCGCAGGAGTATAGGGACCGGGTACGAGCCTTGTCCAGTCCGCCCCCGAAACGGGCGTTCGAGCCCCGGGAGACGCGCTACAACGCCACCCCGGCCGGTGATAGGCTCCTCCCACGATGTCCCGGTCGGTCGACGAGATCCGCGAGAACCTCCATCGGGTGGCCGCCGACCCCGCGGCCGACGTGGCCGAGGGCGCCCTGTGGATCGCAGCGGAGCAATACCCCGACCTGAGTCTGAACACCTATCGGGACTACCTGTCGGGAGTCGCCGAGCGGGTCGCCGCCCTCCCCCCCGACGGCGCCGACGACCGGACGCCGCTCGCGATCGAGCTGTTCGACCGCGAGCGCTTCGCCGGCAACGCGGATGACTACTACGACCCGCGAAACAGCTATTTGAACGACGTCATCGACCGTCGCCTCGGCATCCCGATCACGCTCTCGGTCGTGTACCTGAGTGCCGCGCGAGCGCTCGGGCGCCGCGCGACGGGGCTCAACACGCCGGGACATTTCCTCGTCGTCGACGAAGACACGGTCCTCGACCCCTTTCACCAGGGCCAGGTGGTGCAGCGCGCTGCGCTCGAAGCGCAGATCGAGCGCGCCGGCTCCGAGCAGCCGGCGGGCGACCTCGACCGGCTGCTGGCCGCGCCGCCCGACAATCGATCCATCCTCACGCGCATGCTCGTCAACCTGCGCACGACCCACCTGCGCGAGCGCGACGTAGATCGAGCCCTGGCCGACGTCGATCGGCTCGTCGCGCTCGACCCGGACAACCCGGCCTGGCTCCGCGATCGCGGGGCCCTCTTCCAGCGACTCGATTGCCCGCGTGCCGCGGCCGACGATCTCGCGGCGTACCTCGAACGCGTTCCAGACGACCCGGAAGCCGACGTGATCCGAAAGGTCGTCGACCGTCTCCTGCGCGAACTGCCTCCGCTGCAGTGAGCCGAATTGACTCTGTCGCCGGCAGCCCCGATGATCGGCGGTGTGACGAACTCCGGGGAACCGACCGATCCGATCGTGCCCGCTCCGTCTCGCGTCGTCGCCGAGCGGTTCGGACTCGACGTCTCCGCGCTCGAGACCACGCTGGGAACCGCTCTCGCGCGGCGTGCCGACTTCGCCGACCTCTACTTCGAGCACCGCACGCTGCACTCCGTCTCGCTCGACGAAGGCATCGTCAAGAAGGCCAACCAGTCGATCTCGCAGGGCGTGGGCGTGCGCGTGCTCGCCGGCGAGAAGACCGGCTACGCATTCTCCGACGAGCTCTCGATCGAGAATCTGAAGCTCGCCGCCGAGAACGCGCGCGCCATCGCATCGACCGACGACGGCGCGCAGTCGGTCGACCTCCGGGGCACGCCCTCGGCGCCCCGACACGATCTGTACCCGGTCGAGTCGAGCGCGCTCCTGCCGAAGCTCGCCGACCGGGCCGACCTCCTCGCGCGGGTGGACCGGGAGGCGCGCGGCTTCGACCCCCGAATCAAGAACGTGATGGCGCAGGTCGCGGTCGAGGACAAGGTCGTGCTCGTGGCGAACTCCGACGGAGACCTGATCGCCGACCACCGCCCACTCCTTCGCCTGAGCGTGAGCTGCATCGCCGAGGACGGAGACAAGCGCCAACAGGGCTCCTCCGGGGGCGGCGGCCGCGTCGCCTTCGAGTTTCTGACGGACGACGCGGAACGCGCGTTGGCGTTCGCGCGGGACGCCGCGCGCCAGGCCATCGTGAATCTCGACGCAATCGAAGCACCGGCCGGCGAGATGAACGTCGTGCTCGGGCCCGGCTGGCCGGGAGTCCTTCTGCACGAGGCGGTCGGTCACGGCCTCGAGGGAGACTTCAACCGGAAGGGCACGTCCGCGTTCGCGAAGCTCATGGGGGAGCTCGTCGCTTCGGAGCTCTGCACCGTCGTCGACGACGGCACGATCGCGTCTCGGCGCGGGTCCCTGAACGTCGACGACGAGGGAACCCCGACCGGCCGGAACGTCCTGATCGAGAAGGGTCGTCTGTGCGGGTACCTGCAGGACCGCATGAACGCGCGGCTCATGGGCGCTTCGCCGACGGGCAACGGACGCCGAGAGAGCTTCATGCACTATCCCATGCCGCGCATGACGAACACCTTCATGCTGGCGGGCGAGGATGCGCCGGAAGACATCATCCGCTCCGTCGCCGATGGTCTCTATGCCGTCAGCTTCGGCGGCGGACAGGTCGACATCACGAACGGCAAGTTCGTCTTCTCCGCGAGCGAGGCCTACCGGATCGAGGGAGGCAAGATCACCGCCCCGGTCAAGGGCGCGACGCTGATCGGCAGCGGTCCCGAGATCATGAAGCGGATCACGCGGGTCGGCTCCGATCTCGCGCTGGACGACGGCATCGGCACCTGCGGAAAGGACGGGCAGTCCGTGCCCGTCGGCGTCGGGCTTCCCACGATCCGGATCGACGGGATCACCGTGGGAGGAACCAAGGCGTGAACGGCGCCGAGCTTCTGGATCTCGCGATCGAGACCGCGGGCGGCGCGGGCGCGTCCGCCGCCGACGCCGTGATGATCGATTGGACCTCCGCCGCGGCGCAGGTCCGTCTCGGCGAGGTCGAGACGGTCAAGATGTCCCGAGAACGACGGCTCGGGATCCGATGCTTCGTCGGCAACGCGAGCGCGATGGCCTCGACCGCCGACCTGACCGCCGACGCGGTTCGCGCCTTCGTCCACGACGTCGTCGAAATGGCGGGCATCGTCGCGCCGGATCCCGACGCGGGCCTCCCGACGGCCGACGAGCTCGCGACGGACCAGCCGGACCTCGGGCTGGCGGACGCGGCCGGAGACGCGATCTCTCCCGACGAACGCGTGGATCTGGCGATGCGCTGCGAGGAGGCGGCACTCGCCGTCGACCCGCGGCTCACGAACTCCGAGGGCGCTGAGTTCTCGAACTCGAGCAGCCGCATCGCCTACGGGGCCTCCACCGGCTTTCGCGGCGCCTACGAGACCACGGGCTACAGCCTGTCGGTCGCGCCCGTCGCCACCGAAGGCGATCAGATGCAACGCGACTCCTGGTACGACAGCAGGCGCGCGTACGCGCAGCTGGCGGCACCCGCCGAGGTCGGCCGCATGGCGGCCGAGCGCGCGCTCCGTCGCCTCAATGCGCGAAAGGTACCCACGCAGAGCGTGCCCATCGTCTTCGACCCGATCACCGCGGCCTCGCTGATGCGGCATCTCGCGTCCGCGGTCTGTGGCGGGGCGCTCTACCACCGGGCCTCGTTCCTCCTCGACAAGCTGGGGGAGGACATCGCAGCACCGACGGTGACGGTCGTCGACGACGGTCGGCTTCCGGGCGGCCTCGCTTCGCGACCGTTCGACGGCGAGGGGCTCGCTACCCGGCGCAACGTCATCGTCGACCAGGGAAGACTCTCCGGCTATCTCCTCGATTCCTACTCCGCGCGAAAGCTCGGGAAGACGGCCACGGGCAGCGCCGCGCGGTCCGCCGGGGACGCGCCGAGCGCGTCCCCCACGAACTTCCACCTCGCCGCCGGATCCCACACCCCGGAAGAGATCGTCGCCTCCGTCGACCGCGGGCTCTACGTGACCGGCCTCTCCGGCTTCGGCGTGAACGGGGTGACCGGCGACTACTCTCGCGGAGCGAGCGGGCTCTGGATCGAGAACGGGGAGCTCACGCACGCCGTCGAGGAGATCACCATCGCCGGCAACCTCCTCGAGATGTTCCGCGGCATCGAGATGATCGGATCCGACCTGGAGTTCCGCTCCAGCATCTGTGCCCCCACCGTCCTGATCGGCCGCATGACCGTCGCCGGCTCCTGAGGGCGGTTGCGGATCCCGCCCTGGTTGTGTAGTTTGTACACGACCAGAGGGGTACAGCATGTCGGAGAATCAGCCACGCACGGGCGAAGAGCTCTTTCGCGATTTCGCGCCACTCGGGAGTCCGGCGGTCTACACGCGCGACCGTTGCGACGAGATCTCCGAGACGGTCCGCCGGATCCGCGAGCTGAAAGAGGAGCGCCGCGCCGTCATCCTCGCCCACAACTACCAGCGTCCCGAGATCTTCGAGGTCGCGGACTTCGTCGGCGACTCCTTGGAGCTCGCGCGCAAGGGAACGGCCGTCGATGCCGACGTCATCGTCTTCTGCGGCGTCCACTTCATGGCCGAGACGGCCAAGATCCTGTCGCCGGAACGGACGGTCCTGCTGCCCGACATGCGCGCCGGATGCTCGCTCGCCGACAGCGTCGACGCCGATTCTCTCGAGGACCGCCGAGACGAGCTGAAGGCCGTCTATCCCGACCTCCAGGTCGCGTGCTACGTCAACACCACCGCGGCGGTGAAGGCGGTCTGCGACGTGTGCGTCACCTCGGCGAACGCGACCGACATCGTCGAGAAGCTCCCCACCGACAACGTGCTGTTCGTGCCCGACGAGAACCTCGCGCGACACGTCCAGGAGAACACGAAGAAGAACATCATCGCGTGGGACGGCAACTGCTACGTGCACCATCAAATCACCCCCGATCAGATCGAGCGCGTTCGCACCCACCTTCCGCGCGTGAAGGTGCTGGCGCATCCCGAGTGCCGACAGGACGTGCTCGATCTCGCCGACGCGGTCCTCTCGACCAGCGGCATGATCCGATACGCCCGCGAGAGCGACGCGGACGAGTTCCTCGTCGTCACGGAGTGCGGCCTCTCCGATCGTCTCCTTCTCGAACTGCCCGAGAAGACCTTCTACAAGAGCTGCAAGCTCTGCGCCTACATGAAGATGATCACGCTCGAGGACACCCTGGTGTGCCTCGAGGAGATGCGCAACCCGATCGAGCTCGACGAGGAGGTTCGGCGGGGGGCCGAACGGTCGCTCAACCGCATGCTCGAGCTGTCGTGAGCGACGGCCGCCGGCCCGGCTCGGACGACCGCAAGCGACGGTCGCCGGCGCCACCCGGCACGCATGCGGCCGTCGCCGTCGCGGTCGACGTCGTGCCCTTCGCGCTCCGCGAGGGGCGACTTCACGCGGCCCTGATCGGCGTGCGCGCGACCGAAGAGAGCCGGCTGTTCGCCTTTCCCGGCGGACGCGTGCAACCCGAGGAGTCCTTGGACGTCGCCGCTCGTCGCTGCCTCGAACGCCACGTGCCGTCCGAGGGGCGCTTCCTCGAGCAGCTCTACGCGTTCGGCGAGCCCGGACGCGACCCGGGCTCGCGCGTCGTCTCGGTCGCGTATCTGGCCCTCCTCCCCCGAGCCGACGACGCGGACGGCGTGCACTGGTACCCGTGCGACGACCTGCCGCCGCTGGCGTACGATCACGGCGCGGTCGCCGACAAGGCGCTCGAGCGACTGCAGGGCAAGCTCGCGTATACGAACATCGCGTTCGGACTCCTGGAGGACGGCTTCACCCTCGCCGACCTCCAGCGCGTCTACGAAGCCGTGCTCGGCCGCGGCCTCGACCGACGCAACTTCCGCAAGAAGGTTCTGGCCCTCGAGCTCGTGCAACCGCTGGGGCGCGTGCGCCACGGCCCCCACCGCCCCGCCGAGCTCTTCGGGTTCACGGAGCGCGCGCTGGTGACGGTGGAGACCCTCCTCACGAAAAAGGGCTAGTTTCCCATTTTACTGACTCGACCTCCCCGCCATCGTAGTCTGGGAGGGCCGGCGACGCCGGCCACGGAGGTCGTGATGAGATCCACGTCACTTGCGGGCATGACGGTCGCCTTCGCGCTCACGGCGCAGGTGGCTCTGGCGACGGACGACGGCCCGCTCGGCTCGCTCGCGAGTGCGGAGGAAGACGCTCGCGTGATTCACCTCTTGAATCGCGCGGCCTTCGGGCCGACGCCCGAGTCGATCGAGGAGGTCCATCGGATCGGGCGACACGCCTGGGTGGCGCAGCAGCTGATCCCCGAGGCCATCATGGACCCCGAGATCGACGCAAGGCTCTCGATCTACCCGGCCCTGCCGATGAGCGCGACCGAGCTTCTCGAGAACTATCCCGCCCAGGATCCCCGGCGGGACGAACCCATGGGCATCGGCCCCCCGCAGCGCGTGCCGTTCGAGGTCGCCGCCGCCAACCTCACGCGCGCCGTCCACGGCAAGGCGCAGCTCCGCGAGGTGATGACCGACTTCTGGTTCAACCACTTCAACGTCTCTGCACAGGACGGGCCCATCCGGCTCGCCGTGGTGTCCTATATCCGCGACGCGATCCGACCGAATGCGCTCGGCTCCTTCAGCGACATGCTCCGCGCGACGGCCGAGAGCATCGCGATGCTCTACTACCTCGACAACTACGTCAGCGTCGCGCCAGGGAGTCGCGGGCCGGACAGCGGGATCAACGAGAACTACGCTCGCGAGCTCCTCGAGCTCCACACCCTCGGGGTCGACGGCGGCTATACGCAAGACGACGTCGTCGAGGTCGCACGCGCGTTCACCGGCTGGACGTTCACGCCCCCGCGTAGCGGGACCGTCGAGTTCGCGTTCTTCCCGCAGCTCCACGACCGCGGTCCCAAGACGGTGCTGGGGACGACCATTCCGTCCGGCGGCAAGCGCGAAGGTCTGCGGATCCTCGAGCGGCTCGCGACGCATCCCTCCACGGCGCGGTTCCTCGCGACGAAGATCCTACGACGACTCGTCGCCGACGACCCTCCCGAGGAGATGATCGAGCGGACCGCCGAGATCTATCTCGTCACCGGCGGTCACATCGGCTGGACCGTCGCCAGCGTCCTGCTCTCCGACGACTTCTACGCTCCGGAGCACCGCCAGAACAAGGCGAAGTCGCCCTTGGAGCTGGTCGCGAGCGCCCTGCGCGCGACCGGTGCGGACGTCGATCTCGGGGTCGAAGCCAGCCGGCGGGTCGGCGACCTGGGCCAACCGATGCTGCGCGCCCCCGCACCGACGGGATGGCCCGAGGTCTCCCGGGAGATCCTGAGCCCCGGCGGCATGGTGACGCGATTCGAGTTCGGATACCTCGTCGCCTCCGGCGCGATCCAGGGCGTGCGCGTCGACACGAATCTCTGGGAGTCCATCCTGGGAATCTGGGGTACGGACGGTCTCGCGCAGTTCCTCCTCGGCCGACTCCCCAGCGCATCGACGCGCACCGCGCTCGAATCGGCCGCCGCCGGGGGCGCGACGCCAGCGCTCCTGGCCGCCATGGTCCTCGGCAGTCCCGAGTTCCAGCTCCAGTAGGAAAGGAGGAGAACGACGATGTCGGGCTCGACCATGAGTCGCCGCCAGTTCGTGACCGGAAGCCTCGCGGCTGCCGCGACCCTCGGCGCCGGACCGCGCTTCCTTCTCCGTCCCGCTTCGGCGCAGACCACGCCGGGGCGCTCGATGGTCTGCATCTTCCAGCGAGGTGCGGTCGACGGATTGAACATGCTGGTACCCCACGGAGAGTCCCGCTACTACTCGCTCCGGCGCTCGATCGCGGTCCCACGCCCCGGCGAGAACGGGGGAGCGCTCGACCTCGACGGCTTCTTCGGGCTGCATCCCTCGATGGCGTCCCTCGGGCCGATGTTCGACGAGGGCGAGCTCGCGGTCATCCATGCCTGCGGATCTCCGGACGAGTCGCGGTCGCATTTCGACGCGCAGGACTACATGGAGACCGGCACCCCGGGCGACAAGACGACGAACGACGGCTGGATCAATCGCCACCTGCAGACGTCCGGCGCGTCACAGCCGGAGACCCTGCGGGCGGTCTCGGTCACCAGCACGATCCCACGCGCCCTCTCCGGACCCGCGAGCGCGTACGCGGCTTCGAGCCTCGTCGATCTCGAACTCGGCTCGGGACGACAGGGTGAGCTCGCACGTGCGGCGATCGGCGACATGTACCGCGGCCGGACCGATCTCATCGGCGCGACGGTCGAGGAGACGCTCGACAACTACGAGATCTTCACGAGCCTCGGCGGGTACACGCCCGCGAACGGCGCCGCGTACCCGAACGACTCCCTCGGGCGCGGCCTGCGCGAGGTCGCCCAGGTCCTCAAGAGCGACCTCGGCGTGGAGGTCGCCTTTCTCGAAACCGGGGGCTGGGACACTCACGTCAACCAGGGCGGGAGCGACGGCCAGCTCTCCGAGCTGCTCCGAACGTTCGCCGACGCGATCGC
Source organism: bacterium (assembly GCA_030430245.1). GTDB lineage: Bacteria > Desulfobacterota > Binatia > UBA12015 > UBA12015 > VGTG01. Next base: position 8,516 of record JAUIFY010000074.1, on the reverse strand, counting down.
GGCCTTCCGCATCGACATGGGCGGCGCGATGGACGACGTCTGCGTGATGTCGATGAGCGAGTTCGGGCGCACGGCCGCCGAGAACGGAAGCGCGGGAACCGACCACGGACACGGCACCGCGATGCTCGCCCTCGGCGGGACCGTCCGCGGCGGGCGGGTCTACGGCGACTGGCCCGGGCTCGGCCCCTCCGAGCTCCACCAGGGACGAGACCTCGAGGTGACCACCGACTTCCGTACGTTCTTCGCCGAGATCGTGGAGCGCCACCTCGGGAACCCCTCGATCGAGGCCGTGTTTCCCGGCTTCGCGTATGGAGCGTCGACGCGGCTCGGTCTGATCCGCTGACCGCCGTACGGTTGTCTCGCCGCTCTGGTTGGCGCATAGCGAGAGCGTGAGGCTCGACGATCTCAGGACTCCCGCCCTCGTGGTCGAGCGATCGGCCCTCGAGCACAATCTCGCGACGATGAGCGAGTCCCTTCCCGGCGCGCGCCTGCGACCACACGTGAAGGCGCACAAGTGCACCGCCCTGGCCCGGCGCCAAGCACAGAACGGCCACCGCGGCTTCACGTGCGCCACGATTCGGGAGGTCGAAGGTCTCGCGCGCGCCGGGCTGGGGGACGACCTGCTCCTCGCGAACGAGGTCCTCGACGCGAGACGCCTCGGATCCCTCGACGCCCGCGTGACCGTCGCGGTGGATTCGGCCGAGACGATCGACGCGGCGGTCCGCGGAGGCGTGCGCGAGGTGCTGATCGACGTCAACGTCGGCCTGCCCCGCTGCGGCTGTCCGCCCGACGAGGCGGGGCGGCTCGCCGACGCGGCACGCGCGCGAGGACTCTCGGTCCGGGGCGTCATGGGATACGAGGGGCACGCCGTACTCCTGGAGGACGCGGCCCGGCGCGCTTCCGAGACCTCGCGTTCGATGGACCTGCTCCGCTCGGCGCACGCCGACGTGGGGGGCGAGGTCGTCTCGGCCGGCGGGACCGGGACGTACGCGCTGAACGACGTCGCCACCGAGATCCAGGCCGGCTCCTACGTCCTCATGGACACGGCGTACGGCCGGCTCGACCTCCCGTTCCGCGCCGCCCTGAGTGTGCTCGCCACCGTGGTCTCGGTATCGTCCGGATACGTCGTCGCGGACTGCGGACTGAAGGCCCTGGGAATGGATCACGGCAACCCGGCGATCGACGGCGGTGAGATCTGGTTCTGCTCGGACGAGCACGTGACGTTCTCTCCCCTCGCGAGCCTGCGGCCCGGAGATCGCGTCCGCGTGCACCCGGCCCACGTCGACCCCACCGTCGCCTACCACGAGCACCTGCATCTGGTCGACGGCGAGGCGGTGGTGGACGCCTGGCCCGTGGATCTTCGCGGCTGGTGACACTTTTCGCGCCCGCGCGACCACATGCTAGCGTCTCAGGATGCCACGGTCGGCGGTCCGCTCCACTCGTCGAAGGCTGCCGGCTTCGGGACCATCGCGTCCGCGGCGCAAGCCGTCCGTCGATCGTGAGATCCTCCGCGCCTGGCTGCCGCCCGCGATCGGCGGCGCTGCCTTTCTGCTGCTGTACGTCCTGGGAAACCTAGACGTCATCGAGACCCCACCCGCCCTGGCGTTCGACGCCCTCCTTCTCGCACTCATCGTGCTCTACTTCCCGATGCGATACGCGTACCGGCTGCATTCCCGCGGCCGGATGGCCACCGTGCTGCTGGCGATCGTGTGGATCGCCGCCGTCTACGGCCCGGTCTACCGCCGCATCTATCCCGCGGCCCGGATCGCGACGATCGACGTGACGCCCGAGAGCCTTCCCAACCCACTTCCCGCCGCCGGCCACGGCCCCACACTCGACCTCGTGATCGAGGGGCACCTGGAGCCCGGCGTGCCCGGGTCCACCCGCGCCGCGCACTTCCGCATCACGTTCGAGGACGCCGAGGGTCGGAGCCAGAGCCACACCGGTGAGTTCATCGAGACCTGGGAACGGCAGGCCCAAGGCCGCAAGGAGGGCATCGACCTCCTGCGCGCCCGAACCGCGACCCGCGTCGCCCTCGACAATCCTTCGAACCGAGACCTCACCGTGACCGAGCTCGTGATGCGCGGGCGCGCGGAGCGGCGCTTGACGCTGGGAATCTACCCACATACCCAGCTGCCGCTTCTCGTATCGATCCCGATCGCCGGACTACTCCTGCTCGCCGCCGTCGCCTTCGACCGATCGACCGCGGCCGGCGAGACGGCGGCGTCGCTGACGATCGCGACCGCCGCCGCCCTGACGTGCACCTTCGCGTTCCAGAGCGTCGCGTCTCCGCAACCCACCTTTCGAGAGCTGTTCGGCGCCACCATCGTCGGGGCTCTCGTGGGGGGACCCATCGGCGGCCTCGTCGCGTGGTCGTTCAAAGGACGCGCGAACGCGCTGCTCGGATCCGGACGCCGTGCAAGCTGACGAGCACGAACGGAACGAGACGCCGACCGCGACGGGCAGCGCCTCGGGCGCCGGCGGGGTCGTCACGATCGCCCTGCTCTGCGCGCTCGCGGGCTTCGGCGTCCTGTTCTTCTACAGCGACGGGGTGAAGCTCGCCAAAGCCGTGGCCGACATCTCCTGGCTGCGCTTCAGCCTGCCCATCGGCGCCACGCTCGTCAGCTACGTCTTGATGGCCCTCTCGTACGACGGGATCGCGGCCGCGGCAGGTCACCCCCTCGGGCTCGCCCCGATGCTGCGAATCACCTACGTCTCGAACACGGTCAACTACATCGTCGCAACCGGGGGCCTCTCGGGGTTCGCCGTGCGCATGTACTTCTTTCGTCGAAGCGGGATCGCGATGGGACGCGCCGTCACCATCTCCTTCGTTCAGGGACTCCTCACGAACCTCGCACTTCTCGTCTTCCTCGTGATGGGCTTCTTCTTCCTCGTGCGCCACCAATCGCTCGGAGCGGCCGCCCTCACGGCGGCCGGAGGGCTGCTCGGCGTGTTCATCCTGATCATGGGCCTTTGCGTGCTCCTTCTGGTGAATCCGGCGGCACGCCGAAAGGTTCTCCTCGCGGCCGGAGGCGTGACCCATCGGCTCTCGGCGCGGTTTCTTCCCGAGCACCGGGCGCCGCGGCAGATGCACATCTGGCGGATCCTCCACAACGTCGACGACGGCTTCCACTTCATGGTGGCGAATTGGAAGAGCATGTTGATGCCGACGGTCTACATCCTGCTCGATTGGGTCGCGACGCTCGCGGTTCTCTGGGGCTGCTTCTGGTGCGTCGACGTCTTCGTTCCACCGGCCCTCATCACCGTGGGGTTCTCCGTCGCGATTCTCTCGTCGATGGTCTCGCTCGCTCCCGGAGGCCTCGGCATCATGGAAAGCCTCACGACCGCGCTCTTCGCGGCGCTCGGCACGCCACTGGCTCCGACCGTCATCGCCCTGATCCTGTTTCGCCTGTCCTACTACGCGTTGCCCTTCGCCGTGAGCCTCGTCTTCTTCCGTGGCATGCTCCGCGACGCCCGCCAGCATTCCCACTGAGCGCGCGGCCAGGCCAATGGTTGCGGCCGCCGGTCCCGTCCACGAAAGTCGAGACCGATGGCCAGCCAGGGTCCCTACTTCGCAGCGCTCGACTTCGGCACCGGGGGCGGCAAGTGCGTGATCTTCGACGCGACCGGCAAGCGTCTCGCCGCCGTCCGCGAGCCCTGGAGCTACCAGCAAGTCTCGTACGAGCACTCCGAGCTCCTGCACGGCTCGAGCTTCGATCCGCACGCGTTCTGGGCCGCGCTGGGGCGTTGCTCGCATCGCGCGATCGCCGAGGCCCGGATCTCGCCGGACGCGATCGCCGGCGTGGCCGCCACGGCGCTGCGCCTGGGCACCGTCTTTCTCGACGCCCGAGGGCGCGAGGTCTACGCCGCACCGAACATGGACGGACGGGGCCTGGCCGGTGGGTTCGAGGTCATGGAGAAGCTCGCGCTCGCCGACGCGATCCGGATCACCGGCCACTGGCCGCCCTTCGTCTTCTCTCTGGCGCGCCTTCTCCGGTTCCGGAACCTTCCCGACGAGCCGCGCGTCGCCTACGTCCTCGGGCTCAACGACTGGATCACCTACCGGCTGAGCGGCGCGTTGGCGTGCGAGCCGTCGAACGCGGGCGAGTCGATGCTCCTCGACGTGACGTCGCGCAGCTGGAGTCGCGAGATCCTCGATCGCTTCGAGATCGACGACCGGATCCTGCCTCCCGTGGTCGAGCCGGGCACGCCGCTCGGCCGCGTGACGCCGGAAGCGGCCGAGCAGACCGGCTTTGCTCCGGGGACGCACGTCTTCGCCGGAGGCGCGGACACCCAGTGCGCCCTGCTCGGGGCGGGCGTCGTCGAGCCCGGCCACGCGGGCGCCGTCCTCGGCACGACGACCCCGGTGATGCTCGTCGACGCCACCCGTACCTTCGACGAGAACGGCAAGCTCTGGACGGGCTGCCACGTCGTGCCGCAGCGCTGGACGCTCGAGAGTAACGCGGGCGACACCGGCATCGCCTTCGAGTGGCTCCTGTCCATCGTCGGCCTCGAGGGGGACGACGCCTTCGAACGCGCCGAGGCGCTGATCACCGCCATCCCGGAGGGCGCGAGCCCGGTCATGAGCTTCGCCGGTCCGCAGATCTTCGACCTGCTGAACTTCGATCCGACCCGTCCGTCCGCGTTTCTCTTCGACAACCCGCCGTTCGCCACGAAACCGACGACGGGAAGCTTCCTTCGGGCCTTCCTCGGCAACGTCGCGTGCGCCGCCCGCGCCAACCTCGAACAGATCGAACGGCACCGCGCGCAGCCGGCCGCGTCCCTCACCCTCACGGGCGGCATGACGCGCCTCCCGAGCCTCCTCCGGGAGTTCGCCCGCACCAGCCGCCGTCCGCTGCGGGTCTCGGACGAGCCCCACGCCACGGCCCTGGGCGCCGCCCTCCTCGCGGCGGTGGGCGCAGGGGCTCATCCGAGCATCGCGGACGCCGCGCGCGAGATGGTCCGTCTCCGCGACGTCGAGCCCGGCCTCAGGGACGAGGGCGACGCCGAGTACGAGCGCTGGCGGAAGCGGTACCCCGAGCTCGGGAAGCTCTCGGCTTGACGCCGGGCTTCTTCGGCACGGCCTCCCCTCGCCCCTCCGCCTCCTCGTCCGAAGGGCCGGCGGGGTCGCCGACGCGCACCGCGGACCGCAACGCGAGAACCTCGCGGGTCGTGAGCTCCCGCGTCGCACCGACGGCGAGCGCTCCGAGCCGGATCGGTCCGATCGCGATGCGCGAGAGCTTGTCGACCGGGTGGCCGACCGCTTCGAGCATTCGGCGCACCTGGCGCTGACGCCCTTCCCGGATCGTGATCCGCAAGCGGGTCTTCTTCTCGAGCTTCCCCTCGACGGAGACGCGTGCCGGGGCGGTCGGCCCGTCCGCGAGCCGGAGCCCCTTCCGGAGCCGACCGAGCGCCTTCTCGTCCGGATGGCCACGTACTTTGACCCGGTACACCTTGGCTACCTGGTAGCGCGGATGGGAAAGCCGCTGCGCGACCGCACCGTCGTTCGTCAGCAGCACGAGCCCGCTCGAGTCGTAGTCGAGCCGCCCCACCGGAAAGAGATGGCTCTTCAGCTTCTTCGTGACGTCCCCGATCGTGGGTCGGCCCGCCGGATCCGCCATCGAGCTCACCACGCCTACCGGCTTGTGGTAGGCGACGTAGCGCAGTCGTTCGGGGACGGTCGTGCGACCGTCGACGGTCACACGGTCGCGAACCGGGTCAGCCTTCGCCCCCAGCTCGCGGACCACCCTCCCGTTGACCCGAACCCGCCCCTCGCGAATCAACGCCTCCGCCGACCGCCTCGACGCGATCCCCGCCTGGCTCAGGATCTTCTGAAGCCGCTCCTCCGTCGCCGCCGAAGACGGCTTCTTCGCTCTGGTCCGCTGCGGCTTCTTGTTCATCGGAGATCCCGTCCACTTCTGGTTCTGTCGTCGCATCGGCCAAAACGTCGGAATGGCCCGGATCCTCCGCGTCCGCGTCCGCCGCGGACTCCTCGTTCGCTGCCGCCTCCTCCTCCGCGCGCGATTCCTCGATCAGATTCGCGAGCGACGACGGATCGGGCAACGGAGGCAGGTCGGCCAGCTCCTTCAAGCTGAAGAGCTCCAGGAACTCCTGCGTGGTGCCGTACTCGACGGGTCGTCCCGGAGACTGGCGCCGTCCGATGACCTGGATGAGCCCACGGGCGGTCAGCGCGCCGAGGACGGCGTCGCAGTTGACTCCACGGACCGCTTCGACCTCGCCGCGCGTCGCGGGCTGGCGGTAGGCGACGATCGCGAGGGTCTCGAGGACGGCGCGCGACAGTCGCGGCGGCTTCTCCGTGAAGAACTTGCGCACCCACGGCGCGTAGTCCGACACCGAGCGAAGCTGGTAGCCGCCGGCCGTCTCGACGACGCGAACCCCGCTTCCCTCGCGCTCTTGCCGCTCGGCGAGCTCCTTCAGTCCCGCGACGACCTGCTTGCGGCTCCACGCACCGAGCACTCGGGTCAGGCGGGTGAGGGGCACCGCCTCGGCCGAGGCGAAGAGCGACGCCTCCAGAACCGGAACGAGGGGCGGGAGCTCCTCCTCTTCCGCATCCGACTCGGCGGACCCCTCGGCCGACTCGGCCTCGGCCTCCGTCGCGCTCGACCCCGCATCGGCGCTCGCGCCGTCGTCGGCCGCCGTGTCGTCCTCGTCCGAAGCGGCGCCGGCCTCTTCCTCGGTGGCCGCGACCTCCGCCTCGACCGGCGAGGTGGGCTCGGACTCCACCGCCTCCACTTCGTGGCCCGATTCGTTGCTCATTGCGCCAGCTCCTCCTCGTCGATCTCGATCTCGAGCATCCGGTTCGCGTCGACTTCCCGAACCAGCTCGATGCGGATCTCCCCGTGCATCTCCCCCTGCGTGGCCATCACCGCGCCGTGCTTGATGAGCTCCAGAATTCCCAGAAAGGTCACGATGATGCGCATCCGCGACGCGTCTTCCGGGAACAGCTCCTCGAACGAACACCGTCGAAGTGAATGCAGGCGCTCCAGCGTCAGCTCGATTCCATCGCGAATGCTCAGACGCTCGCCGATGACCTGGTGGACGATCGCGCGCGCGCGCCGCTCCAGCACGCGCTCCAGGGCCGCGAGGAGATCGCCCATGGTGAGGGGAGCGGGCGCCGCGACGAACTCGCCCGGCGTCGATTCCATCACCGTACGCCGGAACACGTCCCGCCCGAGCACGGGACCGGCGGCGAGGGCCGCGCCGGCCTTCTGGAACCGCTCGTGCTCGAGGAGCTGCTCGATGAGCTGCTGCTCCGGATCGAGCGGCTCCTCGTCGTCCAGCTCGTCCTGCTCCTCCGGCGGAAGGAGCGCGCGCGACTTCAGGTAGATCAGCGTCGCCGCCATCACCAGGAACTCGCCGGCGATGTCCAGATTCAGATCGCGGGCCGCCGCCAGGGAGGCCAGATACTGATCTGTGATCGACGCGACGCGGATGTTGTACAGATCGACCTCGTGCTTCTTGATCAAGTGAAGCAGGAGATCGAGCGGTCCCTCGAACTCGTCGAGCTTGACGGTATGGATCTCGGCCATTCGACGCGCCTCGGACTCTAGCACACCGGCCCCCGGCCGGGCGAACGCGGGCTCGGATCGGGGCTACGGTCCTCGCTGCGACGTGCGCCTGCATCCGGCCGCCGCTTCGGCCCGGTCGACCGCGTCACACTCCCCGCGCAACAGAGCAGACCGTGGCTCGGTCGTGTTCCTTGCCAGCGACCCGAATCGGCGCCCTTGGTGCGGACGCCGCACGTCTGGGCCGGAGCGCTAGAGGCCGATGGCATCGCGCACCTCGCGCATGGTCTCCCGCGCGACGACGCGGGCGCGCTCGGTCCCCGCATCGAGAATCTCCCGCACGCGATCGGGCTGCGCCTGCAGCTCGGCGCGCCGTTCGCGAAGCGGTTCGAGATCCGCCACCACGTGCTTGATCATGATCTTCTTGCAGTCCAGACAGCCGATTCCGGCCGTCTTGCACCCCTCGGTGACGGTCTCGATCTCCTCCGGAGTGCAGTAGATCTGGTGAAGCTGGAATGCCGGGCAATCCTTCGGATCACCCGGATCCGTCCGCCGAGCACGACGAGGGTCGGTCATCATCCGCCCGAGCCTCTTCTCGATGGACGCCGGCTCCTCGTCCAGAAAGATCGCGTTGTCGTAGCTCTTGCTCATCTTTCGGCCGTCGGTCCCGGGCACCCGGGGCGACGGCGACAGCAACGCCTCCGGTTCGGGAAGCGTGGAGCCGTAGTAGTTGTTGAAGCGACGGGCGATGTCCCGCGTCAACTCGACGTGTGGGATCTGGTCCTCTCCGACCGGCACCCGCGCTCCCTTGTAGAGAAGGATGTCCGCCGCCTGCAGAACCGGATAGCCGAGGAAGCCGAAGGTCGAGAGGTCGCGGCCCTGCATCTGCTCGCGCTGCTCCTTGTACGTCGGATTGCGCTCGAGCCAGCTGACCGGCGTGAGCATTCCGAGCAGCAGCGCCATCTCCGCGTGCTCCTTGATCTTCGACTG
>JAUIFY010000073.1 GCA_030430245.1 bacterium | reverse complement strand
AGCGGTACAAGGTCGTCATCAACAAGGACGGCTACGAGATGGTCGAGGCGCCGGAGCTGAAGATGCTCCGGACCTACGCTGCGGTCGAGAAGATGCGGGAGACGCATCCGGACCGGGCGGCGTACGTCCTGGTGGGGCCGGCGGGTGAGCTGGGCATGACCGGCGCGAGCGTCGCGTTCACCGACGAAGGGGCGTGTCGCCCGACCCGGCACGCGGCCCGGGGCGGCCTCGGTGCATCGCGCGGAGTGAAGGGTCTGAAGGCGATCGTCGTCGACGACGACGGCACGAAGGCGCGCTTGCCCGAAGACATGGCCACCTTCAAGAAGTACGTGGCGAACATGTCCAAGGAGTACAAGGCGGGCCCGCAGATCTTCGCCAAGGGTACGTCGACGACCGTTCCGGTCGCGAACATGCTGTTCACGTTTCCGACCCGCAATCGTCGCGAGATGCAGTTCGAGGGAGCCGAGAAGCTCGACGGCGAGCGCATTCAGGAGAACTTCGCCACCCGCGGTGGCGGCATGCACCACTGCATGACCGGCTGCATCGTGTCGTGCTCCAACGTGGTGCACGGGCCGGATGGGAAGCACGTGACCTCGGCGCTCGAGTTCGAGACCATCACGCTCTGCGGCTCGAACTGTGCGATCGACGACCTCGACATCGTCGCGAGGATGGATCGCCTTTGTGACGAGCTCGGTCTCGACACGATCGAGACCGGTGGCGCCATCGGGGTCGCGATGGAGGGCGGTGCCCTCGAGTTCGGTGACGGCCCGGGCGCGGTGGCGCTCATGGAGAAGATCGACAAGGGTGATCCCGTGGCGGAGGCCGTCGGCAACGGAGTCGTCGCGACCGCGAAGAAGTTCGGCATCGATCGGATTCCCGCGGTCGGAGGGCAGGGCCTGCCGGCGTGGGAGCCGCGCACGCTCAACGCCACCGGCGTGACGTACGCCACGAGTGCGATGGGTGCGGATCACACCGCGGGCCTGATCATCGGCGCGCCCGAGGATCCCGCGAAGGCATCCCAGGACGCGCAGCTGGTCAACGCGCTCTGCGACTCGAGTGGCTTCTGTCAGTTCCAGCAGCCGTCGATCGGCGACATCGCGACGCTGTACTCGGCGATGGTCGGTCACGAGGTCTCGTTCGAAGAGGCCGCCGAGATCGGCTGGCAGTGCATGAACGACGAGTGGGAGTTCAACCGGAAGGCCGGAAAGCCGCCCGAGCAGGGCGATCTACCGGAGTGGTGCCGGACCGAGAAGGTCCCGGGGAACGACGCCGTGTACGCGGTCGATCGTGCCACGATGGACAAGGTCTTCACCCGGTACCCGATCTCCGACGAGCTCCGTGCGATGAAGGCGGTCGGCTGAGCGCTGCGGTCGTCTCGAACTCCGATCCATGCGTGCCCGCGGCCCTTGCGGCCGTGGGCGACGCGCTCTGGCGCGAGTCGACGGAGTCTCGCGCCGGCGGGGGGCGGCCGGAGGAGAGATCGCGAGCGAGCTTCCCGACGCGGTCGAAGAACAGGCAGGCCCCGGTGTCGACGACGCCGGGGCCTTCGTCGTTGTGGCCTTCGGCCCGGCCGTTGTAAGGAACGCTTCGTGCGGCGTCGATGAAGAGGGTGGGGCCCGCGCCAGCGAGAATGCAAGGATCCGAGCTACGGGCGAGCGTCCGCCGGGGCATCGCACTCGCCGCGGTCCTCCTCGGTGCGCTGGGCGGGCCGTGGGATGCAGGTGCGATCGAGCGGCTCGAGGTCGAGCAGGAGATCGCGCGGATCCTGCCCGAGAAGAAGCCGCCTCCGGAGGGGGCCGGATACGAGGACCCGCTGGCGAAGCGAAGCTGGGCACTGCTGCCCCAGGTCGGCTTCGGTCCGGCCACGGGCATCCTCGGGGGTGTGAAGTTCGTCGACCGCGACCTGCTCGGCAATCGCACCACGTTCGACCTGGAGGGGCTCTACTCGGAGAACAGCCAACGTCTCGTGCGGCTCACCGTGGCGACTCCGCCGCTCTGGGACGACCGGCTCCTCGTCCTGTTTCGTGGCGCGTACGTGAAGGATCCGATTCGTCGATTCTGGGGCCTGGGAAACAACGACCAGGGGCCGGATCCGGCGTCGGTGAACGGGATCGAGGACATTCGTGCGGGCGTCACGTTCGCGTGGCGGCCGTTCGAGCGGGTCTCGTTCAATCTCGAGAGCGGCTGGCGGCGGGTGAACATCTCCGACGGTGCGGGGCTCGACGATCTGCCCTTCACTCCGGAAGAGTTTCCGGACCTGACCGGGATCGACGGTGGCGACGTCAGCCCCCTTGCGCTGTCGCTGGTCTGGACGTCGCGTGACGACATCTTCCATCCGACCGAGGGTTGGCGGCTGATCCTGAAGGCACTGCACACGAATCGCGACCTCGGCAGCGATTTCGAGTTCACCCAGTTCATCGGGGACCTCGGGTTCGTGTACTCCTTCTTCGACGACAACCTGACGCTCGCCGCCCGCGCCAATGGCGAGCAGATCCTCGGGCCGGACCAGGCGGTTCCCTATTGGGAGATGGCCAACCTGGGCGGAGACGACACGCTCCGTGGCTTCTTCCCGAGCCGCTTCTACGGGACGGGCCGCGTCGTCGTGAATACCGAGCTTCGGTTTCCGATCGCCGAGTTCGACTTCTTCGATCTCTGGCGCGTTCGGATCGGTGGGGTCGCGTTCGGTGACACGGGTCGCGTCTTCATCAGCGACGAAGCGATCCGCCAGGAGGAGGGCGACTCCGCCCGCGCCGAGGTGAACCGCTACCGCTGGGACTACGGCGGCGGCGTCCGCATCAGCCTCTCCGAAGCCCTCGTCGCCCGGATCGACGTCGGCTTCTCCGAAGAAGAGACGGCCCTCGTCTACCTCGCCTTCGGCCAGACCTTCTAGGGGACGTTCGTTACCTTTTCCCCAAATGTTACCTTTTCGCGGCGTAAGGTAACAAACGCGAAAAGGTAACGAACGTCCCCCGGCTTCCCCCTGGCTCTAGAGGCGGCTCAGGAAGAGTTCGCGTTGGAGCTTGAGGGCCGCGGGCATCGAGTCGGCGACTTTGTCGAAGAGCTCGTCCTGGAGCTCGAACTCGGCCTTCCAGGCGGCGGGGTCGATCTCGGTGAGCTGTCGCATCGCCTCGGGGGAGAGGTCGAGGCCTTGCGTGTCGATCTGGCCCTCGTCCGGGACCCACCCGAGGGGAGTCTCGCGCGCGCCGACGCGTCCCTCGGCGCGGTCGATGATCCACTTGAGGACGCGCATGTTCTCGCCGAAGCCCGGCCACATGAACTTGCCGTCGGCGTCCTGGCGGAACCAGTTGACCTGGAAGATCCGCGGCGGACGGGCGATCTTGCTCTGCATGCTCAGCCAGTGCGCGAAGTAGTCGCCGACGTTGTATCCGCAGAACGGCAGCATCGCCATCGGGTCGCGCCGGACGACGCCCACCTTGCCGGTCGCGGCGGCGGTCGTCTCCGAGCCCATCGTGGCGCCGAGGTACACGCCGTGCGCCCAGTTGAAGCTCTCGAGCACGAGCGGAACGGTCGTGCTGCGGCGTCCGCCGAAGATGATCGCCGAGATCGGCACGCCCCGCGGGTCGTCGACGGCGTCGTCGAGCACGGGGTTGTTCTGCATGGGCGCGGTGAACCGGCTGTTCGGGTGCGCGGCCTTCTCCTTGGACCCCTTCTTCCAAGGGTTGCCCCGCCAGTCGGTCAGCTCTTCGGGGACGTCCCCGTCCATGCCTTCCCACCACACGTCGCCATCGGGCGTCGTCGCCACGTTGGTGAAGAGCGTGTTCTTCTCCACGCACTTGAGCGCGTTCGGGTTCGACTTGTTCGACGTACCCGGCGCGACGCCGAAGTAGCCGTTCTCGGGGTTGATGGCCCAAAGGCGCCCGTCGTCACCGACGCGCATCCAGGCGATGTCGTCGCCGACCGTCGTGATCTTCCACCCCTTGAACTCGTCGGGGGGGATCATCATCGCGAAGTTGGTCTTGCCGCAGGCGCTCGGGAAGGCCGCGGCGACGTAGGACTTCTCACCTTCCGGACTCTCGACGCCCAGGATGAGCATGTGCTCGGCGAACCAGCCCTCGGTCTTGCCCAGGTACGAGCCGATTCGAAGCGCGAGGCACTTCTTTCCGAGAAGAACGTTGCCGCCGTAGCCGCTGCCGCAGGACCAGATCGTGTTGTCCTCGGGGAAGTGGCAGATGAACCGCTTCTCTGGGTCGAGGTCGAGCGTGCTGTGCAGGCCGCGGTTGAAATCGTCCGAGTCGCCGAGCATCTCGAGCGCCTGCGCGCCCATGCGTGCCATGATGCGCATGTTGAGCACGACGTAGACGCTGTCGGTGATCTCGATGCCGATCTTGGTCATCGGCGAGCCGATCGGGCCCATCGCGTAGGGGACGACGTACATCGTGCGTCCCTTCATGCACCCTGAGAAGAGTCCGCCGAGCTTGTCGTACGCCTCCTTGGGCGCCATCCAGTTGTTCGTCGGGCCCGCGTCACGCTCCTCGCGCGTGCAGATGAACGTGAGGTGCTCGACACGAGCGACGTCGCGGGGATCGGAACGATGGAGGTAGCAACCGGGTCGCTTCTCCTGATTCAGCGGCGTGAGGACGCCCTGATCGACGGCGAGCTGCGTGAGGCGCTCGCGCTCCTCTTCCGAGCCGTCGCACCACTCGATCGCGTCGGGTTGGGTCATTTCTGCGACTTCTTTGACCCACTTCTCGACGTGGGCGTTTCTAGCGTTGCTCATCGCTGGCATTCCTTTGCTGATCGGCGGAGATTCGTGCGACCGGGGCCGCGGCGGAAAGGGCGCACTATAACCCAAGCTCTCGGTTTATGACCATACATTATTAGCAAGAGCGAGGGTTCGTGCACGGTCGCCGGCGGCGCGAGTGCAGCGCCCCGGTCACTCGGAGGACGGGGCGGGCATCCATTCCGAGAGTGGGGTTTTCTGACGCCCTGCATCATCGAAGTTGGTGGGCTCGAGCCAGCCCTCGAGCGCTCGCGCGACACCGGGCCACTCGCCGTCGACGATCGACAGCCAGGCGGTGTCGCGATTTCGCCCCTTGGTCACCACCGCCTGCCGGAAGATCCCTTCGAACCGGAAGCCGAGGCGTTGCGCGGCCGCGATCGAGGGGGCGTTCAGCGCGTCGCACTTCCACTCGTAGCGCCGGTAGCCGAGGTCCGCGAAGACGTTCCGCATCATCAGGTACATGGCCTCCGTCGACGCGGGCGTGCGCTGGAGCGCGGGCGAGTAGGAGAGGTGGCCGACCTCGATGGAGCCCATCGCGGGATCGATCCGCAGATAGCTCGCGACGCCCACGGGTGTGTCCGTCGCGCGATCGACGATGGCGTGAAAGTGGGTGTCGTCGAGTCCCGCCGCCCATCGCGCGAACTCGGTGTACTCCCGCGCCGAGTCGAACGGACCGTAGGGCAGGTAGGTCCAGTTCCGTCCCTCCGAATCCGCGGCGTACTGCTCGAACAGAGCGTCGGCGTGTCGGGCGGCGTCGAGCGGTTCGACGCGGCAAAGCCGTCCTTCGAGGACCCGCCGGGGCGGGATCGGGCGTGGCGTCCAATCCGGGAGGGGGGCACCGATGGGTTGTCCGAGCTCGTTGGTGCGCGTCATGCCTCCCTCTCGCAGGCGCGCCGTGGCCGGGCAAGCGCGATCCAGCCGCGTGGAAACGCGTCGCCGCCGCCTCGGGAGGCTCGGGTCTCCTCGGCCGGTCCGATCTTCGGCACGCCGAAGTCGCTCGCGTCCTCGATCGCCCGGACGTGGAGAAGAAGACGCTGCCGAGCCCTCGTCGGCGGTCCGTCCCGGCGGTGCGGCCTCGATTCTCTGCTTGCTCCCGGCGTGGAATGCCTCTAATTTCCGAACGCAAGTTCGACTAATGGCTTCTTCCCCCAAGCACGCGCCGGAAAGGCAGACGACCTCTCCGCGGCGGCGGGGACGGCCACCGAAGGTCGAACGCGAGGCCGTCCTCGAGGCCGGGCTGACGCTGATTCGCGCGGAGGGGCTGGAGGGTCTGACGGTGCGCGGGGTGGCCGAACGGCTCGGCGTCGCACCGGCGACCCTCTACGGTCACTTTCCCGACAAAGACGCGCTGCTCGAAGCCATCGCCGATCGTGCCTGGGATCGCTTCTACGTCGAGGTGCCCGAGAGGGGCCGGTGGCGAGAACGCCTCCTCGGCTGGATGTTGGCCGTTCGTGCACGTCTGCGAAGCGCGCCGGAGCTCCCCGTCCTGTTGAATGCGGTACCGCCGCAGCCCGCCGCGCTGCTGCGCACGACGCGCGCGCTCGGCGATCTTCTCGTCCGCGCCGGTTTCTCCCGCGAGGAGGCGGTTCGCCGGGCGCAGGGATTGGTCTGGACGGTCGTCGGCTTCTTCGTCATCGAGTCGGCACGTGCACGGCTCGACGTCGAGAAGCAGCACCGAGGAATGCTCGCTCGGGTTCCCGAGGAGGAGCGAGGCGCGACCGAGGAGATCCTCCCGTTGCTCCGCGATCGGGGTGACGACGAGATCTATCGGGAGCTCGTGGGGGCTCTGGTGCGTGGCTTGCGATGAGCGAGGCCGAGGGGACCAACCGCGTGGGGCGGAGACGTCGGCGCGGCGGCGCGGCGATCCTCTTCGCACTGTCCCTCGCGTGGGGCTGCGGCTACTTCGCGCAGGATCCGATTGGGATGGCGGTGGTCGTACTCAGCTTCACGGGCGAGATGATCGGCTGCGCGATCTTTTCGTGCGACCCGGTGGCGCCGGAGGGGATGACCCTCGAGCCCGTGACCGAGACCTACGAGGATGGCCCGCTCGTCGCGATCGACGTCGACGCCTCGGACCGGATCTACGCGACGCTGTCGGGACGCATGGAGAACGCCGTCCTCGACAATCGAGGTTTCGACGAGGCGGAGCTCGACGAAGAGCTCGCGATCTCCTCGGTCGAGGATCGGGTCGCGATGATCGAGCGCTTGGTCGAGCGTGGGCAGTACTCGGCCGACGTCTTCACGGACACGTCGGATCGCGTGGTGGTGTTCGACGACCGTACGAACGACGGTTCGTTCGAGACGAGGAGCGATGCCGGCTCGTTCTCCGCGCCGGCGTCCGGGATCGCCTCCGGCGTCCTCGTCCTGGGCGACGAGCTCCTCGTCACCAACATCCCCGACGTCTGGCGTCTGTCGAAGCTCGACGACGACGGCCTCCCGGCTCACCAGGAACGCCTGAGTACGGGCTGGGGCGCGCGATGGGCGTTCTACGGGCACGACTTGCACGGCCTGGTGCAGGGACCGGACGGAAAGATCTACTTCTCCATCGGAGACCGGGGATTTCGAGTGGAGACGTCGGACGGTCGGACGCTCGAGCCCGATCTCGACGTCGGGCGGGGCGCGGTCCTGCGGATGAATCCGGACGGCACCGCCCTCGAGATCTTCGCGCAGGGTCTGCGCAACCCTCAGGAGCTGGCCTTCGACGACTACGGGAACCTCTTCACCGGCGACAACAACTCCGATTCGGCCGACCAGGCCCGGCTCGTGTACGTGGCCGAAGGTGGAGACTCGGGCTGGATGATGCCCTATCAGCTGCTGCGCTCCGAAGAGTACGAGCGTGGCCCCTGGAACGCCGAGAGGCTCTGGCACCTTCAGCACGAGGGGCAGCCCGCTTGGGTGCTGCCGCCGATCGCGCACATGACGAACGGCCCGGCCGGGTTCGTACACGCGCCGGGGCTCGGTCTGCCCGAGCGCTGGCGGGGGCACTTCTTCCTCGCCGACTACGCGTACCTCCCGCGGCGAAGCGCGATCCTCGGATTCACGGTGGAGCCGGACGGCGCTGGGTTCCGATCGACCGAGCCCGAGCCGTTCGTCGCGGACGTTCTGGCCACGGACATGGCGTTCGGCCTCGACGGATCGATGTACATCGCCTGGTTCCAGCAGTTCCCCGGGCCCTACGCGGGGCTCTATCGGCTCTCACTGGACGCGGACGATGCGGGGGATCAGGCGGCTCGCTTGCGCGAGATGCGGGCGCTGGTGCGCGAAGGGATGGGGCATCGCAACGCGCGAGAGCTCGCCCGCCTCCTGGGGTTCGAAGACCGTCGGGTGCGCATGCCGGCGCAGTTCGAGCTCGCGCGGCGCGGCGACGCCCGGACGCTCGGAGACGTCGCGCTGGATCGGTCGGCGCCCCTGCTCGCGCGGCTTCACGCGCTCTGGGGCCTCGGCCAGATCGGCGCGGGCGGTCTCGAGGAGATCGGCCTGCGAGATCTCGACGCCTTCCGTGGGGACGACCCGGAAGTGCGCGCGCAGGCGGCGCGGCTCGTCGGAGCGGCACGTGCCGACCGGCTCGGGCCTGCCGCCGCCGGCTTCCTCTCCGACGAGAGCGCCCGCGTCCGCTACTTCGCCGCGTTCTCCGTCGGCAAGGTCGGCGCGGTCGAGGCGGTGCCGGATCTCGTGCGCGTCCTTCGGGAGAACGAAGACCGCGACGTCTTCCTTCGGCACGCCGTCGTGGTGGCCCTGAGTGAGCTCGCGAGCGACGAGCAGCTCCAGCGTCTCGCGCACGATCCTTCGTCGTCGGTCCGTCTGGGGGCGTTGCTCGCATGGCGTCGCCGCGAGGACCCCGCGATCGCCGGATTCCTCGACGATCCCGATCCGCGGCTCGTCGTCGAGGCGGCGCGGGCGATCTACGACGTCCCGATCTCCGGTGCGATTCCGGCGCTCGCGGCGCTGGGCCGTGCGACGGCGGGCGTCGCTGGAGCGGACGTCGACGAGGGCCTGCACCGCAGGGTGATCCACGCGGCCGTCGCCCTTCGCTCGGCGGCCGGCGCAGAGAGCCTCGCAGCGTTCGCGGCGGCGCCCGCGACGCCGCCCGACATGCGCCGGGAAGCGTTGTCGGCTCTCGCGACGTACTCGAAGCCTCCACCGCGGGATCCGGTGCTGGGGCGATGGAGCCCGCGTGACGAGAGACCCCCCGCCGTGGTTCACGCGGCACTCGATCGCCACGTTCCGGATCTTCTCGGGACACCTTTCGAAGGGCAGGCGATCGAGGTGGCCGCCGTCTACGGCCGCGTTCCGCTCGAGGACGAGGAGCTCGTCGCGCGCGTCGCGGACGAGGACGAGAGCACGCGCACGCGGGTCGCGAGCCTGCGCGCGCTCGGGAACCGGGGGGAGACCGTTCGGCCGTCCGACGTGCAGCGGGCGCTCGGCGCGGCGCTCACGAGTCGCGATCCCGCGGTGCGCTCCGAGGCGCGAGATCTCCTGGCCACCACGGACCCGGCGGCGGCCGTCGTACGGATCGGTGCGATCCCCGACGACGCCCCCGCGGTCGAGCGACAGCGTGGGATCGCGACGCTGTCGCGGCTCGATCGCGACGACGCCGACGCGAGGATCGCTCTCGAGCTCGACCGCCTGAACGAAGGGACGCTTCCGGCGGACGTACGGCTCGACGTTCTCGAGGCGGCGCGTGCACGGCGCACGAAGGATCTCGCGACGGGGCTGGCTCGCTTCGAAGCGTCTCTGGATCCGGCCGACCCGCTGGCGCCGTACCGTGTCGCCGTCTACGGAGGCGATCCCGAGCGAGGGAGCGAGGTGTTCAACGGCAACGGCGACTGCAAACGCTGCCACGACGTGAGCGGGGGCCACGGGGGCGACACGGGTCCCGAGCTCACGGGGCTCGCGTCGCGCTACGACCGCGAGGAGATCCTCCGCGCCATTCTCGTGCCGGACGCGACGATCGCGTCCGGCTTCGAGCAGGAAGGGGGCGGGAGCGCGATGCCGCCCATCGCGGTCGAGCTGCCGCCAAGGGATCTTCGCGACCTCATGGCGTATCTGGCCTCGCTTCGTTGAGGCGCGCCCGGACGGGGGCACGCGTCGGGCGCGGCGATCCCGCGCCGTCGGCCCGGCGCACCGCAGGCGGCGCGCCCCCGCTCGTGACGGCCTGGGGCATCGGGGGGATCTTCAACCGAAGCGGTACGAGATCTCGCCGCCGAATGTGAGGGGCGGCTGGTAGAATCGCGAGATGCCGCCGAACGTGGTCACGTAGGCGAACGACTCGTTGAAGTAGGCGACGTCGAGGAGGTTCTTCGCCCAGATCGCCACTTGCGCCCGGTCGTCCATGAAGTCGTACGAGAGTCGCGCGTTCAAGAGATTGTAGCCGCGCTGCCACCCTTGGAGTACCTCGGGTGGGACGGTGTGGAACCGTGCGCGGTAGGCCCACTCGAGGCGCGGGGTCAGCCATCCGTTCAGGTAGGACTCGTCGAAGATTCCGACCTCCAGAGAGTACTGCGCGGAGAGGAACGACTGATAGTCCGGAACGTAGTCGAAGGTCTCGCCGGCACGGTTGATGAGAGACGCGTCGAGCTGGTTCTCGGCGTCCGGGTAGTCGTCGTAGCGAGCGTCGACGTAGCCGAAGTTGCCCGTCACGATGAAGTGGTCGAACGGCTGCGTGAAGACCTCCACCTCGATGCCCTTGGTCGTGGCCTCGGCCGCGTTCTGGGTCACGCGACGGGAGATGACCATGCCGTCCGGGTCGACCTCCGTGATGAACTGCGCGACCTGGATGTCGTCATACTTGCCGTAGAACGCCGCGAGGTTCACGGTCAGGATCTGGTCGAGTCCGATGGCCTTGACCCCGATCTCGAAGTTGTCGAGCGTCTCCGGGTCGAATGGCTCGGGCGCCAGCGAGCCGACCTGGGACTGAAGGATCGCGTTGAACCCCCCTCCTTTGAAGCCGCGAGAGTAGGTGAAGTAGCCCATCAGGTGGTCGACGTGCGTATCGACCAGCCAATCCTGGGGCGCGAGCAACGCGAGCGTGGCCATGGGGGTCCAGGAAGTGAAGGTCTTCTCGTCCGAGCCCGTTGCCGGGGGTACGTCGGGGGTGCGCGGATCCCACGCCTCCTGGTCGAACGACTTCCGATCCGAAGTGTACCGGATGCCGGCCGTGAGCGACGCCCACTCGGTGAAGTCCGCCGTGGCCTGGCCGTACAAGGCCCACGTGAAGTTGTCGGTCTCGATGAGGTTGTCGGTGAGCGTGACGAACGCGTCGGTCTCCGCCCGGACCGTCGTCGGGGTCGTGGCCTTCTCCCAGTATCCGAAGAAGCCGGTGACGAAGTGGATGCGGTCCTCCCAGGCGTCGCCGTTCATCTGCAGCTCCTGCTGAATCTGGCGCTGCGTGCTCGCGCCGCGTCCGTCGTAGATGCTGCCTCCCCCGGCGTTGGAGAGCTGGATCGCCGGGTACGACGACTGGTCGAGGTCGAACCGGCTCCGCGACGTCTGCCGCCGCCACGACGTGAGCGACTTGAGGAGCATCCCGTCGATCGGCCCGACGTCGCCCGCGTCGTACTCCAGCACGCCCCAGGCACCACTGCTGGTCACCGCGTTCAGCTGCGCCGAGTCCTCTCGGGTCTCGAACGGGCTCGACGCTTCGCGGCAGGCCTGCTCGAACCCGTTCGAGATTCCGGCGAGGGCGCCGGGTTGTACGAAGCGGCACTCGCCGCCGCGGGCCTTGGTCTGCGCGATCGAGTACTGGCCGCTCAGGTCGACCGTCAGGTCGTCGATCGGCAGGATGCGCACCGAGCCGATGAAGTCGGTGGAGTTGAGATCGCTGAGGTCCTCGTCCCGCACCGAGTTGTACACGTAGCCGCGGCTCTGCGTGGTGGAGACGGCGAGTCGCGTGGCGACACGGTCCTCGTAGAGGGGCACATTGATCATCGCACGGCCGACCACCGACCCGTAGTGCCCCGGGCGCACGAAGGCGAAGCCCTCGAGCGTCGGCTTTGGCTTGACGGTCGTCACGTTCACCGCGCCCCCCACGGTGTTCTTTCCGAACAGCGTACCCTGCGGGCCACGGAGCACCTCGACCTGCTGGATGTCGATCGTGGAGAGGAGCTGTCCGACCGCGCGAGCCATGAAGACGCCGTCGACGTAGAAGCCCACGCCCGGGTCGAAGGCCGTCTCGGCGGTGGTGGTTCCGACCCCGCGTATGCGAATCTGTGGGGCCTGGCCGGTGAGACCGGGGTTGAAGGTCATGTTCGGGACGAGGTCCTGGATCTGGTTGATCCGCGTGACGCCCGAATCGCGCAGGGCGGTGTCGCCGAGCACCGTGACCGCGACCGGCGTGTCCTCGAGCAGCTCCGCCCGCTTGCGGGCACTGACGACGATCTCCTCGACACGTTTCCGGCCCGAGGAGTCGAGCCCGGCCGTGCGCGCGCCGTCGTCGATCGCCTCGACCTGGGCCGCCGCCGCGTCGGCCTCGCCCTCGGGGCCGGGATCGGATGCGGGGTCGTCGACCCGTCGTTGGAAGTCCGATGGCGCCTCGACGCCGGAGGTCTCGGCCGTCGCCTGCGACGGAGAAGCGAGAAGGAAGGCCAACAGGAAACACGCCCCGGTTTCGCGCATCCCGGCTTCTCTCACGGCCGGGCGGGGGACTCAACTTGACGGGCGGCCGCCGAGCGAGGATTCGCTCGGCGGCCGGATTCAGCGGTGCGCCGGCTGGGCGTCGTCTCCGCGCGTCGATCGCTCGCGGCCCAGAACGCTCTGGAGGTACAGGGTCGCGTCGTCGACGATCGTGTACGCGGTCGGCACGAGGACGAGCGTCACCCCCGTCGAGAACAGCACTCCGAAGGCGAGTGAAATCGCCATCGGGATCAGGAACTGGGCCTGCACGCTCTGCTCCGCGAGCAGCGGGCTCAACCCGGCGAACGTCGTGAGCGACGTCAGGAGGATCGGCCGAAGGCGCGAGACGCCGGCTTGCCGAACCGCCTCGGCGACGGGGAGTCCCTCGAGCCGCTTTCGGTTGACGTAGTCGACGAGGACGAGGCTGTCGTTCACGACGACGCCGGAGACCGCGACCATGCCGATCACCGAGAACATGCTCATGTCCCATCCCATGAGAAGATGGCCGAGGATCGCTCCGACCATACCGAACGGGATCGCGGTCATGATGATCAGCGGTTGAACGTACGAGCCCAGTGGAATCGCCAGGAGCGCGAAGATCACGAGCATCGCGATCCCGAAGCCGCGCAGCATGAACGTGCTGAACTCCGTCTGCTCCGCCTGCTCGCCCTGGAGCGTGTACGTGACCCCCTCGTAGCCTGCGAGGAGGGTGGGGAGGACGTTCTGCTTGAGGTCCGCGATGATCTCGTTCGGCGTCGTGACGTTCTCGTCGACGTCCGCGGTGACCGAGACGATCCGGCGGCGGTCGGCGCGGAAGATCGTCGAGTACCCGCGGTCGAGCTCGTACTCGCCGACCGCGGAGAACGGCACCGCGGTGCCGTCGGCCATGCGAACGCGCATCTGCTCCACGTCGCCGAGGGACTTCCGGCTCTCCTCCGGGTAGCGGACCATGACGCGGACGTCGTCGCGGCCGCGTTGGATCCTCTGGGCCTCGTCCCCGTAGAAGGCCTGACGGACCTGGCGCGCGAGGTCGTGAAGCGACAGGCCGAGCGCCTCGGCCGACTCCCGGATCGAGAGAGAGACCTCCTGCTTGCCTCCGCGGAACGAATCGGTGACGTCGAAGACTCCGGGGTACTGCGCCACCCGGAGCTTCAGCGCCGCCGCGGCGTCGCGGAGCGCCTCGCCATTCTCTCCCCGGAGCTCGATGTGGAGAGCCTCGCCGGCGTCGAACATCGACGAGGTGAATCCGAGCTCGACCGTGTCGGGGATCGGCGGCGTCTTCTGGCGCCAGAGGTTTGCGACCTGGAGACTCGTGACGTTGCGTTGCTCCGAAGGCGCGAGCTCGATGTTGACCTCGCCCGTGTGCGGCTCGTTGGCAAGGGGGCCGACGTTTCCGCTCGATTCGCGCTCTTGTTGCTTGCGGTAGGGCTGCTCCCCGATGCTCGACAGGATGTGATGGTAGATGCTGCCGTCGTCGCGGGCTCCGGAGTCGTCGAGCTCGCGGCGCACCTCCTCTGCGCTCGCTTCGAGCTTTGCGACCGCGTCCGCGGTGACGTCGGCGGGCGTCCCTTGGGGAAGTGTGAGGAAGGCCACGACGTTGTCGCCCTCGATCGCGGGCATGAAGTCGAACCGCACCCAACCTCCGCCGACGAGGCCTGCGGTCAGCAGGATCAGTGCCGCGCCGGTGGCGGCGGTCGAGTAGCGCCATTCGACGGCCCAGGCGAGGAAGCGCGCGTAGGGTCCGTTGGTGAATCCATCGAGGCCGGCGACCACGGCGGCCTGGAACCGCTTCCACGCCTGCCACTGAAATGCGCCTTCCTTGTTGCCGCGAGCGCGCGCGTGCGCGAGGTGCGCGGGCAGGATCAGCTTCGACTCGATGAACGAGAAGACGAGCGCCGTGATCACGACGGTCGGGATCTGTCGCGTCATCTTGCCCATGTCCCCGGGGATCATGAGGAGGGGCGAGAAGGCGGCGATCGTGGTCAGGACGCCGAACGTCACGGGAACGGCGACTTCCTGCGCACCCGTGATCGCGGATTCGAGCGGGTCTTCGCCGAGTTCTTGATGCGTGTGGACGTTCTCACCGACGACGATCGCATCGTCGACCAGGATGCCGAGCACGACGAGGAAGGCGAACAGCGAGAGGAGATTGATCGAGACGTCGAACCAGGGAAGGACGATGAGCGTCCCGAGCATGGCGATCGGGATTCCGAGTCCGACCCAGAAGGCGAGCCGGAAGCGCAGGAACATGGCCAGGACGCCGAGGATCAGGAAGAACCCGACGCGGCCGTTGGAGATGAGCGTATCGAGTCGAGCACGAAGGTAGACGGACTCGTCCTGCCAGGTCGTGAGGGAGAGGCCCGGCGGCATCGAGGTCTGCGCTTCGGCTACGTACTTCTTCACCTGCGCGGCGACGTCGAGGGCTCCCTGGTCGCCGACCCGGTAGACCTGCACCATCACGGAGGGCTTGCCGTCGAACTTCGCCCAGCGGTCCGAATCCTCGAAGCCGTCGATCACCTCGGCGACGTCCCCCAGGAGAACGCGGCTGCCGTCGGGGTTGGCGACGAGGACGATGGTTTCGAACTCGTGCCCGGCGTAGGCTTGGCCCTTGGTGCGGAGGGAGATCTCGCCAGCGCCGGTCTTGATGGAGCCGGCGGGGAGGTCGAGGGAGGAGCGACGTACCGCGTCGACGACCTGGTCGAAGGTGAGTGCGTGGCGCAGGAGGTCGGATTCGGAGACCTCGATCGAGATCTCGTAGTCCCGGGCGTTGCGAAGTCGTGCGACCGTGATGTCGGGGAGCTCGGCGATGTCGTCCCGGACCTTCTGGCCGTACTCTCGTAGGGTGCGCTCGTCGACGTCGCCATACACGGCGACGTTGATCACCCGGGCGCGAAACGTGGCGCGCTTGACGATCGGCTTCTCGGCTTCCTCGGGGAAGGTGTCGATCGCGTCGACCTCGGTCTTGATGTCGTCGAGGACCTTGTCGGTGTCGGCCCACGAATGGACTTCGGCCAGAACGATGCCGGCGCCTTCCGACGCCGTGCACTCGAGCCGGTCGATGCCCTCGATGCCCTGGATTCGCTCCTCGACGCGAATGCAGACGCCCTGCTCGACCTCCCCGGGGGACGCGCCACGGTATGGGACGCTCACGACGACGAGGTCCGCCTCGACGGCGGGGAAGATCTCCATCTTCAGTCGCGGCAGGACGAGGAGGCCGCCGACGACGATGACGAGCATCAGGAGATTCGCGGCGACCGAGTTGCGCGCGAACCACGCGATCGCGCCCTTCACGCCGCGTCCTCGGCGACCCGAACCTCGAGCCCACTGGTCGCGCCTTCCACGGTGGACAGAAGCACCCGGTCGCCGGGCTCGAGTCCGCCCGAGAGGATGACCTCGTCACGGAGCTTGCGCGCGACGTCGACCCTGCGGGTGGCGAGCCGTTCCTCCGAGTCGACCACCAGCACCGTGTCGTCGCCCCGCAGAACGGCGCGAGGAAGGGCGACCGCGTCGGCGAGGGTTCGGCCGGCGATCGTCGCGTCGACGAAGAGTCCGACGGCCAGAGGTGCGCCGGCCTCCGCGGCGGCGGTGCCGTACGGATCCTCGACACGGACGATGACGTGCACCATCCGACTGCGTGGATCGATCTCTCCTTCCGTGCGGGTCACGCGACCCTTCCAGTGGCGGATCTCGCCGGCGAACTCGGCGCTCAAGTCGACTTCGGGGCCTCGCTTGGCGCCGTCCGGGTCCGCGAGGTCGAGGTCGAGGAACGCGAGATCGGCGTCGGCCAGTGGGAGCCGAACCTCGGCGAAGTCGACGGCGTAGATCTTGCCGATCGATGCGCCCTTGGGCAGGAACTGCCCGACATCGACGTTTTCGGAGCGCACGCGGCCGTCGAACGGCGCCCGGATCTCCGTGCGATCGAGGTTGCGCCGCGCCTGCTGGAACGCCGCCTCGGCCTCGCGCTGGAGGGCTTCGGCGACCCGGGCGCCGTTCTCGGCGTCGTCGAGCTCCAGCTTGCTGATCGCACGGCTCTCGGCGAGCCGGCGCGTGCGCTCGAGCGTCTTCCGGGCGAGCGAGAGGCGACTCGCCGTACTCTCCACGGTCGCCGCGGTGCGGGCGACCTGAAGCTCGTAGTCCGTCGCATCGAGTCGGATGAGCGGCTCACCCTTCTCGAAGAAGCCGCCGCTCACGAGGTCGGGCGAGACCCACAGGACGCGGCCGTCGACCTCGGAGACGAGATTGCTCTCGGTCCGTGGCTGGACGGTGCCCTGGGCCCACACGTCGAGGCGGATGTCCTCGGGGACGACGGTGCGGATGCGGACGAGCGGCGCCGTGAGCTCGGGAGGACGCGTCTCGACCTTCGCACGAGCCGCGACGAGTACCGTTGCACCCAAGAGGCCGAGGGCCACGATCACGATCGGCAGGACGGTCTTGCGAGAGAAGCGAACCTTCACTGGCCCATCTCCACCGGTGCGCTGAGGCCGGCCGCGGTGAACCGGATGACGCGGTCGATGACCTCCTGGTCGGGAGGCGGGTCGTCCGTGGGCGCCTGCATCTCTCGACGCCCCATCAGCGTGTGAACGACGGTTCCGACGAGGAAGTGGAAGCGCCAGTCGAGCTCGTCGTCCGGCAGGTGTGGGACCGCCCGGGCGAACGCGTCGCGAAAGCGCTTGGCGACGTCTTCGAAGATCTCGCGCAGCGTCGATTCGAGGATCTCCTCGGGCTCGGCGTACAGCCGACCGAAGAACCGTCCGAGCTGCTCGTGGCCGCTCATCTCGCTGCGAAAGCGAAAGGCCGGCTCCACGAACGCGCGCAGGACCGGTTCGAGGGGAAGCGGGCCCCCTTCGCTGGCGCGCTCGATCGCGTCCAGGCGGGCGAGACGTTCCTCGTTCATCGGTGCAATACGCCGGCGCACGAGCTCGACCAACAGCTCGTCCTTCGAGCCGAAGTGGTAGTGCACGGCGGCGACGTTGACGCCGGCTTCGCAGGTGATCGCCCGGAGCGACGTGCGCGAGAGGCCTTCGCTGGCGAAGAGCCGCTCGGCCGCCTCCAGGAGGCGATTTTTCGTATCGGGCTGGGGCAATCGGTTCCCTCCGTTGGGTCCAAAGCGCGATTCAATCATGCGTTTGAATCGCCTGCTGGAAGCATACGTTGGAAGACGCACTGAGTCAAGGCGGTGCGTCAAAAGAAAGTGACTTGTCGCTTTCTTTCGTGCGGTGTAGGGTGCGAGGGATGCCGACGACGGTCGCACCTCCACCCGCCGCTGCGCGGCCCGCGCCGAAGCAGGCCCGAAGCCGCGCGACGCGACGGAAGATCCTCGAAGCGGCGGTGGCCTGTCTGGTCGAGCGGGGGTACGCCGGCGCGAGCACGACCGAGATCGGACAGCGAGCGGGCGTCTCGCAGGGAGCGCTCTTCAAGCACTTCTCGTCGAAGCTCGACCTGCTGGGGGCGGCGGTCGAGCACCTGTTCGCGCACATGATCCACGACTACGAGCGCGCGTTCTCGGAGCTCGCCGGCCGGAGTTCCGGCGCTCGGCTCGACGGCGCGATCCGCCTGCTACGCCGCACGTTCGCGGAGCCGCGGCTGCAGGCGGCGTTCGAGCTCTATGTCGCCGCGCGCACCGACGCAGCGCTGTCGAATGCGATCGAGCCGGTGCTGCGCGCGCATCGCGACAACCTTCGCGAGGTCGCGCGCTCTCTCTTTCCGACCGAGGCCGCACGCACGCCCGACTTCGACGCGTTCGTCGACATCGTCCTCGACGCGATGCAGGGAGCGGCGCTCGGTGCCGTCGTCCTGCCGGACCCCGCGCGCGAGGAGATGGCGCTCGAGGCACTCGAGCGTTGGGCGCGCGCTCGCCTCGGAGTCGAGGAGTCCCGCTGATGTCCATCCTCATCGCATTCGCCGTTCCCGGGTTCATCGCGTTGCTGTTGCTCGAGTCCGTTCTGACCAGCTATCGCAACGTCCGGGGGTACGAGCTCCGGGACACGTTCGCGAGTCTGGCCATGGGCGTCGGAAACGTCGTGGTGGCGGGCATCACCAAGGCGTGGGCCTTCCTCGTGTACTCGGCGGCCGCGATGCTCGCGGTCGTGGAGATCGAGTTCACGTGGTGGACGCTTCCGATCCTCATTCTCGCCGAGGACTGCTGCTACTACTGGTTCCACCGGATCCATCACGAGGTGCGCTTCTTCTGGGCGGCGCACGTCAATCACCACTCCAGCACGCACTACAACTTGTCGACCGCGCTCCGTCAGTCGTGGACGACGCCGGTGACGGGTCCGATCTTCTGGGCTCCGCTCGCCGTGATCGGGTTCGACCCCGCCGCGATCCTCGTCGCGCAGTCGATCAGCTTGATCTACCAGTTCTGGATCCACACGGAGCTCATCGACCGGATGGGACCGCTCGAGGCGATTCTGAACACGCCGTCACACCATCGGGTTCATCACGGCCGCAACGTGCGGTATCTCGACCGCAACTACGCCGGGATCTTCATCTTCTGGGATCGGCTGTTCGGCACGTTCGAGCCCGAATGCGAGCGGGTGGATTACGGACTCACGAAGAACATCCACACGTTCAATCCGGTCGAGATCGCCTTTCACGAATGGAAGGCGATTTGGCGCGACGTGCGTCGCGCGACGAGCTTGCGCGAGGCGATCGCATTCGTGTTCGAGCCGCCGGGCTGGAGCCCCGATCACTCCACCCTCACGGCACGCGAGATGCAGGCCGAGCTACTGCAATCCGGGGTCGGCGACCAGGCGCGGTAGCACGGCGCCGATCGCACCGCGCAGCACCGCGTCTGCGAGGCCGTCCATCTCGGTCGGTTCGGCGTTGATGATGACGACGCGTGCGCCCGAGTCCTTCGCGGCAGGCACGACCCCGGCCACCGGGTAGACGCCGAGCGTCGTCCCGATCGCGAGCATCAGGTCGCACGTGCGGGCGGCGCGCTCCGATCGCATCAGATCTTCGGCGACGAGTCCCTGTCCGAACGAGATCGTCGCGGACTTGAGAATGCCCCCGCAGCTCCGGCACGCGGGGTCGTCCTCTCCGGCCCGGACTCGCTCGAGTGCCCTCTCCATCGGGGCGCGATCACCGCAATCGAGGCAGGTGACCTCGCGTACGTTGCCGTGGATTTCGACGACGATCTCCGGCGACGTACCCGCCTTGTGGTGCAGGCCGTCGACGTTCTGCGTGATGAGCGTGTGAAGCTTGCCCCGGCGCTCGAGATCCACGAGCGCCCGGTGGCCCTCGTTCGGCTCCGCGCGCCAGGCGGGCGACTCGAGGCGATTTTGCCACGCGCGTCGTCGGACCTCGGGATCCGCGACGTAGTGTTGCAGGGTCGCCATCTTCTCCGCTCCCGGATTCTTGGTCCACACGCCCTTGGGCCCGCGGAAGTCGGGGATTCCCGAGTCGGTGGAGATCCCCGCACCGGTGAGGACGACGACCCGCCTCGCTTCGTCGATCCAGTCTCGTACGGCCGCCAATGCCTCCTCGCTGACGTCGTCCATCATCGTTCCCTGCCTCGCTCGGTGCGCCCCGCCCCGACGGCGGCAGCGGTCCCTACGGAGGCACGAATACCGCGAGGCGGCGCGGTTTTCTATCCGGCCCGGGCCGGCCTAGGCGGCGCCGTACTGCTCGGCGGCCATCGCCCGCCACTCGGGGATCCGCTCGCCGAGGTGCAGGGCGTCGACATACTGGGGGTCGAGGGCCGCGTCGGGCGTCGACGCGCACGTGCCGCCGTCGAGCTCGCCGGCGAGATGGTTCGCGAGGTGAACCGCATCGAGCAGCTCGAAGGTGTCGTGGGCCACGCGCATCGGGGCGTGGTGGTTCGCGACCGCTTCGACGATCGTCTCGGGCAGGCCCCACAGCGCGAGGAGGTAGGCGCCGATCTCGGCGTGACTCACGCCGTAGCGCTGCTCCTCGATCTCCTCGATCGGGCGCTGTTGCTCCTCGGCGGCGGCGCGGTTCTCGAGGAACTCCTCGGGCAGGCGCGCGGCGAGGATCAGCTTGCCGACGTCGTGCAGGAGGGCGGCGGTGAACGCCTCCTCCGCGATCTCGCGATCGGTGGGCAGTCGTCGCGCGATGTTCGCGGCGAGAAGCGCGTGGTCCTGCATCTCGTCGAGCGGGATTCGCACGACCTGATCGTCTGCGGAGAACGAGCGAAAGACCTCGGTCGCGAGCACGAGGCTCTTCACCGTATTGATGCCGATGAAGTTGACCGCTTGCTCGATCGTGCGGACCTGACGCGGCAGTCCGAAGAACGCCGAGTTCGCGACCTGGAGGATGCGTGCAGCGATCGGGGTGTCGCGTTCGACGACCGTCGCCAGATCCCGCAGGCCGACCTCCGGATCGGCGAGCATCTGGATCAGCTGTGCGTAGAGGTGCGGAAGCGACGGCAGCGTCCCGACCGAGCCGACGAGCCGGGCGACCGATGGGCTGACCAGAAGCCCCTGCAGGTTGCAGCATCGATCGATCACGTCCAGCAGGTCGGTCGGACATGCGGGGCTCGGGACGAACCGGTGGGCGGTCGAGATCGCGGGCAGCGTGGTCTGGATGTCGCGCGCGACGGCGATGCGCACCGTGGTCGGCTCCGAGGCATGGATGTGGGAAAGGACCTCCCATCCATCGACACCAGTGGAATCGATCACGCAGACGACGGCGTCGTAGCGTCCCCCGTCGAGCTCGATCATCGCCGCGTCGCGATCGGCGGCGAGGCGCACGCGGCCGTCGCGTTGGAGCGACGCGAGATGTTTGCGGAGGCCGTCCGCCAGCTCGGCGTCGCGGTCGATCACGAGGATTCGTCTCACCCCTACATGGTTCCATGTGCGCGGTGCTCACGGGAGCGGGGGCGGGGAGAAATCTGGACCCGGGGGTGACGACCAGTCACCCCGTTTCCCGAGCGTTTCCGACGCGGTCCCCGGTCGCATCGGAAGCCGCCGAGGAGGTCGGCATGGTGAGTGCGACCATCGGGCCGCGCCGCGCCCGGTGGAATCCCGACGCCGCGCGAGACGGGGAGCGGCACGCGGCGTTGACCGTCCGCGGGCGAGCTGCGAAGTCATCGCGGATGCGATCCACTCCGATGGACAGAGCTCCGGAGCCCGGTCTGGAGTACGCGCCGATCCCGAAGGAGCGCTACACGAGTGCCGCGTTCGCGTCTCGGGAGTGGGATCGGATGTGGACCCGGGTCTGGCTGCTCGCGGGCCGGGCATCCGACGCCCCGAATCCAGGCGACTACTTCACGTTCGAGATCGGTCCCGAATCCGTGCTCGTGATCCGGCAGCGCGACGGTACGCTGGCCGCGCGCTACAACGTGTGCATGCACCGCGGGAACCGGCTGCGGGAGCCGGGTCGTGGGCACGCCGAGCGGTTCTCCTGCCTCTTCCATGGCTGGGAGTACGATGTGGACGGACGCCTGCGGAAGGCGCTCGACGCAGAGTGCTTTCCCCAGGGAATCGACCGGGAGAGATTGTCCTTGCGCGACGTGCGCTGCGAGACCTGGGCCGGTTTCGTGTTCGTGAGCCTGGATCCGAAGATCGAGCCGCTCCGGGAATACCTCGGCGTCGTTCCCGAGCACCTGGATCCGTACGGGTTCGAACGCTGGAAGGTCGCGTTCGACTGCACGATCGAGATCGATTGCAACTGGAAGACGAGCGTCGACGCGTTCAACGAGGCGTACCACATCGCGGCGACGCACACATGGACGCTCGAGTTCTCCGACGACGTGAACACGCAGTACGACTGCTACGACAAGCACACGAGAATGATCTTTCCCGAGGTCCAGGCGAGTCCGCGCCACGATGGAGCCGGTACGGTGACGAAGGCGATGAAGGAGATGTTCCTCGCACGAGTCGGGGTCGACGTCGCTTCGTTCGACGGCGACACCGCCGCCGCCCGGCGTGCGTTCGCGGATGCGATTCGGGCGTTCGGTCCTGCGACGGGAGCCGACTTCTCGCGGTTGAACGAATCGCAGATGTGCGACG
>JAUIFY010000072.1 GCA_030430245.1 bacterium | reverse complement strand
GCGAGGCGGTGGCGAACTATGACAACGTCGCGACGGTCGAGGGAGGGCAGGGGATCCTGAAGACGGCCACCGACGCTTTCGGACAGGTCGACATCCTCATCAACAACGCCGGCATCCTGCGCGACAAGACGCTCGCCAAGCTCGAGGAGCCCGACTGGGACGCGGTCGTGGCCGTTCATCTCAAGGGCACCTACTGCGTGACGCGTCCGATCTTTCAACACATGAAGGACCGTGGCGGGCCGGGCGTCATCGTCAACACCTCCTCGACCTCGGGGCTCATCGGCAATTTCGGTCAGTGCAACTACGGCGCCGCGAAGGCCGGGATCGCCGGCTTCACGCGCTGCCTGCACTTCGAGGGTGCCAAGTACGGAATCCGTGCCTGGGGGCTCGCTCCCGTGGCGTTCACCCGCCTGACGGAAGACCTGATGGGTGGTGAAGCGGCCCAGCAGGCGAAGGAGGCTCTGGACCCGGCGAAGGTCTCGCAGGCGGTCCTCTACATGGTGAGCGACCTCTCCGGGACGAAGAGCGGCAAGTTCCTCTTCGTGAGTGGCGCTCGCGTCGCCGAGTTGAAGATCGTCGGTCCGGATGGGCTGCGCAAGGAAGGCTTCACCGCTCGTGACATCGCGGACAACGAAGCCAAGGTCTTTCTGCCCGAAGACCAGGGCTTCGACATGCGCTCCTGAGCGCGACTCCTCGGGCCCGGCGCTCGACTCGCGACGCGCCCCGCCGGGGACGCGCGGTGGGAGCGCGCCGGTGCCTCGGAGCGCGCTCCTCCGCTCTCGCGGGTCGCGCCGCTGCCGGCGGACGCCCCCGTCGGGTCTTGCGGCCGGGTCAGCCGCGCGGATGGCGACGGTAGTCGCCGAGGCGCGTGCCGAGCTCCCACGCGACGCCGGCCGCCGCCAACGTCGCCACCAACACCAAGATCGCCTGCAACATCATCCCAGCCTCCTTTGTCGTTTCGGAGGAGGGCGCAACTGCCGTGCCACTGATCGTGACGCGAATTAGCCCGGGTTGCGAGGGAATCGTGGAGATTTCGTCGCCGGGGGTAGACAGAGTGTCATCGCAGATGCGCATCCGGGCGAGTAGGATCTACGGAGGGACTTGCAAGGTTTCCCGGGCGGAGGCACCAGGAAGGAAGGGGCGGCATGCCGCGCGGCCCTCGACAACGGAGGACGGACTCGTGAATCGGAAGCTCTGTCTGGCGGTCTCGGCCGCACTCGCACTCGGTAGCGTCGCATCCGCGCACGCCGCGGTGGACGCGGTCTGGAAGCAGAACGAGATGAAGCTCGGCTACCAGGGCTTCACGACGAACTACTCGTGCCAGGGGCTTCGCGACAAGGTGGAGTCCCTGTTGCTCTACTTCGGCGCGAAGAAGGACACCATGAAGGTGTCCGCATACGGATGTGCCGCCGGGCCGTATCGTCCCGTTCCCGCGGTGAACCTCTCGTTGAAGTTCGAGACCTTGATGCCTGCCGAGCCGGGCGAGGAAGACACGGTCACCGCCGAGTGGGTGGAGCGCGATCTCTTCCCCCAGAAGAAGGTCCAGCAAGCCGCGCCCCAGAGGATCACGCGGGGTGATTGTGAGATCGTCGAGCGCTTCGTCGCGAAGGTGCTGCCGTCCTTCTCGCACGAGACGCTCCAGGATCTGACGACCTGCATCCCGAACAAGTTCGACGGCACCATCCCCAACCTCCGCGAGAGGGTCCTCGTACCCGCGGGTACGCCTGCGCCCCCCACCTGAGCGCGCGGCCGTGCGAGGGGCCTCTACTGGCCGGTGAAGCGTGGCTTGCGCTTCTCTTTGAACGCGCGCGGTCCTTCGCGAGCATCCTTCGAAGTCATCACGACGGCCGAGACCTCGTCTTCGATCGCGAGCGCGTCGGCGAGCGGCAGGCCGCTCGAGCGGATCACTCCCTCCTTGATCTTCGCGACGGCGAGTGGGCCGTTCTCGGCGAGCTTGCCCGCGAGCTCGCGAGCCTTCGGCAGGAGCTGCTCCGCCGGAACGACGTAGTTCAGGAGGCCGAGGTCGAGTGCCTCCCGTGCGGAGAACTCGTCTCCGATCATGAGAATCTCGAGGGCCTTCGCGTACGGGATCTGCCGGGGCAAGCGGGTGAGGGAGCCGCCCCCCGGCAGGAGCCCCCGCTTGGCCTCGGGCGTGCCGAAGACCGCGTGCTCGGCCGCCACCCGCAGATCGCACGCGTTCGTCATCTCCGTGCCGCCGCCCAGCGCGTCGCCGTTCACCGCCGCGATGATCGGCTTGTAGACGTAGAAGCCGCGCAGAATCGCGTCGGTGAACATCTGCAGGTTGCCCATCAGGCGATGGTCCCAATCGGTCTCGGGCTGCCGCGCGCCCGTGATGAGGGGCATCGTGAGCTTCAGGTCGCCGCCGGCACAGAACGTGTCGTTTCCCTGTCCGGTGAGAATGGCGACGCGGAGATCCTTGGTGTCGCGGAACTCGTACCACGCCTCCGCCATCCTCACGAGCATCTCCGGACTGAGTGCGTTCTTCGCGTCCGGCCGGTTCATCGTGAGGGTCAGGATGCCGTCGCTCCGTTCGACGAGCAGGTGGGGCACTTCGGACATGGGATCTCCCTTCGCTGTCCGGGTCTTAGCGTAGGTTTCCGGGTCGTGCGACGCGGTCGGGTGCCGCCAACGTCTGGAGCGCCCGCCGGCGAATGGTAGGCTCCGCCGCATGCCCATCGACCTGAACACCCTCTTTCGTTCCGGTGTCGCCGTCATCACGACCGAGTGTCAGCGAGGTGTGCTCGGGCCCGACGGGCCGTTGCCGGCGCTGGTCGAGGCCGTCGGTGCGAGTGGCCTCGTCCCGAACGGCGCCCGTGTCCTCGACGCCGCTCGCGCGGCGGGTCGGCCGGTGCTGCATGGGACCGTCCACCGGCGTGCCGATGGTGGCGGCGTCACGATGAATTGTCGACTCTTCACCGCCACGGCTCGGTCGGGCGCCCCACCACTGCTCGCGGGAAGCGACGCGGCCAGGGTCATCGAAGAGTTCGGGCCGGCGGAGCTCGACTACGAGGTGCCGCGCTACCACGGCGTGTCGCTCTTCCACGACACCGAACTCGACTCGATCCTCCGCAGTCTCGAGGTCCGGACGGTCGTGCTGCTCGGCGCGAGCCTCAACGTCGCGATCATCGGGACCTGCATCGAGGCCGTCAATCGGGGCTACCAGGTCGTCGTTCCACGTGACGGCGTCCTGGGGATCCCACCGGAGTACGGCGAGGCGATGCTCGACGGCAGCATCCGTATGCTCGCCACGGTGACCGACTGCGCTTCGGTGGTGCGGGCCCTCCAGTCGCTCGAGGCCTGAGCGCCGACCCGGAAGATCCGAATCGGGTCAGGGGTCGAGAGGGGTGAGCCCGGGCATCGACGAACATCGCGCACGGTATGCTCCCGCAGGGCCCCGGTCGCGAATCGATGCGTCGCGACGTCCTCGCGGACCAGGTTCGGGCAGCGGGCCCTGGGCCGCCGCTACGCGAGAACCGCGTCGGCGAAGGCGTCCAGCTCGCGAGCGACGTCCGGCCCGGAGGGGCAGTAGAGAACCTCGGTCGTGCCGGCGGCCCGGGCTTCGTCGCGTTTCGCCCGCACCGCGGCGCGGTCTCCGGTCCAGCTCCAGGCCAGAAGCCCCGGCCCCGCGGCCTCGATGATCGGACGGTCGCGATCGGTCACGGTGACGACGTGCCCCTCGTGCAGAGCCAGGTGTCGCTCCCCCTCCGGCCGCTCTTTCTCGAGCGCGGCGCGCCACTCGGGTCCGCCCGGCAGCGTGTCGATGAGCTCGGGAGCCATCTCGAACATGCCGTGGTAGCTCGTGACGAACCAGGGACCGGCGGCATCCACGACGCGCGGCGTGGTGTGGTCCTCTCCGGCGTCGAGCACCGTGCCCGAGACGACGAGCGCCGACCAATCGAAGTCGGAGATCGGCTCGGAGCCGCTCATCACGCCGTCCCCGATCTCTTTCGCGATGGAGATCCCCTTCGGCCCCATCGCGGCGACGAGGAGCGGCGTCTCGATCGGCCGCGCCGGCGCGAAGCCGAGCGAGTGGATCATCTGGCACGCACCTCCGTCGACGACGACCGTCTCTCCGCGCAGCAGCGCTCGGAGATCCTCGATGTAGCGGCGCGTGTATCTCCACGTGAGCGCCTTTTGGCCGAGCGCGAGCCGAGCCGTGAAGCCGGTACCGAAGGCGCAGGCGAGGCGGCCCGGCGCGAGCTCCTCGACCGATGCGATCGCCGATGCGGTGACGAGGACGTGGCGTAGGTTGGGGACCGCGACCGCCGTGCCCACGCCGATGCGCGCCGTCGCCTCCGCGATGCGTGCCACGGCGATCCACAGGTCGCCGTAGAGGGCGGGCGAGTCGAAGATCCACGCGCGGTCGTAGCCGAGGCTCTCGGCGTGCTTGGCGTGTTCGACGACGTTCTTGGTCGGCGGAAGGCCGCAGGAGATCTTCATCGATTCCCTCCGATCGTGTTCGCTACCACTGTGGGAACCAGTCGTTCTCGTCACCGCGGAAGTCGTAGCCGATCTTCAGGATGTAGTACTGGTCGGACTTGAGCGTGTCGGGCGGCGGCGCGGCGTTGTAGTCGTACTTGAACTCGGCGGAGATCGCGAAATCCGCGATGAGCTGGAGCTTCAGGCCCGTCGTGGTTCGAAGCACGTACTGCGTTTCCGAGAGTCCGAAGGTCATCGTGTCGCTGTGGTAGAACGTGAAGTCCTCCGTCCAGAGGTCTTGTTCGAAGTTGAGATTCCAGCGGAGGCCGAGGAAGGTGCGATCGGTCTCGATGCGCCAATCCTCGTTCACGTAGGCGGGACCGAGCGAGATGCGGAGCAGGGTGGGGCGCTCGTTGAAGAACTTGTACCCGACGCCTGCGCCCGCGGTGACGCGTAGGTTCAAGTTGGCGAGTTCGTCGTTCTCGTACGTGTTGAAGACGCTGCCATACCACCGCCTGCGGACGCCGAACTCGCGATCGTACTCGGCGCGAATCGTCCAGTTCGACTTGTTCGTCACGCCGTTCGCTTCCGAGCGGTTGAGCTCGCCGCCCAAGGCGATCGTGTTGCGGCCGAAGGATGGGACGATCTTGCCGTCGATGTGCGTGTCGGTCGTGTCGGTGTTGCCCCGGGCGGCGTTGAAGCCGACGTTGAAGCTTCCCTCGTACCGGTAGTACGGCAGGATCGGCTTCATCGAGTAGACCTTCGCCATGTCGACCGCGCCGCTCTCCGCCGCGACCGGGCCCTCCCCGCGCTCGTCGGCGTACTCGATCGCGGCGGCCGTCGCCTCGGCGGCGGCGAGTTCCGCTTCCTCGTACTCCTGGCTCGGGGCCTCGGTCGGTTCGACCTCGGCGAGAGCCTTGCTCACGTCTTCTTCGAGTGCGTCCGCCTCGGCCGCGATCTCGTCCGTGGTGGAATCCTTCCCGGCTTGCGGCGCCGCGACGACCGCCTCCGCCGCGGGCTTCGTCGCTTCCGGGGGCGCCGTCTCGGCGGAGACGACCTGCGCGCCCTCGGTCGGCCCGGCGGCCGCCGTCTCGGCCGGCGTCGAGCCGCCGACCACGTCGATCTGGCCGTCCGCGGTGATCGTCAGGCGACCGACCTTTTCGCTTCCGTCGTCCCAGCGGACGGTGAACGGCTCGTCGGTCTGTACCGCGGTGATGAACTTGGACTCGATGCTGACCTCGCCGGCGTACTCGGTCTTCACGACGAGATTCCCGTCGGCGAGCTTCTTCACCGTTCCGGTGATCACATCGCCGTTCGTGAGCTTCACCATGTCGGCATGGGCCGGTGCGGCTACGAGTGTGACGCCGGCGAGCAGGAATCCGACCCCGAGGGCGGCAGGTTGAAGTGCGCGCATCCGGGATGCTGTAGCGAGGGACGCGCGGCCGCGCCATCGCTCTGGTAGATCCTCCTCATGTCGGAGCCACCGGAGCTCGCAGCAGTCGCGGCAGCCTTCGCGATCGAGGGAACCTGGCTCGGGGCCGAGCGCTACGGGAGCGGCCACATCAACCGCACGTACGTCTCGGAGTTCGAGACGCCCCAGGGGCGTCGCCGCTACCTGCACCAGGCCATCAATCGCGACGTCTTCCGCGACGTGCCCGGGCTCATGCGGAACATCGAGCGGGTGACGGGCCATCTGCGCGAGCGCGCGGACCGAGGAGGCCTCGCCGGCCGGTGGGAGGTGCTCGAGCTGGTGCCGACCCGATCGGGTGCGTTCGTCCATCGAGCGGCGGACGGTCGATCCTGGCGGACGTTTGCGTGCATCGAAGGCGCACGAACGTACGACGTCGCGCCGACGCCCGACATCGCTCGGGAAGCGGCTCGAGGGTTCGGCCGTTTCGCGCGCGACCTGGCGGACTTCGACCCGAGCCGACTGGTCGAGTCGATTCCGCGGTTCCACGATCTCGACGGCCGGCTCGCTCGTCTTCGTGGCGTGACGTTCGAGGATCCGGTCGGCCGCGTCGCCATCGCCGAGGCCGAGCTCGAGAGCGTTTGGGCGCGTGTCGGGCTCGCGGACGACCTACGCGACGTGCGCGCGGGCGGGGGTTTGCCCGTTCGCGTCACCCACAACGACACGAAGGTGAACAACGTGCTGATCGACGACGATACGGGCCGGGCCGTCGCCGTGGTCGATCTGGACACGGTCATGCCGGGCACGCTGCTGTTCGACTTCGGAGACCTCGTCCGCACCGCGACGTGCCCCGCCCCGGAGGACGAGACGGATCCGAGCCGTGTCTTCGTGGACTTCGAGCTCTTCGAGGCGGTGACCGAGGGCTACGTCGGCGAGATCGCCTCGTTCGCCACGTCGACCGAGCTCGAGAGCCTGCTTCTCGGCGGCCAGTTCATCACCTTCATCATCGGGGTGCGCTTCCTCACCGATTACCTCGAAGGCGACGCGTACTTTCCGACGAGTCGGCCCGATCAAAACCTCGATCGCGCGCGCACGCAGCTCGCCTTGCTGCGGTCGTTGGAGCGGTACGAGCCCGAGCTGCGGGCCATCGTGGATCGACACCGGGGCGGGTAGGGGCGCCGATCCGGCAGGCTCATCGACGCAGATGGCGCTCGGCCATGGCCGCGTACGCGTCGAGCGGAGGGACGACCGCGTCGGGGACCTTCGCGCGCTCGTCCCAGCTTCGGAGCCGGAGGCAGGCGGCGAAGTGGGGTGTGCCCTCGAAGGCTCTCGCTTCGGCCGTCGTCATCGCACCGCCCTGGAGCTCGAGGGTGTGCGTGCTCGCGTCGGAGAGTCGGGCTCGATACGAGACGTTCGCGTGCACCAGGTAACGCTTCGCCTGCACGTGGCTCTGTACCAGATCGGTCACCTCGCACCGGAAGCCGTGCTCGGTCAGAAAGCGCGCGCCCATCGTCTCGTGGTCGGTCGCGCCCAGGTCGGACCCGCTCCCCGGTGCGGAGAGGCGCGCGTCCGTCGCCTCGTCGAGGAGGTGGCCGATGTCGTGCAGCAGGGCGGCCAGGATCTCGCAGTCGGGAGCGTTCGCGTTGCGGGCCAGCGCGGCCGTCTGCAGCGCGTGGTCGAGCTGGGGAATGTCCTCCCCGATGTCGCCCGCCGTGGGCGCCCGCTGGAGAACCGCGCAAACGGCTCCCCAGCGAGTCCGGGCCAGCTGGCTCTCGTCCGTCATCCGTACCCGAGAGGGTACCGGACCCGTCGTCTCGCCACAGCCCCCTTCAACGGCTCTGGGGGTGGCTCGCCTCCGTGCCGTGCCGCGGCGTCGCCGGGGGACGAGTCTCCCCGTTCAGCCTCGCTTGCCTTCTCGCGCTCTCTGACACTCGAGACAGAAGCCCGTCTCCGGGCGGGCCTCGAGCCGCGCGTACCCGATCGGCTCCTCGCAGGCGCGGCATTCGCCGTAGGTGCCGTCTTCGAGGGCGTCGAGGGCCGCGCGGACCTGCTGGAGTCGGAGCTCCAGGCTGCGGCGGCCGCTCTTGGCCATCGCCTGGCGCTGCATCTCGTCCATGCGGGAGAGGCGTCCGACAGACTGCTGATCGAGCTCGACGGTCGCCGTACCCTCCGCCGCGAGGTCCAGGGCGCGGGGGAGCTCCTCGGCGAGCTCGCGGAGGGCCGCGGCCAGCTCGTCGCGCTGGGCCTCGGTCAGCTCGTCCATCGCGCCCGTTCGATCCTCCCTCGGCCGTCGTCGCCCGATGCGCCGCTCAGAACGTCACGCTCGCACGGACGCACAGCTCCCGCTCTTTGCTCGTGTCGATCTGAAGCGAGCCGAACACGTCTGCCGTGTGCACGTTGAAGAGCTTCTGGTGCTTCGACTGCCCGGGGGCGCGCTTGGCCTGATAGCACATGAGGTGCGCGTTCGGATTCTCGGCGACGGCGCCGTTCGCGTCCGTGGCGAGGCAGAGCCGAGAGGGCTTCTTCAGCTGGTACGCGCGGTACTGGAGCGTGTCGGTCGCCGACGTCGGAAGCTTCTTGGGGAACTGCTTCTGCTTGTCCTTCACCTGGTAGCAGAGGTGGTAGTCCTCGGTGCCGGCCGGAGGCGGGACGGTCGGGTTGTCGACGTTCAGGCTTGCGGGAGTCAGGTATCCCTTGACCTTGCGGATGTCGACGACGAGGGTGCCGAAGCGGTCCG
Source organism: bacterium (assembly GCA_030430245.1). Classification (GTDB taxonomy): domain Bacteria; phylum Desulfobacterota; class Binatia; order UBA12015; family UBA12015; genus VGTG01. The sequence continues at coordinate 13,816 of JAUIFY010000072.1, read as the reverse complement.
TCACCGTCGCGGTCGGCGGGACCACACGCTTCGTCGTCTCCTTGGCGCTGTAGTCGAGGCGGTAGGTGCCCGGGTCGGCGATGGCGAACGACTGTCCTTCGGCCGCGGGAGCACACACCTGCAGGAGTCGCGTGAGGGCGACGGCTCCGGCGCCGGTCGCGTCGTTGGTCGGGTGGCCCGCGACGGGGAAGAACGGCTGGGTGTCCTTGCTCGTCTTCGACTTGTAGCAGACGTACTCGTTGCCGCAGGCGGCGGGCTCCGACGCGCCGGCCGCGCAGACGCCGGCGGAGCACGTGTCGCCCACGGAGCAGACGTCGCCGTCCTCGCAGGAGGTGCCGTCGGTGACCAACTTACAGTCGGAGGTGCAGCAGTCGCCGTCGAGCTGGTTGCCGTCGTCGCACTCTTCCCCGGGGTTGAGGACGCTGTCGCCGCACGCCTGGCCCACCGCATGGACGATCTGCACCTGCGTCTTGCCCTCGGTGCCGCATGCGTCGAACACGGTGAACTCGATGTCGTTCGGGCCGAGCGCGAGTGGCATCGACGTCGTCCAGTCGTATGTCCCACCGGGGGCCATGTACCCCCAGTCGCCGGTCGTCTGATTCTCCCAGCGAGCGACACCACCCTGGGTCGGGGAGACCTGGTCGATCGAAACGCTCGCTGGCGAGATCGAGGCGCCCGCGAGCGGCTCACGAAGCACGGCCGAGGGCGACGTCAGGTTCGAGCCGATGAGAAGAAGCCGTGGGGCGACGTCGAAGTGCGAGGCCGCGCCCGGATCGGGATCCGTCTCGGCCATGAAGCGCGCGCCGTCGCGTTGGTAGAACTTGAGAGAGCCGACCCGCTGCGACTCGTGTGTGACCTTCAGGAGCCAGCCGATGTCGTTCGCGCCGACGACGTCCTGCGTCACCTCCCAGGAGACGACGGGCTGGCCCTCGTCTTCGAGGAACGCGATCGAAGGGGCGACGTCGTAGCAGGGCACGCCGCCGCCGCAGTCGTCTCCGCCGTCCCACATCTCGGAGGCGGCGCAGTCGTTCGTGCCGCCGGCGGCCAGGTCGGTGTCGTGGCGGCACGCCCACGTGGGCCCCTCGGTCGTACCGGGGAACGATCCCAGCTGATTTCCCTTGAAGGTGAAGTCGTTGAAGGCCTGGTCGCCTTCGCCGAACGATACGTTCAGCTTGTGTGCACTCAGGGAGAGCGCACCGCCGAAGATGTTGCCTTCGTAGTTCGAGACCTCGAGGAGTGCGCAGCTGAGACCCGCGGTCTGGCCGCTCTGGCAGGCCAGGTCGAAGCCGAGGAGCCCGCGCACGTGGGAGCTTCGCTTCAACCAGATGAGGCCGGCCGCGCCGTCGTTCGAGCTGTTGTGGGTCTGCATGATCCTCGTGTCGCGATCGGGGCGCACGACGAGAGCGTCTTCGGCGGCCGTCGGTGGGATGTCGACCGGGCAGGGTGCACCCGGGAGCCCGCTGCAGGACTCGCTCGCGTCACAGATCTGCGTGTCGGGATCCCAGCCCGTTCCGGGTCGGCAGACCGTCCCGACCGGGAGGATGTCGTCCACCGGACATGGGCCGCCCGCGACACCCGGGCACGATTCCTCGGGGTCGCACACGAGTCCGCCGCTCGGGGCGCCGCTGCCCGCGTTGCAGACCTGAGATGCCGGTGCGAACTGGTCGGGCGGGCAGGTTCCACCGCTCGTGCCGGGGCACGTCTCGTCCGGGTCGCAGACGTAGCCCGTGGCGTTGGGATCGCCGGAGCCCGTACGGCACACGGTCGTCGCCGGCTCGACGACGTCGGCGGGGCATGCGCCGCCGCTCGTGCCGGGACATGCCTCTTCCGGATCGCACAGGTCCGGTCCGCCGGCGCGGCAGACCGTCGTGGTGGGCTGGATCGTGTCGGCCGGACACGTGTCGCCGGGCGTTCCGGGACACGTCTCCGCCGGATCGCAGACGACGCCCGACCCCTCGGGGTCGCCCGATCCGGCGCGGCACACCGTGGTGGCCGGTTCGATCGCGTCGTCGGGGCACGCGGCGTTCGGAAGTCCCGTGCACGTCTCGTCCGGATCGCAGACGTCGCCCGATCCGGTGCGACAGACGGTCGCAGCGGGGGCGATGCCGTCGGTGGGGCACGATGCCCCGGGGATGCCGGTGCATTCGTCGCCGGTGTCGCACAGGTCGCCGGAGCCCGTCCGACACTGCGTTCCCGCGGATGCGACGTCGTCGGAGGGGCAGGTCTCACCGGCGCTCCCGGTACACAGCTCGTCGGGATCACAGAGGTCGCCCGATCCCGCGCGGCAGACGGTCGATGCCGGTGCGATCGCGTCGGTCGGGCAGGCCTGGCCGGCGATCCCGGGGCACGTCTCGTCGGGATCGCAGAGGTCGCCCGAGCCCTCGCGGCAGACGGTCGTCGGTGGCTCGACCTCGTCTTCGGGGCACGCCTCCCCGGCGATGCCGGTGCACTCGTCGCCCGGGTCGCACATGTCGCCCGAACCGGGTCGACATACGGTTCCGGCCGACGTCACGGTATCGACGGGACAGATCTCCCCGGCGTTGCCGGTGCACGTCTCGTCAGGGTCGCACGAGTCGCCGGAGCCCGTCCGGCAGACGGTCGACGAGGACGAAACGGCATCGCTCGGGCAGGCCTCGCCGGCGAGGCCGGTGCAGAGCTCGTCGGGATCGCAGAGGTCGCCCGATCCCGCGCGGCACACGGTCGCGGCCGAGGAGACCGTGTCGGCGGGGCAGGCCTGGCCGGCGTTGCCCGTGCACGTCTCGTCGGGATCGCAGAGGTCGCCCGATCCCGCGCGGCAGACCGTCGTGCTCGGGAGGACCTGGTCGGCGGGGCACGCCTGGCCCGCGGTCCCCGTGCAGGTCTCGTCCGGGTCGCAGAGATCGCCGGAGCCGGTGCGGCAGACGGTCGATGACGACGAGACCGTGTCGCCAGGACACGTCTGGCCGGCGACGCCGGTGCACATCTCGTCGGGGTCGCAGAGGTCCCCCGACCCGGCGCGACATACGGTGGTCGCCGGCGCGACCGCGTCGGGGGGACAGGCCTCGCCGGGGATCGCGGTGCACGTCTCGTCGGGGTCGCAGAGGTCGCCCGAGCCGGCGCGGCAGAGCGTCGTCGTCGGACGCACGACGTCCGCCGGGCAGGTGGCGCCCGGGACGCCCGTGCAGAGTTCGTTCGGATCGCAGAGATCACCCGAGCCGGGACGGCACAGCGTCCCGATCGCGGTCACCACGTCCGTCGGACAGGCGGCGCCCGCCACTCCGGAGCAGATCTCCGCGGGGTCGCAGGAGTCGCCGGATCCGGCGCGACACACGGTGCCGAAGGGAGAGACGATGTCTCCCGGGCACGTCCCGCCGATGGTGCCGGGGCACGTTTCGTCGGGATCGCACGCGTCGCCCGTGCCGGCCCGGCAGACGGTCGTGGTGGGCTCGACGAAGTTCGCCGGACACGGCTCGTTCGGGATGCCGGTGCAGCGCTCCTCCGGGTCGCACGAATCCGGCCCGCCCGCGCGGCAGACGGTCGCGGTTCCTTGCACGTTGTCCGTCTGGCAGGCCTTGCCCGGGGTGCCGGAGCAGAACTCGCCCGAGTCGCAGATGTCGCCCGAGCCGACGCGGCACTGCACGGTCGGCGGATTCACGACGTCGGGCGGGCAGACGGCCGCGTCGCCGGGGCAGACCTCGTCCGGGTCACAGAGGTCGCCGGAGCCGCTGCGGCAGACGCTGCCCGCCGGCGCGAATTGACAGTTCGTCGGGTTGCAGCAGGGCATCGGCGCCTCGCACTGCTCTCCGGGCTCGACGATGAAGTTCCCGCAGACCTGTGCGCGCGCCGCGGTCGGCGAGGCGAGAAGTGCCGTGGCACAGGCAAGCGAGAGCAAGAGTCCGAGGCTCGGGCGCAGACGTAGAAGCATGCGGGATCACCAGGTTCCGGGAGGCCGGATCGCGGGTTGAAGGATCCGGGAAGCCTAGCGCACCCAGAGGCGGGAGGGGTAGGAGAATTCTCGGACCCGCGGCTCGGTGACGGGAAATTCGTGTATTTTCGGTGACGATCCGTGCGCGGGGCACCGCCGACCCGTACTCTGGGGGAGCCATGAGATCCGGAGAGAAGCTCAACTCGATCACCCATCTCGTCGGAGCCGCGTTGGCACTCGTGGGGCTGGTCCCCCTGATGGTGGTGTCCGCGAGCCGCGGGGACGCGCTCGAGATCGTCAGCTTCGCGGTCTATGGCGTGAGCCTTCTGCTGCTCTACGTCATGTCGACGCTCTATCACTCGTTCTCCGGCCGGCGGAAGGCACTGTTCCGGCGGTTCGACCACATGGCGGTCTATCTGCTGATCGCGGGGACGTACACGCCGCTCACCCTGGTCCTTCTGCGCGGGGAGCTGGCGTGGACGCTCTTCGCCGCGGTGTGGTCGCTCGCTCTCGTGGGGGTCGTCCACTCCTCGCTCCGAAAGGACGGCGGCGGGACGGGCGTGCAGACGGTGATCTGCCTTGCCATGGGATGGCTGTGCATGTTCGGGATCGACCCGATTCAGGCGGCTTTTCCCGACGGCGGCTTCGCCTGGCTGCTCGCCGGCGGCATCTTCTACACGGTCGGCGTCGTCTTCTTCGTGCTCGACGAGAGGATCCCGCACGGCCACGGCATCTGGCATCTCTTCACGCTGGCCGGCAGCGCAAGCCACTACGTGACGATCCTCGGCTACGTCGGCGTCTGAGGGGACGTTCGTTACCTTTTTCCCGATTGTTACCTTTTCGGGCGCGGCCGCTCGGGCGTGGCGGGCCGAGACGAGCGTCCCCCCGAGTTGTTTCGGTGGCGGCTCGGGGACTAGAATTCGCGGATGAGCCAAGAGCCGCCGGCGACCGCGCAGAACGCCTCTTCGCACCTGGGTGCAGACCCCTATTCCGTCCCACTCGACCAGATCGACGTCTCCGATGGCGCCCTCTGGGCCGCGGACGAGTTCTGGGGCTACTTCGAGCGCCTGCGCAACGAAGATCCGGTCCACTACTGCGCGCGAAGCGAGTTCGGTCCCTACTGGTCGGTCACGAAGTACGACGACGTCGTCTACGTCGAGAAGAACCCGGAGATCTTCTCCTCGGTACCCTCGATCACCGTCGGCGATCCGGAGCCGGGCTCGAGCGTTCAGAACGCGGGCTTCATCACGATGGACGGTCCCCGCCACGCGGCCCACCGGAAGGTCGCACAACCCGTGTCGTCGCCGCGCAACGTGCGCACGTTCGAGCCACTCGTCCGCCAGCGCGTCGGCGAGATCCTCGACGGGCTTCCCGTGGGCGAGACCTTCGATTGGGTCGACCGCGTCTCGATCGAGCTCACCACCGGCATGTTGGCCACGATGTTCGATTTCCCCTGGGAGGAGCGTCGCAAGCTGACGTATTGGTCGGACATGGCGACGGCCGGCCCCGATCAGCTCGCGGAGATGGGCAAGACGAATCAGGACCGGGAAGACGCGATGAAGGACTGTCTCGAGACCTTCACCAAGCTCTGGGAGGAGCGGCGGGGTACCCGCAACGAGAGCCTCGACTTCGTGACCGCGCTCGCAAACGCGGACGCCACGCAGGATCTCGATCCAGTGACCTATCTGGGCACGTTGATCCTCCTGATCGTCGGCGGGAACGACACGACGCGGAACTCGATCTCGGGCGGTGTGCTGGCGCTCAACGAGAATCCGGCCGAGTACGACAAGCTGCGCGCCGATCCGAGCCTCATCCCGAGCATGGTCAACGAGATCATCCGGTGGCAGACGCCTCTCGCCCACATGCGACGCACGGCGACGCAGGACACCGAGCTCGGCGGGAAGCAGATCAAGAAGGGCGACAAGGTCGTGATGTGGTACGTCTCTGCCAACCGCGACGAAGACGCGATCCCCCGCGCGAACGAGTTCCTGATCGACCGCGAGAACTCGCCGCAGCACCTCTCCTTCGGCTGGGGCGTCCACTTCTGCATGGGCAGCCGGATCGCGGAGCTGCAGCTCCGCGTCCTCTGGGAGGAGATCCTGAAGCGGTTCGAGACCGTGGAGGTCGTCGGTACCCCGGTTCGCGTTCGCTCGAGCTTCGTGAAGGGCTTCCACGCGTTGCCGGTGCGCGTGCATCCCTGGTGACGGGGCGCCCGGGCTGCGCACGCGCGACGCGGGGGGCGGCTACCAGTGTGCCGGGTTCGCCCCCTCCCAATAGGGTCGCAGGCTTTCGCTGACCTTTCCGTCGAGGAGCTGGCCGGGCTCGAAGAGCTCGTAGAGCCGGCCCAGGGGCCGCACGTCGGTGAGGCTGAGGCGCCACCACAGGTGGTCCGCCGTCAGCTCCGTCGGATGACTCAGGCCCGCCGCGGCCGTGACCTCGGCGAGCGCCTCGACCGTGTTGCGGTGGAAGCGGTAGACCCGCTCGGCCTTGTCGTCGACGTCGAGGGCGCGCTGGAGCTTCGGGTCCTGCGTCGTCACGCCGACGGGGCACTTGTTCGTGTGGCAGCTCTGGGCCTGAATGCACCCGACGGCGAGCATGAAGCCGCGGGCCGAGTTGCACCAGTCCGCGCCCATCGCCATCGCGGCGGCGATCTCGAAGCCGCTGGTGCGCTTTGCGCTCGCGGCGATCCGCAGCTGGTCGCGGAGGCCGACTCCGACGAGAGCGTTGTGAACCAGAATCAGGCCGTCGCGCAGCGGCGCACCGAGATGATCGGAGAACTCGATCGGTGCGGCCCCGGTCCCGCCTTCGCCTCCGTCGACCGTGACGAAGTCCGGCACGATGCGCGTCTCGAGCATCGCCTTGCACACCGCGAAGAACTCACGGGGGTTGCCCACACAGAGCTTGAAGCCGACGGGCTTTCCGCCCGAGAGCTCGCGGAGCTTCGCGACCCACTCGAGCAGTCCCGTCGGTGAGTCGAATGCCGTGTGCCCCGGGGGCGAGAAGCACGTCTGTCCCTTCGGTACACGGCGGGCCTCCGCGATCTCGGCGCTCACCTTGGCCGCGGGGAGGATGCCGCCGTGCCCGGGCTTCGCCCCTTGCGAGAGCTTGATCTCGATCATCTTCACTTGATCGAGGCTCGCCTGCTCCGCGAACATCTCCTCGTCGAACGTGCCCTGGTCGGTCCGGCAGCCGAAGTAGCCGGTGCCGATCTGCCAGATGATGTCGCCGCCGGTGCGACGGTGGTGGCGAGACAGGCCGCCTTCCCCGGTGTTGTGGGCGAAGCCGCCCCTCTTCGCTCCGGCGTTCAGCGCGAGTACGGCGTTCGCACTGAGCGCGCCGAAGCTCATGGCGGAGATGTTGTAGACCGACGCGTCGTACGGCTTCTCACAGCGCCCGGCGCCGACCAGAACGCGCAGCGTCTCTGCCGGACGTTCGGCGAGCGGCTTGGGCGCGAGGGAGTGCGCGATCCAGCTGTAGCCCTCGGCGTACACGTCGAGCTCGGTGCCGAAGGGTTTCTTGTCGGCCACGCCCTTCGCGCGCTCGTACATCAACGATCGCTGATCGCGGTTGAAGGGGGCACCCGAGGTGTTGCTCTCGACCAGATACTGGTGCAGCTCGGGCCCCGCGTCTTCGAGCATGAAGCGCAGGTGGCCGAGGATGGGATAGTTCCGCAGGATGCTGTGGCGCCGCTGCGTCTTGTCGTAGATGCCGATCGCGAGCAGGACGCCGGAGAAGAGGGCGAGCCAGAGATAGGCGCCGTCGAGGAGCAGGCCCAGTGCCAACGTGACGACCGTCAGCAGCACGACCGCAGGTAGGATGAATCCCCGGATTTGATGGATCATGCCCCCAGCCCCTTCTCACCGCAGGTTGGCCATGAACTCGTCGCGCCAACCCGTCCACTGCTCGTGGTCTCCCTGGAGCCCGAGCATCGCCTCCTTCACCTTGGAGATCCCGAATCCCCAGGCTTCTTCTATCGTCAGATGGGGCGGCATCGTGAGCTCCCCCGGGCTGACGACGGCGTCGATCAGGAAGGGCCCGTCCGTGGCGATCGCCTGCTCGATGGCGGGGACGATGTCGGCGGCGTGCTCGACGCGGAGCCCGCCCGCACCACACGCATGGGCGTAGGCCGCGAAATCGGGGTTCACGAGTCCGGTCGCTTCGGGGTACACCGGGAGTCCGGAGACCTCCATCTCCATCTTCACGAAGCCGAGCTCGCCGTTGTTGAAGACGAGCACCTTGACCGGCCAGTCGTAGCGGACCGCCGTCACGAGATCCTGCATCGCCATCCCGAAGCCGCCATCGCCGCAGAAGGCCCAGACCTGGCGGCTCGGGTCGAGCGAGCACGCGCCCAGCGCCACCGGAAGGGCGGCGCCGAGAGAGCCGTGGTTGAACGAGCCGAGCATACGCCGTCCCCCGTGCATGGCGACCTGGCGTGCGATCCAGACGGTGCACTCGCCGACGTCCACGGCGAAGACGGCGTCGTCCGCCGCGTGGTCGCTGACGGCGCGGGCGAACAGCTGAGGGTGGAGCGGCTCGTCGGTGCGGCCGAGATCGGCTTGCTCCTCCATCGCGGCGAGCCACCTGTCGCGGAGCTTCTCGAGTGAGCCGAGAAACCTCTTCGATCCTGTGGATCTCACCCGCGGCGTGAGGGCCTCGACGGTCTCCCTCACGGTGCCGACGAGTCCGAGGTCGACCGAGGCGCGACGACCGATGTTCTCGACCTTGCGATCGACCTGAATGATCTGCGCGCCCTTCGGAAGAAACGTGTCGTAGGGGAAGTTCGTGCCGAGCATGAGCAGCACGTCGCAATCCCACACGGCGTGGTAGCCGGCCGGGTTGCCGATGAGCCCCGTGAGCCCGACGACGCGTGGGTCGCCGTAGTCGAAGATGTCCTTCGCGCGGAGGGTGTGGACGATGGGCGCGTCGAGCGCGTCGGAGAGCGCGAGCACTTCGTCCTTCGCGTCGCGGCAGCCGACGCCACAGAAGAGAGCGACCTTCTTCCCCTTCGACAGGAGCGTGGCCGCCTTCTGGATCTCGGACTCCGGTGGGAGCATCGTGGACGGTCGTGTGACCAGCGGATGAACCTTGCGGCTCGAGGGGAGGGGTGCTCCGATCACGTCGATCGGGAGTTCGATCCGGGTGACGACGCGCTCGGCGAGTGCCTTCTGAACCGCGATCTCCGCGATGCGTGGCATCTGGTCCGGCGAATCGATCTGCGCCTGGAACGCGCAGATGTCGTCGAACATTCGCGTGAGGTCGACTTCCTGAAAATAGTTGCTGCCGCGCTCCGCGTGCGCGACCTGGCCGGTCAACGCGACGACGCCCGCGCCTTCCTTCTTCGCATTGTAGAGCCCGTTGATGAGGTGCAATGCGCCGGGCCCCACGGTGCCCGCGCAAACCCCGATTCCTCCGGTGATCTCCGCCTGCGCATAGGCGGCGTAGGCCGCATTCTCCTCGTGCCGGACGCCGATCCAGCGAAAGCGATCGTCGGTGCGGATCGCTTCGAGCAGGGTGTTCAGTGCGTCGCCGGTCACGCCGAAGATGTCTCGGACTCCGGCGGCGGCGAGGATGTCGAGAAGGCTCGTGCAGACGTTCTGGCTCATCGCTCTCCCACCATTCGATCGGTCTGATCACACCTGCCGAGGCCAAACAAGAAAACCTCGATTCCACGTGGCGTTGGACGTAGCTCGAGGGCGCGTGTAAGCCTGGCGCGTGGTGCCGAGGCCGGGGGTGTCGACGGTTCCGGAGGAGGAGAGTGGCGCGATGGATCTGATGGCCTACGAGCCCGTGGGAGACAAGAAGAACTCGGACTTCTTCAACGAGTACCGGCTCAAGATCTACGAGCGGCGGAAGTCGTCCGGGGTGCGGGATCTCCTCGGTGCCATGCGCGCGATCGTGATCCAGGTCGAAACGGGTGACGGTCTCGGGTACCTCGAGGAAGTCTATCGCACGACGCCGTACCGGTTGGAGTCCGTGCGGCTCGGTCCGACGCACAAGTTCTACCTGCTGCGTGGTCGGCCGGAGCTCCCGATCCTGATCGTGCTCGAGCCTCTCTCGGCTCAGTTCATCGACTCGATCACGCGCCTGAACCGCCTCTATCCGCTCGCGCGCGACAAGAGGAACGCTCGCTACGTCGGCGAGGTCTTCCAGACGAAGGATCTCGCGGCCACCCGGGAGACGCTGGAGTCGCACAACATCCGTTTCGAGTACGAAGGCGAGGTCGAGAACCCGTTCTATGTGGCCGGCCGCTTCCTCTGGACGTTCCCGTCGGACAACACGACCAATCGCGTCGGCTACACGGACTCGGATCTCGACGATCTGGCGGAGCTTCCGCTCGGCGAGACGGTTCAGCTCACCGCGGAAGAGCAGGGTCGCCTGGACGCGGCCGAAGCGTTCGCGCACGAGCACGGGCTCGACTCTCTGATCCTCGGTGTCGATCACATGGCGACGCGGATCCTCGCCGGGGAGCGAGAAGATGCCATCCTCGAGTTTCTCACGATGTCGCCCTACTATTTCTGGGGAGCCTACAACATCTCCGATCAGAACTCGTCGACCAACGTCAATCGCAACCCCGACGTCGACGACGACAAGAAGTCGCCCGCGAAGGTCTTCACGGCGAACAACACACCGTCGTTCGTGAACTCGTTCGAGAACCTCCCCATGCCGACGGAGGACTTCGTGCGCAACTACGGCCGCCGGATGCACCACATCGCGCAAGAGGTGCGGGATGGCGACCACGCGAGCGGTCGGAAGAACATCGACTTCGTCGTCGACACGCTTCGGCATGCGGGAGTTCCGTTCCTCGCTCAGGTCGTCGGCGAGTGCACCGACGAACCGAACCTGAAGCAGATCTTCTCGAAGCACTCCGCGTACACGCTGCTCATCACCGAGTACGTAGAGCGTTGCTTCGGCTACGAAGGCTTCTTCACCAAGGACAACGTCGCGGCCCTCACTCAGGCGGCCGGCCAAGACGAGCACTACAAGCACGGCAACGTGTTCGACTGAGGGAGTCGTCATGAAGTTCTCGGGCGAGAGTCTCGGTGGCTGCGACCTGATCGACCAGCCGCTCCTCAACAAGGGTACGGCGTTCTCCGAAGAGGAGCGGGCGCGCCTCGGCCTCTACGGACTTCTGCCTCCTCACGTGGAGACCCTGGCGGAGCAGGTGTCGCGCGCGTACGACGCCTACGGCGGCTTCGAGACCGATCTCGAACGCCACGTCTACCTTCGGACGCTGCAGGACACGAACGAGGTCTTGTTCTACCGGCTCGTGATCGATCATCTCGCCGAGATGATGCCCATCATCTACACCCCGACCGTCGGGCTCGCGTGTCAGCGGTTCAGCGAGATCTACCGCCGTCCGCGAGGCCTCTTCCTGCCGTACTGCCATCGCGACCGGCTGGAGGAGATGCTACGCAACTACCGCTCCGACCAGGTCGAGGCGATCGTCGTCACCGACGGGGAGCGGATCCTCGGGTTGGGAGACCAGGGCGCGGGTGGCATGGGCATCCCGATCGGCAAGCTCGCTCTGTACGTGGCCTGCGGCGGCATCCATCCGAAGAACACGCTGCCGATCGTGCTCGACGTCGGCACGAACAACCAGGAGAGGCTGGCCGATCCGCACTACATCGGCTGGCGCCACGAGCGGATCGTCGGTGACGACTACATCGCATTCGTCGATGCGTTCGTCGACGCGGTGAAGACGGTCTGGCCGGACGTGCTGTTGCAGTTCGAGGATTTCGCCTTCCAGCACGCGACGCCGCTCCTCGAGCGCTATCGCGATCGTCTCTGCATGTTCAACGACGACGTGCAGGGCACCGCATCCGTGGCGTTGGGGACGCTGTTCTCCGCGGTCGCGGCGGCGGGCAGCTCGCTGCGCGACCAGAGAGTGGCGATCCTCGGTGGCGGTTCGGCCGGATGTGGCATCGCGGAGCAGATCGTGGCGGCGATGGTGGAGGAGGGGCTCTCCGATCGAGAGGCGCGTGACCGGATCTACGTCGTCGATCGGGCCGGTCTCCTGCACGACGGCATGAGTGGGCTTCCGCCCTTTCAGGGGCGACTGGCCCAGCCGATGGCACGCCTCGAGTCCTGGTCGCGGACGGGACCGGACGGCGGCATCTCGATGCTCGACGTCGCCGGGCAGGGCAAGCCCTCCGTCTTGATCGGGGTGTCGGGTCAGCCCGGGCTCTTCACCGAGGAGATCCTGCGGGCGATGGCCAGCCACGCCGATCGGCCCATCGTCTTCCCTCTCTCGAACCCCACGTCCCGGATGGAGGCGGCGCCGGCCGACGTGATCGCGTGGACCGAAGGACGGGCGCTCGTCGCTACCGGAAGTCCGATCGCTCCGGTGGACTTCGACGGGCGCTCGTTCCCGATCGCCCAGTGCAACAACACGTACATCTTTCCCGCCGTCGGGCTCGGCGTGATCGCCTCGGGGGCGAAGCGCGTGACGGACGAGATGATGCGCGCCGCGGCACGCGCTCTGGGGGCATCGGCTCCGGCGAGCAAGGATCCGAGCGCGGCGCTCCTGCCGCCTCTGCCGGAGATCCGGAGCGTCACGCGCGATCTCGCATTCGCGGTGGGCGAAACGGCGCAGAAGCAGGGGCACGCGCCGGAGACCTCGGCCGACGAGTTGCGCGCCGAGATCGACGCGCGCTTCTGGGAGCCCGCGTACGCGGCCTCCTGAGCCCGGCCGAGCTAGGGCTCGGACCGCGCCTCCGTGGGCGTGGCGCGCCGAATCCTCCGTTCTTCGATCGCCGCGTACAGAACGGGCACGACGAAGACGCTCACGAGAACGAGGGTCATGCCGCCGAACGAGGGGATGGCCATCGGGACCATGACGTCGGACCCGCGACCGGTGGACGTAAGGATTGGCACGAGTGCGAGGATCGTGGTCGCGGAGGTCATCAGGCACGGACGAATGCGCCGAAGCCCCGCTCGTACCGTGGCCTCGCGCACCGCCGCAATGCTCGTGGGGCGATCTTCGTCGAAGGTCTGGCGCAGGTACGTCGCCAGGATCACGCCGTCGTCCGTCGCGATGCCGAAGAGCGCGAGGAAGCCGACCCAGACCGCGACGCTCAGGTTGTAGGGGCGCACGGCGAAGAGGTCGCGCAGATTCGTTCCGAAGATCGAGATGTCGAGGAACCAGCTCTGGCCGTAAAGCCAAAGCATGAGGAAGCCGCCAGACCACGCGACGACGATGCCCGAGAACACGAGAAGCGTGGTCGACGCGCGCTTGAACTGGAGGTGCAGGATGAGAACGATCACGAAGAGAGCGAGCGGCAGAACCACGGCGAGGGTCTTCTGGGCCCGGATCTGATTTTCGTAGCTGCCGGCGAACCGGAAGCTCACGCCGGGCGGGATGACGAGCTCGCCGGACGCGATCTTTTCGTCGAGGTACGCACGGGCCTCTTCGACGACGTCGACCTCGGCGCGATCGGACACCTTGTCGAACACGACGTAGCCCACGAGGAACGTGTCCTCGCTCTTGATGACTTGAGGGCCGGCCGTGTAGCGGATGTCGGCGAGCTGCTCGAGCGGGACTTGCTCGCCCGACGCCGATGGGATCAAGATCCGGCCGAGGGCATCCACGCGGTCGCGCAGCTCGCGAAGATAGCGCACCCGAACGGGGTAGCGCTCGCGTCCCTCGACCGTCGTCGTGATCCGCTTCCCGCCGATCGAGACCTCGATCACGTTCTGCACCGAGTTCAGGTGAACGCCGTACCGCGCGATCGCCTCGCGATCGATCTCGATCTCGAGGTAGGGCTTGCCGACGATCCGGTCGGCGATGACCGTCGCGGGCTCGATCGAGGGCACGTCCTTCAAGAGGCGTTCGATCTCGAGGCCGATGCGCTCGATCGTCTCGAGATCCGGGCCCTTGATCTTGATGCCCATGGGAGCCCGCATGCCGCTCTG
>JAUIFY010000071.1 GCA_030430245.1 bacterium | reverse complement strand
GGGCCTGCGCATGCGGAGTCGATGCATGTGCGGCGGCGTCGTCGGAGCGAGTTCGCCCGACCGCGGAGCCCTCGTCGTGTCGATCGGCCGGCGACCGAGCCGGGTCGAGCCGTCGCGGGGCGAGCCGGTGCGCGGGCTTTTCATTCGCGGCGGGTCCTGTAGAGAAAACGCCGGTACGAGGTGCACGAGAACGAGCACATCCCGTCGGTACCGCGGCCAGGTCTTCGGACGCGGGACCACCGATCCACTCCTCCCACGTCAGCCGCACCTCGGGGGCTTCTCCTCGGTCTGATGCTGGGGTTGGTCTGCATCGGCCTGGCCGGCTGCGAGTCCCGCCAGCCGTCGATTCTTCTCTTCGTCTCCGACACGACCCGGGCCGATGCGGTGAGCGCCGCCAGTGCGCCGACCGTCGAAGCTCTGGCCGCGGAAGGTGTTCGCTATCGGCGCGCCTTCAGTCACGCTCCCTGGACGCTGCCCTCGCACGTCTCCCTGTTCTCGGGAACACTCCCGACCCAGCACGGCGTGGGTGCCCGCTCGGTGCACGCGCCGGAGTCCCTGGAGATGTTGGCCGAGCGCTTGCAGGCGAAGGGCTACCAAACGATTGGCCTCAGCGAGAACCCGTGGGTCAGCAGCGATTTCAACCTCGATCAGGGTTTCGACGAGTTCGCGTTCATCCGGCGAACCTCGCACGATCGCTTCCGGAGCAGTCTCGACGAGGCGTTGGCCGAGGTTGACCCGGACCGGCCGGTATTTCTCTTCGTCAACGTGATGGATGCGCACGAGCCGTACCGCCATGTGGACGGGAATCCCTTCGCGCCACCGTCGCTGAGCCCGGAGGCCACCAATTCCGCGGCCCGTCGCGCGGAGCAGTCGATGTGCCAGGCCGACGCGGACCTCCGCGACCAGGCCGTCGCCTGGTCCCTCTATCTGGGTGGACTCTCGCGGGCCGATCGCAAGCTCGCCAGTACGATCGACGCGTTGCAGGCTCGCGATCCGTCCCGTGAGCTGATCAGTATCTTCACCTCGGACCATGGTCAGCACTTCGGAGAGCATGGTTTGACGAACCACCTCTTCAGCGTCCATCAGGAGCTCCTCCATGTGCCGCTGGTCGTCCACGGTGCGCCGCGGACCGACGCCGTCGAGATCGACGAGCCGGTGGCTCTCGGCGACCTCGCGGACACGATCGTAGGTTGGGCGGGGGGTGGTCGCGAGCCGTTGCCGACCAGGAGCGAGGCGGGAGTCGTCTCGGAGCTCACCGAGTTCGAGACCCTGGGCGCACACGCTCCGGCGGTCGCGATCATGGCGCGGGCTCGCGGTCCCTGCGACCGAAGCGCGCCGGTCTTCGGCGACATGCGCTCGCTGATCCGCTACCCGCTGAAGCTCATGTGGTTCTCGGACTACCCGCCCGCCCTCTATGACCTCTCGGCCGATCCGACGGAGAGCAACGACCTGAGCGGGCGCCGCGCGGAGGACGCGCGTCGGCTCATGGGCGAGCTCGAAACACGGACCGAGAGCCTCGCCCGGGTCGAGGCGCCGACCCGTCCCTCGAGAGGGCCGAGCGACGAGGTCCTCCAACGTCTGCGCGAGCTCGGCTACCTGGAGGCCCCGGAGCCCACGGCCGTTCGTCCCTGAGCCGACCTCTGCGCGAGCCGGGATCCCGCCGTCTCGCTGGGGGCGGCTCGCGTCTCTTGGGGCCCGCGGGGCGGAAGCGTCGGTGTGGCCGAGATCACGATTTCGCGCTGCTCGACTGGGGGACCGCTGCCGATCCGTTCGGGCTCCGACGACGGGCTCTTGGGGACTATGGGCACCGCACGCATTGCCCCCGGTGCGCCGGTCGTCCTAGCCTGGGCGTCATGCAGCGCGGCCTCCTTCTCCTCGCGGGCTTTCTCGTCGCGATGGCCCAACCCTCTTTCGCCTGGATCCAGCGTTTCCCCGACGACGGTGCGGACTTCCTGTACTCGAACGATGTCGCGATCGACGCATCGGGCGACGTGTTCGTGGGCGGAGCGATCGTCACGAGCGGCACGACCAACCGAATGATGGTCGTGAAGCTCGGCGGCGCTGCGGGAGCGGAAGTCTGGAGAAGGATCTTCGACCCCGCTCCCTACGCCGGCGGTTCCGCCGAGGCCGTCGCCGTGGATTCGAGCGGGGACGTCGTCGTGGCCGGTGACTACGGCGGTGGCACTCCGCACGCAGTCATCGTCGCGAAGCTCGATGGCACGACGGGTGCCGATCTCTGGGTCCACGAGAGGTCGACCTCGCCGGGAGCCGTCGACGTCGTGTTCGACTCCGCCGGTGACGTGGTGGTCGGAGGTCGATTCGGATCCGAGTTCTTCGTATCCAAGCTCGACGGCGCGACCGGCGTCGAGCTGTGGACGTACTCGATCGACGGTTCGCCGGCCCACTTCGAAGACGCCGCGAACGTCGTCGCGATCGACCCGAGCGGCGACGTCCTCGCGGCGGGCCTGCTCGACGACGAGTCGTACGTGGTGAAGCTGGCCGGGGCGACGGGCGCGGTGCTCTGGTCGGTCGCCGGGGATCCGGACGGGACGGAGGCGCTCGACCTGGCGATCGATGGCGGCGGCGACGTCGTGGTCGGCATCGACGGCGGTGCGGTCGTCAAGCTGGTCGGCGCGAACGGCGCGGAGGACTGGCGCCACGTCGAGCCTTCCGGCGGTCCCGCGGTGGCCCTCGCCGGCGCCGACGTCGTCGCCACGGGTCAGGGGGGCGACGTCTTCCGGCTGGCCGGAGGCACGGGAGCCGAGCTCTGGCGACATGCCTTCCTCGACAACCGGGGCGCGCGCCATGTCGTGGTCTCGCCCGCGGGGGCCGTCTTCGCCGCCGGCGAGCGCAGCACGTGGACGGAGCCCCTTTTCGTCGCGCGCTTGGATGGAGCCACCGGGGCGCTCGAATGGCTCACCGACCATGAGGGCACCGACCGCCACTTCGCCGATCACGTCGACGCACTGACGGTCGACCCGGTCGGCGATCCGGTCGCCGTCGGCAGGCTGTTCGACAAGGAGCGGCCGTTCCTCTTCCTCGCACTCGAGGCCGACCAGGCCGACGGCTCCTTGGCGGGGCTGCGTGGCCAGACGATGGTGTTTCGCGACAAGGACCCGGGCAACCCCGCGAAGCGTCGCGTGAAGTTCCTCGTGAAGGGAGACGAGGTGCAGGCGCCTCTTCCGGGCTCCATGAACGATCCCATCCTGGCCGGTGCCACGGTACGCATCTGGAACCCAACGACGCTGGAGGAAGCGGTCGTCGCGGCTCCGGCCGGCGCCGATTGGAAGGGAATCGGAAGCCCGCCGGGGATCAACGGCTACAAGTATAAGGACAAGACGGGCGTCAACCCGTGCAAGGTGTCGATCCGCCCCTTCAAGAACGTGAAGGTCACGTGCAAGGCGACCGGGGGACCGATCGCGTTCTCCCTCGACGAGGCGAGCCAGGGGAACCTCGCCGCGTCCGTGGCGCTCGGGATCGCGGGTCCACAATGCGCGAGCTACGGAGGCCTGGTGGTGAAGGACGAGCCGGGCCAGTTCAAGGCGAAGAACGCGCCGGCCGCCGGGCGCTGCCCGTAGGCCGAACGGTTCGGGAGGCCTCGTCGGCCCGATCGACCGGGGGCTCTGGATCTCGTTTGCAATGGGCGTCGCGTCTGCTGGGAAGGACTCGGCTTTCGCGAGCTCGCCGCAGAACGGATGGTGCCGCGAGAGTGTGGTCCGAGCCACCCGGCCGCCTCGATCGATCCCCGCTCGTCGGCGATGACGTGTCGGGTCGGTGGGCCGTCGTAAGCTCGACCCGTCCTCGCCACGGGTGATAGGGACGTAGCGTGCGGGCGGAGAGCCGCGGCCGCAAGTCACGATGAGGTGTTCTTCCTGCAGCCACCAGAACCGCCCGGCCGCCAACTTCTGCGAGCAGTGCGGAACCGCCCTTCGGCCGAAGTGCGCCGGGTGCGGTTCCGAGGTGCGTCCCGCTGCTCGGTTCTGCGACGAATGCGGCACGCCGACCTCGGCCGGTGCGCCGCCTCGGCCTCCCGCGGACCGCGGTGCCAGAAAGATCGTCAGCATCGTCTTCGCGGACCTGGTCGGCTCGACGGCCCTGCACGAGCGGCTCGACCCCGAGTCGGCCCGCCGCTTCATGGAGAGCTACTACGCAGCGATGCGCGGCGCCGTCGAGGACCACGGCGGCACCGTGACGCAGCTCCTCGGCGACGGCGTGAAGGCCGTGTTCGGCATCCCGCGCGTCGCCGAGGACGACGCCCTGCGCGCGGTGCGCGCCGCGGTCACCATGCAGGACTCCTTCCGCGAGCTCGCCGAGCGACAGCGGGGCGCGGTCGGTCGAACCGGTCTGCGGGTCGCCGTCAACACCGGCGAGGTCGTGGCGGAGGACGATACGGAGATCATCGGCGACCCGGTGAACGTCGCCGCACGGCTGCAGGAGCAGGGGCGCGACGGAGACGTGGTGATCGGTCAGGCGACGCATCGCCTCGTCGAGTCGGAGCTGACGACCGAGCGGCTCGGCTCCTTCGCGCTCAAGGGGCGCGCCGAAGAGGTCGAGGCCTACCGCGTCGTGTCGTTGGATCCGCCGTCGGCGGGGACGGTCGCGACCTTCGTCGGCCGAGACGACGAGCTCGAGCGCGTCACGGCGGTCTTTCGCGAGGCGGCGTCGACCCCCGCCACACGGATGGCGGTCGTCCTCGGTTCTGCCGGCATCGGCAAGTCGCGGTTGATGGCGGAGTTCGCGCGCCGCCGGGGCGACGCGGCGACGGTCCTGGAAGCGCACTGCGACGCCGCCGGCGGCTCGACCTTCGAGCCGCTCGCGAATGCGATTCGGAGACGGCTCGGGATCGCGAGCGACGCGAGCTGGGACGACACCCGGGGCGCCATCGAGTCTGCCTTGCCGGACGGCGACGAGCGCGACCGGATCGCCTCCGGCGTGGTCGCCTTGCTCGAGGCCGCGCCCTCCAACCCAGAAGAGACGTTCTTCGCCGTGCGCCGGCTTCTGGCCGCTCTCGTCTCCGAGCGTCCGGGCGTTTTGGTGATCGACGACCTGCAGTGGGCGGAGCCGCTGTTCCTGGACCTGGTCGAGCACCTGGTGCAGTGGGGCGACGGCGTCCCCTTGCTGGTGCTGATCGGGGCGCGGCCCGAGCTGCGCGAGGTGCGCGCCTCGCTCGCGACGGTGGGACCGCTCGTGTCGGACGTCGTCACGCTGGCCGGCCTCGACGCGGGCGCGGCGACGAAGCTCGCGGCGGCCGCCATCGGGATGAGCGATCTGCCGGCGGCGGTCGCCGCCAAGGTCCTTGCGACGAGCGAGGGCAACCCGCTCTTCGTGAGCGAGCTCGTCCGCATGCTCGTGCACGAGGGCGCGCTCGTACGCGACGGCGATCGCTGGACGGTGGCGCGCGCACTCGACGTCGTCGAGATGCCCCCCACGATCCAAGCCGTGCTCGCGGCGCGCATCGAACGACTCGAGCCGGAGGAGCGGTCGATCCTCGAGTGCGCGTCGGTGGTCGGCCGCCACTTCTCACGCGGCGCCGTCGGCGAGCTGCTGTCCGCCGGCCGCGAGGACATCGACGATCGCCTGGAGTCGCTCCAGCGAGCCGAGCTGATCGAGCGCGACCGCGGCTGGGTACTCGGCGAGCCGGCGCTGCGCTTCCACCACGTGCTGATTCGCGATGCCGCGTACCGACGCTTGCTGAAGCGCCGGCGCGCCGAGCTGCACGAGCGGCTGGCCGATTGGATCGAGAGCCGCTGGGGCGACTCCGACGACTACGACGAAACGCTCGGCCGTCACCTCGAGCAGGCGCACCAGATGATGGGCGAGCTCGGACCGAGCGACGAGTGCAACCGGAGCCTCGGCGCCCGGGCGGCGACCCGGCTCGCCGCCGCGGGGCGGCGCGCTCTCGAGGGCGACGACCCCTCCCGCGCCGCGGCCTTGCTGGGGCGGGCTCTGCACTGCCTCGAGACCGATGCGACCGATCGCGCCGAGCTCGCGCTCGATTGGTGCGAGTCCCTCCTGTCGGCCGGCGACGTCGCCCGGGCGCGCGGTGCGCTGGAGGAGCTCGAGCGCTGCACGGGGGACTCCGCGCGTCTCGCGGCGTGGCAGACGTGCTTCGCAGGTCAGCTCACCGTCCTCACCGCTTCCGAGCAGCTCGAGGAGATGGTGGCGCACGTCTCCGAAGCGACCGAGTCCCTGTCCTCGCTCGGCGACGCCGCCGGGGAGGCCAAGGGCCACTACGTGAAGGCGCTCGCTCTGGGGCGTCTGGGTCGAGTGGGTGCGTGCGAGGTCTCGCTCGATCAGTCGCTGGCCGCGGCGCGCACCGCCGGTGACCGGCGTCGCGCGAGCAGCGTTCTGGCGATCGCTCCGGTGGCGGCCCTGTGGGGGCCGAGCCCGGTGATGCGCGCGAGCGGCCGATGTCTCGACGTCGTCCGCGTGCTACGCATTACGCGGGGCGCGCCGGCGGTGGAGGCGGTCGCCCTCGGCTGTCAGGGCGTGCTCGAAGCGCTCCGCGGTCGGCCCGACGCGGCCCGGCAGATGCTCGCGTCCGCGCGCCGGATGGTCGAAGAGCTCGGCGTCACGCAGCGCGTCGTCGAGGTCGACGCGCTCGCCGGCCAGGTGGCTCTGCTGGAAGACGACGCGGCCGGTGCCGAGCGCGCGCTGCGTGGTGCGTACGGTGGCTTCCGGGACCTCGGCCACGGGATCGACGCGGCGCGCGCGGCGGCGCTGCTCGCGCGCGCGGTGCTCGCCCAGGGCCGCGTGGACGAGGCCGTAGCTCTCTCCCACGAGAGCGAGGCGCTGGCCGGTGACGACCTGAAGGCGGCGATCTCGTGGCGCGGCGTGCGCGCCGAGGCGCTCGCCCGCGGCGGCGAAACCGTCGCGGCGATCGAGCTCGCGCGCCAGGCCGTCGAGATCGCGGCGGCGACCGATGCACTGCTCGATCACGCCGATGCCCGCCGCGCGCTCGCGATCGCGCTGCGCGCCGCCGGTCGCACGACGGACGCCGAGCAGGAGAAGAGTCGGGCGTCCGAGCTCTGGCACGCGAAGGGCGCCTCGATCTTCGCCGAAGGGGCAGAACGACCGACGACCGCGGCCGAAGCATCGTTGCGGCGGCGACTCCGCCCGAACCTCGCGGACGCGCCACGCGAGAGGAGGCGGCAGGCCCTCGCGGATCGCGATTGGCCCGGCATCCGCGCGCTGCTCGCCGACGGGTACCAGGCCGTCGACCACGCCGCCGGTACGGCGTACGGGGCGGACGAGCTCGTGGAATCGCTCCGTCTGCTCTACCAGGGCGAGGACCCGGGCTACGCGGTCGAGGTCCTGGCGACGCTCGGCCCGCACTTGTCGCTCGTTCGCGAGCACCACGGCGCCCGGGCGCTCGCGGACGGTCGATTCGATGTCGCCGAGTTCGCGCACGAGACGATTCGCCTCTCCGAGGTCGGCGACGACGGTCGCTACGAGCGCTCCGAGTCGTTCCCGGTCGACCGGCTGGGCGACGCGGTCGTCCGGATGTACGAGCGCTACGGCGAGCGGGCGGCGAACGGCCCCGAGCGTGAGCGCGCGCTGGGTGCGGCGCGCTCGATCCGATCGTTCTCCGGCGCGCTCGGCATCGACGGGCTGCGGGAGCGGACCGCGCGAGATTGCCAGGTCGTCGATCACCGGGTGCTCGGCACGTGGTCAGGCGACCGCCGGGCCGTCGGCGACCATCTCCGGGGGCTCGAGCAGCTTGCCTCGGACGTGCGCGTGCGCGACGAGGACGTCCTCGGCCTCGGCCCGGGCGTGCTCCTGCGCCGGCACCGGCACCTGGGCACGCAACGATTCGGCGGGGGCTCGTACGAGAGGGCGTTTCTCATGCTCGCCACGTTCGACGCCGACGGACGGTTCTCGCGGATCGAGCTGTTCGACCTCGACCGCGAGAGTGACGCCCTCGCGCGTTTCGACGCACTGGACGGCGAGAGGTCGGCCGCGTCGCGGTTCTCGAACGGGGCGAGCCGCTGGATCGAAGAAGCGCTCGTGCGGCGCTGGACGGCGCGAGATTGGGAGGGGCTCGCGGCGACGTTCGCCCCGGGATTCCGCTACGACGATCGCCGCGCGATCTCCCGCAGCGAGGCCGGCGTGGAGGACTTTCTCGCCGGGAGTCGCGTGCTGTGGGACCAGCCGTCCGGCGGGTTCGAGCTCGAGCTGGTCGCGACCCGAGGAGAGCGGCTTGCGGCGAGCTGCGTTCAGTTCCACCCCGAGCTCGCGGACGGCGCGCCGTTGGAGACTCCGGGCGGGTACGCGGTCTACGAGGTCGACGAGGGAGGTCGAGCCACCGGCTTCGTCCTCTTCGACCGCGACGACGAGGCAGGCGCCCGCGCCGAGCTCGACGCGCGCTACGGAGACACCGAGGGGCAGGGGCTGGATCTGATCCGATGCATCAACGAGCGCGATTGGGAGTCGGCTCTCGCGCACTGCGCGGACGACATGCTCCAGGTCGATCATCGCCGCGTCGCGTTGCTCGGCACGACACGTGGGGCCGGGGCGTGGATCGAGAACCTGCGGGCGCTGGTTGCGCTCGCGCCGGACGTCGAGGTCACGCTGCACCACGTCCGCGCGACGCCGCGAGGCTCCTGGTCCCATTGCGCCTGGACCGGGAGTCGCGACGGGGGCCGGTTCGAGATTCCGATGATCATCGTCCGGGAGTACGACGAGACCGGTCGCACCAGGAGGTTCGACGCTTACGATGAGGACGACCATGACGCGGCCGTGGCACGACTCGCGGAGATCGTCGGGCCCGAGGACTCGTCTCCACCGTTCGCGAACGAGGCCTGGCGCGCCTTTCGAGCCGCCTTCGGCGAGGCGTGGGTGCAGCGCGACGAGGCGCGCTTCGTCGCGGCCCATGCGCCCTCGTTGCGCGTCCGCGATCATCGTCGGTTGCTGCGCACCGAGCTCACCGACCGGGATGCGTTCGTCGAGTACGCCCGGCCCATGCTGGAGGCGGCCCTCGAGGAATCCTCGTGTCTTCTGGCCACGCGCGGCGAGCACCTCGCGCTCGCGCAGTTCACGGTCGTCTTCGGCTCCGAGCCCGCAGCCGAGAGCGCCACGGACTCCCTCGGCTTGATCGAGGTCGATGAGAACGGCTCGATCATCGCCTACGACCGCTACGACCCGGACGATTTCGAGACGGCCTTCGCCGAGCTGGAGGCGAGATGGGCGGCCCAGACGAGAGATCCGCACACGCAGATCGTCACGGAGATGGTCGAGGGGCTCCGGCGAGGCGAGTGGAATCGCCTGGAGGAGCTCGCAACACCCGGGTTCCACGCCGTCGACCACCGGCGCCTCGGTTGGGGCGACACGCTCCGAGATCTCCCGACGTGGATCGAGTCCCAGCGTGCCTTGCGGGAGCTTTCTCCGGACGCGTTCTACCGCATCGACCACTATCGCGTCCGGCAAGGAGTCGCTCTCTATCACGCGACCCAGCAGGGCACGCGGGCCGGCGGAGAGTTCGAGAACCGCTTTCTCGGCCTCGCGACCTTCGACGAGAGAGGACGAACGACGCGGCTCGAGATCTACGACGTCGATCGATTCTCCGAGGCGTACGCCCGTCTCGAGGAACTCGGCCAGCGAGGGACGGGTGAACCGGACCGATTCGCGAACGCCGCCACCCGCGGGCTCCAGCAACTCCGGACCCTGGGCTTCGACCGCTACGCCGAGACCTTCTCGCCCGACTTCCGCTACGTTGACCGGCGCTCCCTAGCGCGCGTCGAGTCGGGCCGCGACGAGTACGTCGCTGCGACGCGGGCCATGTGGAAGATGACCGTCCATCTGTCGCGGCACACGCTCGCGACCCGGGGCGATCGCTGGGCTCTCGCCCGCATCCTGTGGCGCGGAGAAGACGAAGACGTCGGCCCGAGCGAGCTCGAATGGTTGTCGGTGCTGGGCGTCGATGACGAGGGCCGGCGGGTTGCGCAGATCTCCTTCGACGTGGACGACCTCGGCACGGCGCTCGAGGAGCTCGAATCGCGATTCCTCGATGACGAGGCCGACGGCCCCAACTGCGGACCGGCGCGCACCTCCCAGGCCCTGCAGGCGGGGATCAACGCGCGAGACTGGGAGGCCGTCTGGCGCCTCCACGCCCCCGACGTGGTTGGGCACGATCATCGCTTGGTCAGCTGGGGACGGCTCGACGGCGAGGAGTACATGCGCTCGATGCAGTCCATGGTTGCGATGGCGGACGACGTCCGGCTCGCCGTCGACCACGTCCGGGTCTCCGGCCGCGTGCACTTGGCCGACTGCCGCTGGTCGGGAACGCGGGAGGGAGGGGCCTTCGAGAGCCCGTTCCTCGCGGTATCGAAGTTCGACGCAGAGGCTCGAATCGCCGAGATGCATCTCTTCGACCCCAAGCAGGTCGACCGGGCGCGCGCCTGCTTCGAGGGGCTCGTCGCCGGCCGGTCGGAGGACGCTCGCGACGGGGACGTGGCAGCGCCGTCGGCGGCGTCCGAGCGCTTCGCCAACGCTGCGTCGCGAACGTGGCACCGCGCGCTCGACGCCTGGCTCGAACGACAAGGGAGCTTCGAAGCGTTCTTCGCGCCGTCCTTCGAGGGGCACGATCGGCGCCGCCTCGTTCGGGTCGACATGGATCGCGAGGAGGTACTCGCGTACAGCCGGCCGATGCTCGAGACGTCTCTTCGCCAGTCGTCGCGCCTTCTCGCGACGCGCGGAGAGCGGCACGCGGCCCTGCGCACGCTCGTCGAGTTTGGCGAGGATCCACGCAACCCGAGCAGTATCGACTCGATCGTGCTCGTCGAAGTCGACGCCGACCAGACGCTCACATGGTGGTGTCGGTACGACGTGGAGGACGCCGCCGACGCACTCGAGGCGCTCGAGGATCGCTTCGTCGAAGCTTCAGCCGGTCTCGATGCCCAGCTCGCGTCGGCCTGTCGAGACGTGTTGCGCGCGATCAACGGGCGCGACTTCGGGGCGACGAAGGCGTTCTACGCGCCCGCGATGGAGGGCCACGATCATCGCCTGGCGAGCTGGGGAACGCTTCGCGGTGACGAATACTTCCGTTCGATCGAGGCGATGATCGATCTGGCCCCGGATGTGCGGGTGGTGGCGGACCATGTCCGCATCGGCGCTCGGGGCATCCTCATCGACGCGCGCTGGGTCGGAACTCGGGAGGGCGGGAGGTTCGAGAGCGCGTTCGTCATGGTCTCGGAAGTCGACGACGAGGGACGCACGATCCGCTCCGATCTCTTCGAGCCTGAGCACCTCGACCGTGCCTGGGCCCGCTTCGAGGAGATCTCGGCGGCGGCGCCCAACCCCCTGAGAGAGATCGCAGGCCGGAACGGCGCGGTCCGTGCCTTCCGCGCGGTGACCGATGCCTTCCGGACGCGCGACCTGGAGGCCATGCGCGCCCGGTTCGCGCCCAACATGGTCTGGGAGGACCGGCGGCCGTACTCGCAGGTGAAAGCGGATGCGGAGCTCGCCGTTGCGTCTCTCCGGACCCGCATCGAGCAGGGAGCGAGCCCCACCCGGCTGGACGTCGTCGGCGCCGCCGGGGATCGAATTGGAGTCGTCCGCTTGCTCTGGACCGGAGAATCCGAGGGCGGCGCCTTCGAGATGGAAGGGCTCGAAGTCGGCGAGGTGGATGGGCAGGGAAGGCTGGTCCGCGTCGTCGGGCTCGAGGCCGACGACTGGCGCGATGCGCAGCGGATCGCGTGGGAGCGTTGGGGTGCGCGCGAGCCGGACTTCGCGCCGGTGCTCGACGTGGCCTCGCGCTACAACGACGCGCTGAACGCGCCGCATCTCGACCTCGCGCGGCTGCGGTCGTTCTACACGGACGACTTCGTCGCCGAGGACCGTCGCCGAACCGGCTTTGGTCGGATCGAGGGCGCGGACGCCTACCTCGAGAGCCTCGGCGCCCTGGCGACGCTCACGCGCTCCATGCGGATCGAGCTCGGTTGGCACTGGGCGGCGATCGAGCCGGATGGGGGCGTCGTGTCGGTTCGGCGCACCGGGGAGCTCGGCGAAGGCGGCGCCTACGAGACCGAGCACTGGGTCGTCTTCTGCCTGGATGGCACCGGCCTCACCCGGCGCATGGGGTCGTTCGAGCTCGAGCACCTGGACGAGGCCCTGTCGTGCTTCGACGAGTGGAGATCGCGGTGAGCTTCCTCGAGAGCCTGCGGCGGGCCAAGGAGTTCCTCGCCGAGCAGAGGCGCGCTTCGGTTCGCGCGCTCGGCCGCGAGCTCGGCTTGAACGGCGAGGAGCTCGACGAGCTCGTCGAGGAGCTGGTCGACATCCAGCGCGTGGTCGAGCGCGACGGGAAGGCGGTCGTCTGGCTGGACTCGTCGGCGTCGGCGGTCGGTGCGTCGCCGCCGGCCGCGGCGACGACGGCCCCGGAACGGTCCCCGCGCGACTACACGCCGCGGCATCTCGCCGACAAGATTCTGCGATCGAGAGCGGCGATCGAGGGCGAGCGCAAGCTGGTCACGGTGCTCTTCGCCGACGTGAAGGGATCGATGGAGCTCGCCGAGCAGCTCGACCCGGAGGTGTGGCACGCGATTCTGAACCGGTTCTTCGAGATTCTCTCCGGGGGGATCCACCGGTTCGAGGGAACGGTGAACCAGTACACCGGCGACGGAATCATGGCGCTCTTCGGCGCTCCCCTGGCCCTCGAGGATCATGCGCAGCGCGCTTGCTTCGCGGCGCTGCACCTCCGCGAAGACCTCGTGCGCTACTCGACCGAGGTCAAGCGCGCTCATGGCGTCGGCTTCTCCACCCGGATCGGTCTCAACTCGGGCGAGGTCGTCGTCGGCAAGATCGGAGACGACCTGCGCATGGACTACACCGCCCAGGGGCACGTGGTGGGGCTCGCGCAGCGGATGGAGCAGCTGGCGTCTCCGGACAGCTGCTATCTGAGCGCGGCGACGGCGGCGCTGGCGGACGGGTACTGCGAGATCGAGGACCTGGGCGATTTCGAGGTCAAGGGCGCGACCGAGCCGCTTCGGGTCCACCGTTTGGTGGGACCGGGACGCGCGACGACCCGGCTCGACGTCTCGCGGGCTCGCGGGCTGACCCGCTTCGTCGGCCGCGAGGCGGACCTCGCCACGCTCGAGACCGCGCTCGAGCAAGCGAGGGAGGGGCAGGGTCAGGTCGTCGGGATCGTGGCCGCGGCCGGGACCGGCAAGAGCCGGCTCTGCCACGAGTTCGCCGAGCGCTGTCGAGACCGCGGCCTCGCGGTGAACGTCGGGCACGGCCTCGCCCACGGAAGGAGCCTTCCGTATCTCCCGATGCTGGAGGTGTTTCGGGCCTATTTCGGTGTCCGACCCGACGACGACGACGCCACGGTGCGCGAGAAGATCGCCGGCCGCCTCCTGCTGCTCGACGAGAGCTTTCGAGAGGTGCTGCCGGTCGTATTCGAGTTCTTCCACGTCCCCGACCCGGATCGGCCGACCCCGCGCATGGACCCCGACGCGAAGCAGCGCCAGCTCTTCGCGGTCGTCCGCCGGGTCGCGCGAGATCCCCGCGCCGGCGCGGCGCGGACCATCGCCCTCGTCGAAGACCTGCACTGGCTCGACCCCGCAAGCGAGATCCTTCTCGCGCAGTGGGTGGAGGCGATTGCCGGGTCCTCCGCTCTTCTGATCGTGAACTTCCGCCCGGAGTACCGCGCGGCTTGGATGCAGCAGACCCACTATCGCCAGGTGCCACTCGCGCCACTCGGTCCGCAGGCGATCCGCGAGCTGGTCGACGATCTGCTCGGGAGCGACCCGAGCCTGGCCGGGATCGCCGATCAGATCCACGACAGATCCGGCGGCAACCCGTTCTTCGCAGAAGAGATCGTTCAGACCCTCGCGGAAGCGGGGGCGCTCGAAGGCGATCGCGGGCGCCATCGTCTGGTCGCGCCACTCACCGAGATCGACGTGCCGCCTTCGGTGCAGGCGCTCCTCGGGGCGCGCATCGACCGCCTGGCGGAGCGGGAGAAGCTCGTCCTGCAGGTCGCGTCGGTCATCGGGAAGGAGTTCGCCGAGCCGCTGCTGCGGCGCGTGGTCGACGCGATGGAGGATGTGCCTACGTCCAACGGCGCGCTCGACGAAGCGCTCGCCGTCCTGAAGTCGCGCGAGTTCCTCGTCGAGACCGGGGTGTTCCCCGCGGCGACGTACGCGTTCAAGCATCCACTGACGCAGGAGGTGGCGTTGCGGTCGCAGCTCCTCGAGCACCGGCGGCAAGCGCACGGGGCCGTGGCGGACGGAATCGAGGAGGCGGACGCCGACAAGCTCGACGAATCGGCCGCTCTGTTGGCGCACCATTCGGCCGAGGCGGGCCGCACTCTCGCCGCCGCCCGGTGGCACGCGCGGGCCGCCCGCTTTGTCGCCGGCAGCGACTTCGCCGCCGCCGGACGACATTGGAAGGCCGTGTGCGACCTCGCGCGGGCGGCGGCCGACGAGCCGGAAGCCGTCCTCATCGGCGCCGAGGCCTGCTTCGCACGGGTCGCGCTCGGGCTTCGCCTCGATCTGGGCGAAGCGGAAGCGCGCGCGATCTTCGAGGAGGGGATCGGGTGGGCGGCGGGCTTGGAGGATGGCCACTGGGCCGGGCGCCTCCACCAGGCGATGGCGGTCTATCTGGTGAACGACTGCCAGATCGAAGGCGCGTTGCACCACGCGGCCGAATGGGAGCGGATCGCGCGCGGCCTCTCCGAACCGGACCCCCGGGCGGCGGCGCTCTGGCCGTCGCTCGAGCCGCTCGCGATGCGAGGCGATTTCGAGACGCACCGCGAGCGTGCTCTCCAGCAGGCGGAGTGGACGCGTGCCCACCCGCGGTGGGGGCTCCGCGAGTGGGGGATGAGCACCTACGTCGGAGCACTGATCGAGCTCGGCCGGAACGACTTCTTCTGCGGATCACTCGCCGAGGGCCGCCGCCACCTGGAGGACGTCTTCGAGATCGCCCGCGGGTTGGGAGATGCCGAGATGGGGGCGTTCGCCGCCGATTTTCTCGCCATCTACGGCTGGCTTCTCCTGGATCCGGAGTGGGCGCAAGTTGCGATCCGTCAATCCCTCGCGCTGGAGGAGCGGCTCGGGCGCAACGCGCGCCTCTCGCTCCACATCGGTCTCGCACAACAGCTCCTGCTGGAAGGCGAGCCCGAGCAGGCGGCCGGAGCGTTGGACCGCGTCTCCTCCCTGCGGGGACCGGCGTTGCGGAAGTTCGATACGAGACGGGCGGCGGTGCGGTCGCGCGTCGAGCTGGCCCTCGGGGATGCCCTGCGGGCGCGGGCGACCGCCGAGTCGGCGTTGGAACTCGCACAGGCGCGCGGCATCCGGACGGAGATCCTCACCCTCGCCCTGACGCTCGCGCCCGCGTTGCGCGCCGACGGCGGCACGGACGCGCTCGAGCGACTCGGCGACGCTCTGGACACCGTCGAGATGCTGATCGCCGAGACCGGCACGACGAATCTCGCGCCGCTCCTCCTCGCGGAGCGCGGCCGCGCTGCGCGGTTGCTCGGCGACGAGGAGCAGAGGGCCTCGTTTCTCCGGCGGGCTCGCGACGGGTTCGCTGCCTTGGGGGCCTCTGCGCGAGTCGATGAGATGAACGTCGAGCTGGAGAGCTGATCGGGGATGCGCGGCCCTCGGCGGTCGGAGCTGCCAGGTGCCGTCGCGATTGGGTGGTGCGCTTTCGGAAGGAAGCCAGGCTCAGAGAAGCAGAGGCGATGGCCAGATCATCGCGTTCCGCTTCGACTGCAGCACGCAAGACGTCCAGAGAGGCAGGCAATACCGCACCTTCCTGCGTGATGATGCCAGCGATCGCCGAGAGAGTTCGCGCCGGGAGTTGCTTGGCGACGAAAGGGCTCTCCCGAAGCTCGTGGAGGGCCACCGCTCGTGGGGGGGCGCTCACGAACTCGCCCGATCGCAACTACGCCGTCACGACCGAGACCGAGTTCGCCCCGGGACGCTGCCCGCTTCGATCGCCGCCAGAAAGTGCTCGAGTCGACGTGCTTCGATATGCACCATGCACATGGAGGTATCAGCCCTTTCGATTTGGTGGATATCTCGCCGCACGGCAATCTCGCCGCACGGAAAGGAGAGACCATGAACTCGGAAGAGAGACGTGCGTTCGTCGAGAGGAACCGCACTTGCGTGTTCGGATTCGAGCGGAAGAAGGGGCCTCCCTCCATGTCGATCGTCTACTACACGATGGGTGGGGACGATCTCCTCATTTCCACGATGGCCGGTCGGGCCAAGGCGAAGGCCGTCGAGCGACTCGGAGAAGCATCGATCTGCGTGCTCGACGAGAAGTGGCCGCTGACCTACATGCTCCTCTACGGCAAGGCCCAGATCGAGCGCGACCTCGATCTGACCTGCTCGGTGATGATGAAGGTCGGCGAGATCATGTCGGGAAACGAGATTCCGGAAGCGGCCCGCCCGATTGTCGAGGACATGGCGAAACGAGAGGACCGCGTCGTGATTCGGGTCACGCCGGAGTCCACGTTCTACTCCCCGCCGGTCCACTTGAACGCCGGAGACGACGGCTCGGCGATGGAGCACGGCTACGGCAAGCGCCTACCCTGGCGCGAGGGATGAATGACCTCGTGCGCCCGTCGCGGCGCGGGCGACGTGGGAGAACGCCTACGACGTCGCGTATGTCGGTCTGGCCGAGGCGCTGCGCTGCGAGCTCGTGACGGCGGACCGTCGGCCTTCTCTCGCGCCCGGCGTCCGGTGCCCGATCCGGGTGCCGTCGGTCTCGTAGGGCGTGGAGTGCTCCTCCCAACGGCTCGCGCGCACCTGCGCGGCGTCGGTCGAAGGCGGCCAACTCGGCTCACCGACCGGCGGACTCGGGCGCCGCTAAAGGTGCCCGAGGGTCGTGCCGTCACCAAAGCGTGGCAAGCCGAACGAGAGTGCTGGGCAAGCCTCTCCGCATCGGCGTCGTCCTCGCGTTGCTCGCAGGCGCCTGCGGCGATCGCACGACGCCGCCAACGTGCGTGCATTCGTCCGTCGCGGAGATTGCTGCGGCGATCCGGGTCGGGACCTACACGAGTGAAGCGTGCGTCCAGGCGCTTCTCGGCCGGATCGCTCGGCACCGAGAGCTCGGCGCTTTCATCGCCGTCGACCCGCGCCGCGTCCTGAGCCAAGCGCGGGCCGCCGATCGCAGCCTTGCGGCCGGCGACCGGATCGGTCCCCTCCACGGTGTGCCGATCGCGGTGAAGGACAACATCGACACGCAGGCGCTGCCTACGTCCGGCGGCACCGACGTGCTGCGTGAACTTCGTCCGGCTCGCGACGCTTCGATCCTCGACCCACTGTGGGCGGCGGGAGCGATTCTTCTGGGGAAGGTCAATCTGCACGAGCTCGCTCAGGGACCGACCGGCCAGAACGCGACGTTCGGTGTGATGCGCAACCCGCACGACCCGCGGTACTTCGCGGGAGGCAGTGGCGGCGGAGGGGCGGCCGCCGTCGCGGGAAGGCTCGCGCCCGCTTCCATCGAGTCGGACGCCGCGGGATCGATCCGGCGGCCCGCGTCGTTTACTGGAATCGTCGGCTTCCGACCCGACCGCATGCGCTACCCGCATGACGGGGTCCTCCCGCTCTCGGCGACGATGTCCGCCCTCGGACTCATGGCGCGCTCGGTCGGCGACGTGATCCTACTCGACCAGGTGATCACGGGTGCGCCCATCGAGGAGACCCGGGGAGCCGGGCTGTCCGGGTTGAGGATCGCCGTTCCTTCGTACACGCTCCGCGGACTCGATTCCGAGATCGCCTCCGTGTTCGCGGACGTGCGAGCCCGCCTCGAGGCGCGGGGCGTACGGATCGTGGAGCTGGATCTGGGGGACGTCGGCACGCTCTCGGATCGGATGCGCGCCATCTTCGGCTACGAGGTGGTGCGCGAGGTCCCCGCGTACCTCCGGGCTCACGGTGCGCCCGTGGACCTGGCGGGACTGGTCGACGCGCTGGCGACCCCGAACGTGCGGAGCATGTTCCGCCGCTTCCTGGACGACCCGGTGAGCGAGGAGGCGTACGAGGACGCACTCGCCGCACGGGCCGATCTGCGCGCGCGCTACGAAGCCGCCTTCGTCGAGCACGACCTCCAGCTCCTCGTCCAGCCGGTGACCACTCTCATGCCGCCTCGCATCGATGCTTCCGTGCCGGATCAGACGACGCCCGTGATGGGGCCGCTCACGCGCAACCCGCTCTTGAACGCCGCCGTCGATCTTCCCGCGCTGGCCATTCCCGCCGGCGTGTCCGCGTCGGGGCTGCCCGTGGGGGTCGAGCTCGCCGCCCAACGCGATCGGGTGGATCTGTTGTTTGCCGTCGGCCTCTCCGTGGAACGTCTCCTCGGAGCAGGTTCGTCGACGCGTACGCCGTGAGGAGCCGCTCACGCCTCGATCGGAGCGGCCGTCCGCAGGATGACCTGTGACGACACGCTTCACGCCCTCGAATTCCTGGGACATGGCGATCGGTCTGCCGTGCCAGGACAGTCTGGTCAACGAGATTCTTTGCTCGCAGAATCTCCGCCGGCGCTCTCGCTGGCGCGCTGGAGCCGCATTCGGTTTGCTGCGCTCTGGGGTAGGCGTCGTGCCGGTTACCCCACCTCCGACCGGAACCTTTGTCGTCTTGACCGCTTCGAGCTCAGGACGATTGCCGTCAGCCTCTCCGAACGCGGGCGACGATCGCCTCGAGCGTCGTCGTGAGATCACTTCGATCGAGAGCACGTTCGATCTCGGTGAGAGTCGAGCGGGCACGGGTCAGGTCGAGAGAGTCGCCACACGCGGCGACGACGGACGTCGCGTCCTCGAGGTCTTTTGGGCGACCCGCCAGGATCTTCATGACGACGATGTCGTCCGCGGCAGCCACCGGTACCTCGACGTCTTCCACCCCGATCGAAACCGCACGGTTCAGGAACATCGGTTCGAGCCCCGGCCCGGCGAGGACGAGATCGCAAGGCATGCCTGTAGCCTGGTGAACCAGCGGGACGACTCTGGTCGTCTCGGCGAACGACTCGGGGTCGTCGGATCTCGCGGTGAAGCCGTGGGCCGACAGCTCGGCCAGCAGAGTCCGAATCTCTCGGCCGCCGAGCTCTACCGTGGCATCGACGTCTGCAGTGAGCCGCGCCGCTCCGTGAAGGATCGCGGCCTGGGCACCGAACAGATACCAGCGCGCACCTAGCTGCCGAAGTGCCGACCCAAGATCCGAGAGGAGCTCAGCGATCGGCGATCGCACCGCCGATCCTCTCGAGAAGGCCGGTCCATGCCACATGATGCGCGAGGTCGGCCTCGCGTTGCTCACGAGAGGGCCAGTCGTCTCGAACGGTCCGCATGTGCCGGCGCAGCGCCTCGGAGGCGACCACGGTCGCGGCGGGGCCGTGATCGGCGCGTCGCTTCGCCCAGAACCGGCGCCGGCTCGCATCGACTCGCGCGCGATCTCGGTCGATGAAGGCCTTTACGTCGTCGCGATCCATGGACCCATCTTAGCGCCTAGGGCGGGCTCCGACCATTCCGTCCGAATGGCGATTCACGCCGCCGATTGCGAGACGAGCCGCTCGTGAACCAGAAACACGCATCCTTTCCGGATCGCGTGTGTCGTGGCCTATCGTGGCGTGCCATCGGATGGCCCCCTGGGGGCCAGACGGAGATGCGGCGCGGTCGGTGCGGCGTTCGACGACGCGGAGCCGGGAGGCAACATCCAGTCCACCGTCGATGCCATCCGACCCGGTGTCCAGGGTGCTTCCAACCTCGACGAGGCGATCGTGGACAACGTACGGCGTGGGCCGACGACTCCTCCATCGTTTCGGTCGCGAGCGCGCCTGGGCCCGGATCTTGGGAGGGAACGAGGGCCACGTCTCGTTCCTGCCATCGCCGCGTTCGCCGATGATTCTCTGTCGAGTCCGGAGGCGCGCCCGCCCGCCATCGTGCGGGTCCGCGTCGCGTCCGACGTCGAGTGGCAGGCGCTGAACCCTCTCCGGGGAGACGAGAGCCCACGGGCTGGCACGTTGTGGGGCGATCGCAATGCTCCCGTGCCGAGCGGCTTCCTCGTCGAGTTCGCGGACGGATTCGCGTCACCGCCGCACATCCACCCGGTCACCTACCGTGGGGTGGTCATCAGCGGCCTCGTTCACAACGATCGTCCCGAGGCGGAGAAGTCGTGGCTGCCGCCTTCGTCCTTCTGGACGCAGCCTGCCGGTGAAGTGCACGTCACCGCCGCGAAGGGCGGTGAGAACGTGGCGTACATCGAGATCGAGAAGGGACCCTATCTCGTCCATTCCGCGAAGGCCGCGTTCGAGCGCACGGAGACGCCCATTAGGATCGACGCGGGAAGCATGGCCTGGGTCGACTCGTCCGAGTGGTCCGCCTCTGCCGATGGGCCCAGGGTCGCCGCTCTTCCGGGCAACGCGCCGGACGACAAAACTCGCCGTGCACTCGCCAAGCTTCCGTCGGGATTCGACGGCTCGGTGCGCAGCGACGGCTCGACCTTGCACGCTGTCGTGATCCAGGGGCGCCTGGAGCACGACGTGCCGGGCAAGACCGAGATCCGGACGCTCGATCCCGGCAGCTACTTCGGATCGGAGCAAGAGGTGGCCCACCGGGTCTCGTGCGAAGGGCGAGACGGGTGCGTTCTCTACGTGGGCACCGCGGGCACGTTCGACCTCGTTTCGGCAGGACCGAGGTAGGCCCCACGCTTCGCACGCAACCCGCGACCTCGAGCTTCCAGGGTCACCGCCCTCGCGGGTTGCGTCCATGCGAGGAAGGGGACCTGAACCCCCTCCCGCCCGTCGCGAACACGCGCCTTCTCGGGGCCGAGTGTACCGCCACGTGCCATCCGATGGCCCCC
Organism: bacterium; assembly: GCA_030430245.1. GTDB lineage: Bacteria > Desulfobacterota > Binatia > UBA12015 > UBA12015 > VGTG01. The sequence goes on along the minus strand of JAUIFY010000071.1, from coordinate 1,644 downwards.
TCGGGGCCAGAGGCGGGGCGGTGCCGCCGACCGTTGATGACGGTGCTACACTGGTGTTACACTGCCTTCGAGAGGGAGAGATGCCTACGACGAAGAAGCGGATCCACATCACGGTCGACGACGACGTCTACAAGGCGCTCGAGCGGCTGTCGGGGAAGAGGGATCAGTCGGTGGCGGGCGTGGGGCTGAGCCTCATCGAGGAAGCCCTGGCTTACCAGGAGGATCTTCATTTCTCCCGGGTCGCCGATGATCGCCTCGCGAAGAAGCAGAAGCGTATCCCACACGACAAGGCGTGGGATTGAAGTACCGCATCGAGTACTTGGAAAGTGTCGTTCGACGCGACATCCCGAGTCTCTCGAGTGCAGCGAGAGTGCGCGTTCGAAGAGCAATCGAGCTGAAGCTCGGCACGAATCCGATCGAGTTCGGCAAGCCGCTCCGGTACAGCTTTCGCGGCGCCCGCCGCCTGCGAGTGGGCGACTACCGCGTGATCTACACGATCGAGCCTCCGGAGACGGTTCTGATCGTCAAGATCGGGCATCGCCGAGAGGTGTACGAGGACTGACGACGGCGCGGGTGGCCGGCGTGGTCCCGTCGCATGGAACCAGCCGTGGCCGGATGTCGAACACCGAAGCGATCCGGTGAAGGATGCGAGGAGGGGGACTTGGAACCCCTTCCTGGTGGTCGAAATCACGCGACGTGGGCATGTCGCACAGGTCCCGGAACACGAGATGCGAGCGCCTGACTCTGGACAGGCGGCAATGCGAGGCGGGGGACTTGAACCCCCTCCCGCTCGTTGGAAACACTCGTGTTCTCGGAGTCGCGTGTGTCGTCACGTGTTGCCGCGTGCCATCTGATGGCCCCCTGGGGGCCACCTCCATCACCGCCGCGATGGGCTTGGAGCCGACGCGCCTGTCATGACAGATCTTGACACGTCATGCCGCACAGGGCACCCTGGTGGCAGATGGCTTCCGTGAAGTTCAGCTCGAAGATGGATTCGAAGGTGTTGAGGCGCTTGAAGGCGCACGCCCAGCAGGAGGGGCGCACGTTGTCCTCCGTGCTGTCGAGCGCGGCGGCCGAGTATCTCGAGCGCGCGGCTTTGCGTCCGCCGTTTCGCAGGGCAGCCACCGAGGTCATCGAGGACCACGCCGAGTTGCTCGAGCGCCTTGCGCGCTAGCGCCGAGCTCCATCTGTGGCTCGCAAGACACTCTACCTCACGCTCGAGGAGGCGCTCGATCTCCACCGCCAGTTGCTCGATCGCTTCGGTGGGGCTGACGGTGTACGCGATCCCGGCCTCTTGGAGAGCGCGCTCGCGCGCCCGCGTTCGGGGTATTACGCGTCCCTGTCCGAGCAGGCCGCGGCGTTGATGCAGAGCCTCGCCGGCAACCACGCCTTCGTCGACGGGAACAAGCGGATGGCGTTCGCGGCGACCGCGGTCTTCCTTTCCATGAACGGCTATCGCCTGCAGGTCGACGCGGACGAAGCGGAGCGGTTCCTGATCGATGAAGTCATCCAGGGCCGGGCGGACGTTCCGACGATCGCCACGTGGCTCGAGCGATTCATGCGTGCGCGCAGGTAGCGCGAATCTGTGTCGAGCTTGGGTTGGACCGAGCTCGGGGGCAGGAAGGTGCGTCGCCAGCAGAATCA
>JAUIFY010000070.1 GCA_030430245.1 bacterium | reverse complement strand
TCCACCGTCATTGCTCGAGATGATCGAGCCGCGCGCCGCGAACGCCCGCATTCCCGGATGGCCGGAGAACCGGTCCGTCATCACCGCCATCAACTCGTCGATCCGCGCCGGATCTTCGGGCTCGGAGATGACCATCAGGAACTGCGGCTGGACGATCATGTTGAAGTAGGCGAGCGGCGGGATCGCCGGGTCGGCCACCGTGTCTCCGACGTCCTCGACGTCGACGACGCTCGGAAGGAACTGCGCCTCGATCTCCTTCGCGGTCGCCTTCATCTCCGTCAGGCTGTAGCCGGGCGGAGCGATCATGCGCGCGAAGAGCTTCGGCTCCTCCCCCTCGGGAAGATACTCCGCCGGCGGGGTCAGGAGGACGATGGCGAGGATGGTGCCCCCGACCACGGAGAGCAGGCATGTCCACCGACGCCGGGGCGTATCGATGATCCAGGAGATCCCGCGGAGAAGCCGATCCTTCGCGCCGCGTCCCCCGAGAGCGCCGTCCGTACGCTCCCGGAACCGGAGCCGCGCACATGCCGCCGGGACCACGATCAACGCGACGGCCATCGACGCCAGGATCGATGCCGAGACCGCCACCGCGACATCCGAGTACAGCTGGCCCGCCTCCTCCCGCACGAAGAGGACCGGCGCGAACACGAGCACCGTCGTGAGCGTCGACGCGATCACCGCGGTCCACACTCTGTGGACCCCGGCGATCGCGGCATCGAAGGGGCCGAGCCCCCGACGTCGCTCGCGCTCGATGCTCTCGAGAACCACGATCGTGTTGTCGAGAGTCATCCCGATCGCGAACGCCACCCCGGCCAGCGAGATCACGTTGATCGTGCGGCCGGCGAGCAGGAGCCCGAGAAAGGCGGCGATCGTGCACACGGGGATCCCCGCGAGCCCGACGAGCGTGGCCGGAACGGAACGCAGGAACAGGAACATCACCGAGGCGGCGAGCAGGGCGCCGATCGCGAGGTTCGTCCAGATGTTCGCGATCGATTCCTCGACGTAGCGCACGTCGTCCGCGATCAGGCTCATCCGCATGCCGGACGGCTCGAGGAGATCGCGGTTCAGGCGCTCCACGGCGGGGAGCATCGCTTCCTTGATGGAGATGACGTTGGCGCCCGTCTCCCGGCGGACCGCGAGATTGATGACCGGCTGTCCGTTCACCCACGACTGAGCACGGATCTCGTAGTGCGAGAGTCGCACCGTCGCCACGTCCCGCAGTCGCACGAGAGCATCGCCGTCGCGGCGGACGATCAAGTCGCGCAGATCGTCGAGCGTCTCGAAGCGCCCGACGGTGCGCAGAAGATACCGACGCTTGCCGCTGTCCAGGTCGCCGCCCGAAACGTCGCGATTGCGACGGCGGATCGCGTCGCGCAGCTCCGTCCACGTGATGCCACGCTCGGCCAGACGAGCCGGGTCGACGAAGATCTGCACCTGCCGCTCGGCCCCGCCGCGAACGTCGACCTGCGAGACCCCGGGGATGCGCTCCATGCGCGTCCTCACGTTGTCGTCGATGAAGTCTCGCATGAGATTCATGTCGAGTCCGCGCGAGTTTCCGGGCAGCGGGTGGACGCGGAAGTACATGAACGCGTTCTCGGAGAACGAGCTCGTGAAGAGACGCGGCTCGTCTACGTTCTCCGGGTACGCCGGCACCTGGCTGAGCGCGTTGTTGACACGAATGAGCGCCTCGTTGATGTCGACACCGAAGGGAAACTCGAGCTCGATGTTCGCCTGGCCGGTCTCGGCAACCGAGATCATCCGGAGTACGTTCGGAACGTTGCGGAGATATTCCTCCTGCTCGATGACGATCTCGGTCTCGACGTCCTGCGGCGTCGCGCCGGGCCACGCGGTGCGAACGGCGATGGTCCGCACCTCGAGGTCGGGGATCATCTGAACCGGGACGCGCAAGACGGCGAGGATGCCGAACAAGCACAGAATCAGGACGGCGACGGTCAGCAGCGTCCCCTGGCGCGCGATCCGTTCGATCACGATTCCGTTCCGGTACGCTTCCTCGAGGCGTCCGCTTCGGTCGCCGACCCGTCGACGATCCGAACCGCCCTTCCCTCCTGGAGGGCTTCGTTTCCCCGCACCACGACCGGCACACCCGCCGGAAGGCCTTCGAGAACCTCGACGAGGTCTCCACTCGCGCGACCGAGCCGCACCTCTCGACTCGCCGCCCGGCGCGCGGCCCCGTTCTCCGCGACCAGCCAGACCGTGTTGCTTCCGTGCACCGTGCGAATCACGGCGTCGCGCGGGACCACGACGACCGGCTCGTCGCGCCGCAGTCGGAACAGGGCTCGCCCCGAGATCCCCGGCGTCATGAACGCAGGCCGGTCGTCGACCGCGATGCGTACGAGAAACGTCCGGGCGTCGGAGTCGGCGACGGGGACCTTGGCCGCGACGCGGGCCGGGATGTCCACCGCGGGATGCGAGTCGAGACGGATCGAGACGGGGGTGTCGAGCCCGATCTCCGCGAAGCGTTCCTGCGGAACGCGAACGTCCAGGCGCACTCGGTCGACCTCGACGAGCTCGAACACCGGGGTCCCGGTCTCGACCCACTCCCCCGGGTCGGCGAGACGGCGGCTCACGACCCCGTCGAAGGGCGCGGTCAGCGTGTGCCGCTCCACGCGCTCCTCTTGCTCACGCACCTCGACTTCGAGCCGACGGGCCTCCGCGGAGGCGATGCGCGACGCGGCCTGACGGGCGTCCGCCTCGGTCTGGGCGATCGTCCGCCTCCGGAGGAGCGTGATCGCCTCTTCGCGAAGACGCTCGCTCTCGCCGAGACGGGCCTCCGACTCCTCCGCCGACGCGCGGGCGCGTTCGAGCGCCAATCGAGCCAGCTCGTCGTCCAGCTCGAGCAGCACCTGGCCCTCCTCGACCCGGCTGCCCGCATCGACGTGAACGACGGTCACGAGGCCGCTCACCCGGGGCGACAGCGCCGCGACGCGCTCGGAGGTGACCGTGCCCGTGACCGGCAGCTCCTCCTCCAGTCGTCGCTCCTCGGACCGGACGACTTCGACGGGCGCCGCCTCGTCATCGGCCCGCGCGAACGTCCCCACGGCCAGGACCACGAGCGCCCATGCCCACACCGGCGCGAGGCGCGAAGCCCTCGACCAGCGCGCACGATTCTCCACACCGGCATCGGCAGCAGGCCCCATCAGTTGCGCACCATAGCCGGTTCCCGAAGTCTTCGCTCGGCACCCGGGCCGAATCGCGCAGCCCCGTCTCCTCGCGGGACGAGCCGCGAGCCCCGCCGAGGACGGATCCGGTCAGCGGATGCGCTGCGGGCTCTTCCCGGGGCCCGCGACGAAGCCCGCGACGGCGCCGGCGGTCCGGCAGCACACCAAGACGGCGAGCCAGGGCAGGGCCAGAAGGAAGCGCCAGCACCGACGGGAATGACCGAGATGAGGCAGGAGCGCACGGACGAGGAGAGCCGGCGGCATCGCCGGTGCCGCGACGAGGCGTCCGATCCTCTCGATGCGGCCGATCTCGCGCCGGCGGAACCATGCCAGGGTCCGCCCGTCGTCGAAGTGAATCCGGCACGTGCCTGCGATCCCGAGCGACTGCACGTGGACACACCGAATCGCGTCGTCGCACAGCAACGTCTCGCCGGCCCGCCGTAGGTCGCGGTGGAACATCCACTCGAGCCGTCCCTCGTCCGGAAGACGACAGGGGAGGATGCGCCGCTTGTAGGAAACGTTGGCCTGCAGGGCGACCGGGGGGCGCTCTCCCTTGCGCACGGGGGGCAGAACGGAGCCATTGACCAGGAGGAAGCTCGCCCAGTCCAGGAGGGTCCGGTCGGCTCCGTTCTCGACGACCCCGCCGATCACGGCGGCATCGGGCCAGCGCTCGTGAGCCTCCAGGATCCTGCGGCACCAGTCGGGCGCGACGCGGCAGTGGTCCTCGGTGATCGCGACGACCTCCCCCCGGCTCGCTTCGAGGGAGCGGGCACGCAGCTGGAAGACCGTGGCGCCGGGGCGCCGCAGCAGGCGCACCGCCGGATAGCGGCGCTGCGCGTCCGACGACAAGCCCGCACCGGAGCCGTCCGCGACCAGGATCTCGGCACCGACGGACTGGGCCTGGTCGTGCAGCGCCTCGAGACAGCTCTCGAGCTCTGGCCAGCGGCGGGTCGTCGCGACCAACACCGTCAAACGAGGCCGTTCGCCGCGCGGAGACATCGGACGACTCTAACGCCGCGACGACGCGGGGCACCAGGCCGGCCCCGAGCCGGCCCCGAACCGCGACGGCGATGCGATCCGGCGGTCGACTCGCGCGCGATGGCGCGCCGGATTCCTTGACACGACGCCTCGAGCAGACCATCGTGTCTCAATCGTCAAGCCAAAGCGCGGCTGGCACGCGCTCACGTTCAGGAACCTGAAGCCGAGCCTCGGCCCACGAGGCGATTCCGGAGGGGGGATCATCATGGGCGACATCAGGACCAAGACTCCAATCGTCATTGCCGCCATCGCGTCGTTGTCGCTCGTCTCGACCGCGGTCGCGCAGCAGGACCACTACAAGTGCTACCGCTCCAAGCAGATCGCTCCGCCCTTCACTCCGATCGACGGGGTCACGTTGGTCGACCAGTTCGAATCGACGACCGAATCGATTCGCCGGCCCGACCAGTTCTGCAATCCGGTGGCGAAGGACGGCGGAGGCATCGGCATCGTCGCTCCGATCGGCGACCCCACGGCGCATCTGAGCTGCTACCGCACGAAGCGCGCGCCCGGCACGCCGAAGTTCCAGAGGCAGATCATCGACGTCGAGAACCAGTTCGGACCGCAGACGCTGCTGCTCAACAAGCCCCACAGCCTGTGCGTACCGGCGGAGAAGGACATGGTTCCGTCCGCACTCGATATCAATCACTTCAAGTGCTACCGCGCGAAGACGGCGCCGGGGACGCCGAGGTTCGAGAAGCAGGTCGTCACTCTCGAAGATCAGTTCGAGACGAAGGACACGACCGTGAAGAAGCCGTACGTCTTCTGCAACCCCGTCGACAAGAACGGTGAGGGGATCGAGGATCCGACCAACCACCTCACCTGCTACAAGATCCGTCGGGTGGCTTCCGAGTCGAAGTTCCCGGGCAAGTCGGTCATCGTCTCCGACCAGTTCGGCGACCTGGGCGTCACCGCGAAGTTGGGGCATAGCGGCATGCTGTGCGTACCGACGATCAAAGAAGGCGCGCCGACGCCGACCCCAAGCCCGACGCCGACACCCGCGCCGACCGCGACGGCCGCGCCCACGCCGACGCCGCCCTACGGTTCGGCGAGCCAAGCCTTCGTGCTCCGCGCCGCCACGCTCCTGCGTTGAGGAGGCGAGTCCCCGGCGGTCGGGAGCGGTCGCTCCTGGCCGCGGTCGCCTTCGCTTTCGCGGCCACGAGCTGCACCGGCGAGCGCGGGCCGAGCGTTGCCGAGATCGAGGCGATCGCACGGAGCGGGGGATCGCTCGCCCGGGTCGACCTGCGCGATCGCGACCTCGGCGCTATCCGCCTGCGCGCGATCGATCTTTCCGGAGCCGACCTGCGCGGCGCGGGCCTTCGGGGCGCGGACCTCGGCGGATCGACGCTCGTCGGGACGTTCCTCGTGGAGTCGGACCTCTCGTCGGCGAATCTCGAGGAAGCGAGCCTGACCGGGGCGATGCTCCAGGCGGCGACTCTCGAGGACGCCCGCCTGGGCCGCGCCGACCTCACGCGCGCCAACCTGGAGCGCGCCGACCTTTCCGACGCGGACCTGACGGAGGCGCGGCTGGTCGGCGCCTACCTCTGGCGGGCACGGCTCTCCGGCGCGCGCCTGGAGGGCGCGGACGTCGCGGGAGCGGACTTCCGCAGCGTGGATCTGGGCGCGGCCGACCTGTCCGCCGCCCGGAACCTGACGGCCGAACAACTCACGCACGCCTGCAGTAGCGGCGGCCTTCGCCTTCCCGAGGGCATCCCTCCACCCCCACCCTGCCGAGCCGGGACCGTGCCTCTTCCGACGACCTCCCCGGCCGAGCCACCACCGTCCGTCGTCGGCCGCGTGCACTGTGGTGAGCTCGAGCGCTGTACGCCCGAGCGGTTTCTCGTGTTCACGGAGTTCGGCGGCAAGATCATCCAGGTGACGGAGGCGAACGACGTGGCCAGGACCATCCTTCGCGAGCGATTGCGGGAGGGAGCCGTGGTCGAGATCCACGGCGTCGAGGTCGCCGACATCCCTCGTCATCGCTACTTCGTGCCGGCGGCGCGCATCGATTTCCGGGACTGAGACGCTCCTGCACGCGGCGGCAGCGCCCGGAGGTTCCAGCGCGCCCCGACGATGCGAGTCGTGCGCGCCTCGGGGGCGGACGTCGAGCGGTGAGAGCGGGGCTCGGCCGCGGCCGAGCCGACGACGGCGCATCCCCGGCGAGCCCCCTCCGGGTGGCACGGTTCTTCTTCGGGGCAAGTATCTTGCGAGGAAGAGAAATGCGCGATAGGGCGCACGTGCGTGTCCTGGATCGACGACCTCACGGCCGCCTGGGAACGGGAGTACCCAGACAGAGACATCTCGACCCTCCCGCCGATGGTGCGCTTGGCACGGCTGACCATCCTCCTCGGGGCGTTTCAGGACGAGGTGCTCGAGCCGTTCGAGCTTCTCTGGGCGGACTACGGCGTGCTTGCCGCTCTGCGTCGTGCGGGGAAGCCGCATCGCCTCTCGCCGGGTGAGCTGACCAACGAGCTCCACCGATCGTCGGGCGGCATGACCAAGATCGTCGATCGCCTCGAAGAGCGCGGCTACGTCCGACGTTTCCCGGATCCCGCGGACCGGCGCGGCACTCTCGTCGGCCTGACCCGCCGGGGACTTGCGCTGCAAGACCAAGTCTTCCATTCGTTCCTCGACGCGACGGACGACCTGATGTCTCCGATCGGCTCGAAGGCGCTTCGTCGAGCCGACGACGGCCTCGAGCGGTTGCTGGAAGCGTTCGAACTCTGGTGGGGGGACCGCGGCGAGGGAGCGAGCTGAATGGAACGGCGTCGAGCAGTGCCGGGCAGCGCTCGACCCGGAGGGACCTTCACGGGCCCATCGTCACGACAGGGAGGGTTGGCCATGCCTCGAGAGCATCCGATACACACCGTCGTCACCGTTCTTCTCACGTTGCTGGCCTCGGCCGCAGGGGCCGAGCCTCCGGACGCCCCGAGTGCCTACGTCGAGTCGATCGAGACCCCGGGAGATCTCGGCGGCATGGAGGACGAGGTCGACGCCGGAGCCGCCCAGGCGGAAGCCGCCGCGGCAGGCGGTGAGGTTCGCGGGCTCTCGCGTCGACAGGTGAAGACGGTCGAGGAGATCGTGGTGCAAGCGCGCCGGCGCGAGGAGTTCCTCGAAGACACGCCGGTGTCCGTGACCGCCCTCAGCCAGACCACCCTACGGGAGTCCGGGGTCCAGCGTCTCGACCAGATCCAGTCGCTCGTTCCCAACCTCGCCTTCCAGTCCGACAACACCGGAGCCGCAACCCAGATCCGGATCCGGGGTGTAGGCACGTCGACACCGGACATCGGGTTCGACCCTGGCGTCGGCGTCTACGTCGACGGCGTCTTCCTGCCGCGGGCGTTCGGCACGCTGGTCGACATCGTCGACGTGGAGCAGATCGAGGTGCTCCGGGGCCCTCAGGGGACGCTCTTCGGGAAGAACACCGTGGGGGGCGCGATCAACATCACCACCGTCAAGCCCCGCGACGAGCTCGAGGGCTTCGTCATGGTCCGACCGGGCAACTTCGAGCGCGTCGACACCCGCTTCACGATCAATACCCCCATCGGAAGCGGCTGGCTCGGAGAGCGGCTGTTCACCCGCTTCTCGTTCGCGACGACGAACACGCCCGGCTACTCGTTCAACTCCACCCGAAACGAACCGCTCAACGGGCGCAACTCGATCGCGGTGCTCGGATCGTTCCGCTTTCTCCCTCGCGATGACGTGACGATCGACTTGAGCGGCACCTGGTCGCGAGACTCGAACAACGGCATCGCGCAGCAATGCGTTCCGGTGCGGACCGACGCACCTCTCGTCGCCCTGTCCCCCCCTGGTTTCTTCCAGGACTGTGCCGAGACGGAGCCGTTCGAGACCCACGCCAACGTCTCGATGCTCACGGATCTGGAGAGCTACGGCACCTGGATGACCGCAGCGTGGGACGTCGGCGAGGTTCCGGTCTTCGGCGACATCTCGGTCAAGTCGCTGACGTCCTGGCGCGAGCAGAAGCCGCGGATTCGGTTCGACGTCGACCAGACGCGATTCGACGTCGTGCAGCTCTCGAGCGCGGGGGGATCGATCCTCGACGGAACTCCGGGCTTTCAGAGGCAGATCATGCAAGAGGGCCAGCTGAACGGCTCCGCTCTCGACGGAGATCTCGACTACGTCGCGGGCGCGTTCGGCTTCTGGGAGAAGGGGTTCGATGATCGCGCGTCGTACGTGCTCCCGCCCGGGGAAGGCGGGGTTCCGCTGGATCGGCTCACCAACGCACCGATCAACATCTCGAACTGGACGTGGGCTCTCTATGGACAAGCCACCTACGACCTTCTGGAGTGGATGAGTCTGACCGGAGGCCTCCGATACACCCAGGACAAGAAGGGGCTCACCTTCATGCAGTTCGATCCGCGGACGGGCGAAGAGTTCGCGGACGAGGCCGGCAGCAAGATCTTCGACGCCTGGACGCCCATGGCGAGCCTGGCACTGACCACCCCGGAGGATCTGATCGACGAAACGCCGCTCGACCATCTGATGGGCTACTTCACCTACTCGGCCGGCTTCAAAGGCGGCGGGTTCAATGGCGTCGCGACCGGGCAAGGAGGCGGTGGGCAGGGCCCGGCGTTCAGCTTCGACCCCGAGACTCTCGACAACTTCGAGATCGGCTTCAAGATGATCGCGTTCGATCAACGCGCCACGCTGAACACGTCGTTCTTCTGGGGAAACTACGACGACATCCAGGTGACGCAGATTCGGGATGCCGGGCTCGACGCAAACGGCGTTCCCGCGATCGCCCGGGTCACCGACAATGCGGCCGAAGCGACGACCAAGGGATTCGAGATCGAGCTACACGCGCGACCGATCGATGGGCTGCTCTTCACCGGGAACGTCGGGTACACCGACGCCGTCTACGACGAGTTCCCCGACGCTCTCAGCGACTACACCGGCGAGCCGATCGATCGCTCCGGCGACCGCTTCCTCTTCGTCCCGAAGCTTCAGACCTTCGTGGCCCTGCAATACTCCATGGCGGTTCCGGGCCTCGAGGGGTCCCCCATGCAGGGGTGGTTCACGCCGCGGGTCGAGTGGGCGTATCAGAGCAGCGTACAGTGGCTCGGCCCGGAAGTCCCACAGGCCACCCAGCCCGGGTACAATCTCCTGAACGCCCGGTTCTCGTACGACTTCTGGGACGACCGGGCGCAGGTCGCGCTCTGGGCGAAGAACCTCCTCGACGTCGCGTACTTCAGCAACGCGACCGCCATCGTCTCGACGTTCGGAATCACGACGCGCGGCTTCTCGCCCCCGCGAACCTACGGCGGAGAGCTCAGCTACCACTTCTGACGTCTCCGTCTGCCTTGCCCCTCGGGAGGCGCTCGGTGACGCTGCCTTCCGTGGCGCGCGCCGAGCCGTGAGGGGGGGGGGGGCGGGCCGACGCCTCTGCGCGTGCCCCTCCCCCGCGTCGTGTATACATGATCGCCTCCCGAGGCCCTCCGTTGCCTTCGTGGGCGCCTAATTGTATACAATCTGACACATGGCCGAGCGCTGCCTTCGAGAGGATCAGAGCGACGTCGCCTACCGCGCCCTTCGCGACGGCATCCGACACGGCCGCTTTCGGCCCGGGCAGCGGCTCGTCGAGACCGCCATCGCCGACGAGGAGGGCATCTCGCGCACTCCGGTTCGACAGGCGTTGCGACGACTGGAGCGCGAAGGTGTCGTCGAGATCGAAAAGCGGCGCGGTGCGCGCGTTCGCGATCTCTCACCGCGGGAGATCTCGGATCTCTACGAAGTCCGGGCGCGACTCGAAGGATTTGCCTGCGAGCTGGCCGCCGAACGCTCCACCCGGGCCGACCACGTCGACCTCCGCCGAATCGCCGAGGCCTTCGAAGCCGCCGCCGGTCCAGACGCCGAGCGCGACGACTTCGCGCGCGTGCGGGAGATGAACGCCGCACTGCACCGGAAGATCTCGCAGGCGGCGGGGAATCCGTTCATCGGGACCGCCCTCGAGGCGTCGCTCGAGAACCCACTCGTGCTTCGTGCGTACCGCGGCTTCAACGACGAAGAGCTCGCGCGATCGACGCTCTTCCACCACCTGATCGTCGAGGCCCTCTGCTCGGGAAACGGGGATCGCGCGGGCCGGCTCATGACCGAGCACGTGCTGCAAGCGCGAGACGTCCTGGTGCGGGCCTCGGAGGACGAGCTCGCGCGGGAGAGCGCGTGAGTCTCTTTCCCCGAGAAGCGGCGGGCGGCAGCGCCCTGCGCCGAGTACTGGAGGGTGGCCTCGTGCGCGCGCCGGGATGCTTCGACGCCCTGTCGGCTCGAGTCCTCGAGCGCGCCGGCTTCCAGGCGTCGTTCCTCGGCGGCTTCTCGGTCTCGGCCGCGAGCCTCGCCCTGCCCGACGTCGGTCTCCTGAGCTACGGAGAGGCACTCCATCAAGCCCGCAGCGTCGCGTCCGCCACGAGCCTGCCCGTCATCGGGGACGCCGACACGGGCTACGGGAACGAGGCGAACGTCGAACGTACGGTGATCGGCTACGCCCGTGCCGGGCTCGCGTGCGTCATGATCGAAGATCAGACCTGGCCCAAGCGCTGCGGACATACGGCGGGGAAGACGATCGTCGACCGACGAGAGGCCGTGCGACGGGTCCGCGCCGCCGTTCGCGCGAGGGAAGAGTACGGGCTGGACGTTCTCGTCATGGCGCGTACCGACGCCAATGGGACCGACGGATTCGACGAGGCCATCTGGCGCGCCCGGGCGTTCGCGGACGCGGGCGCCGACCTCACGTTTCTCGAGGCGCCCGACGACACGGGCCAGATGCGCCGCTACTGCGAGCTCGTCCCCGGCTGGAAGACCGCCAACCTGGTGGAGGACGGCCGAACACCATGGCTGACCCCGAGCGAGCTCGAAGAGGTCGGCTACGACCTCGTGCTCTACCCCGTCTCCCTCTTGCTGCGAAGCATGGCGTCGATGCAGGCCGCGGCCGAGGAGTTGGCGGGGCGCGTCGGCGAGCCGACCCGCCGCGTCTCGTTCGACGAGGCGAGGGCTCTCGTCGGCTGGCCCGAATACGAACGAAGGCTGCGAGGCTATGCGTCGGAGCCGGACCCCGAAGACTGAGCCCCCACTTCGAGAGAGGACGTCGTCCGATGCCCAGACTCCGCGAGATCCCCAAGTCCGAAGCGCACGACACCGCGCGGACCCTGTACGAGCTCCTGTTCCAAGATCGCGATCCCGTCGAGTCTCCCGGCACCGCGACCGGCAGCCCGGGGAACTGGTGGACGGTCTTCGCCGGGGTACCCGAGTGCTTCGACCATGCCGTGCAAGGCTTCGCGTTCTATCGCAACCCCAACCGGAAGATCTCGCCGAAGCTGCGCGAGCTGGGACAGATTCGCGCCGGGTACGCGCGCGGCAGCCAATTCGTGTTCTCCCAACACTGCAAGGCGTCGCGCGACGTCGGCCTGACCGAGGAGCAGGTCCAGGCGATTCCCTCCTGGCAGGTGGCGACGTGCTTCTCACCGATCGAGCGCGCCGTGCTGGCCTACACGGACTGCCTCGTTCTCGACGGGGGCCGCGTGCCCGACGGCGTGTTCGACGCGCTTCGTTCGGAGCTCGACGACGTCGAGATCCTCGAGCTCACCTACATCACCTGCACGTACGAGATGCACGCGACGATGTGCCGCGCGCTCCGCCTCGAGTTCGACGACGTCGACGAGCGTGTCCGCGAGGTGCCGGCGCCTGAGGGCGCATCCCTCGACGTCATGGCGGCGGTGGACGACGTCGACGAGGATTGATGGAAGCTCTCCAAGAGGCGATCTCGCCCTACGCCTTCTGGGTCGAGGCGATCCACGTCAGCTCGGAGGCGCTCTGGGCTTTCGGCACGGCGGTCGCCTACGTCTCCTACCTGAAGCCCGCGATCGTGGCGGTTCGCCACCACCCGCACGATCCGACGCGTAGCGCTTCTCCGGCAGTCGCCGGCGGGAACCGGGTCGGACGACTCGGGAAGAAAGGATCGAAAGCATGGGCCTCGGGAACGGAGTTCACCATCTCGCCATCGGCACGGCCGACATCAAGAAGCAGATCGAGTTCTTCACCGACGTGCTCGGGATGGAGCTCGTCGCGCTCTACTGGATGCACGGCGTGGAGGGCGCCTGGCACGGCTTCCTCAAGCTGAACGACCAGTCGTATCTGGCCTTCGTCCAGACGCCCGAGATCGCGAAGATCGACCGCACGCTCGGGGTCACCCACGCGGGGAACGCCGCGAACCCGGTCGCCGGAGGTTCGATGCAGCACGTGGCGTTCAACGTCGACACCCTGGACGAGCTGCTCGCGTTGCGCGATCGAATTCGCTCGCGCGGCGTGAATGTTCTGGGCCCCATCGACCACGGAATGTGCAAGTCGATGTACTTCGCGGGCCCCGAAGACCTGAGCCTCGAGGTGGCGACCTCCGAGCAGGCGGTCGATGGTCGAGCGTGGATCGATCCCGAGGTCGTATCGCTGGCCGGCATCTCGCCGGACGAGCTCGAGCGGTATCGGGCCCCGGCGCATTACGAGTCCCGGGGCGGCGGCGTCCCCCAGCCTGCGTACGATCCGGACAAGCCCCACATGCGCGGCTATCCGGCCGACGTCTATCGGGCGATCATCAATACGCCCGACGCGGTGATCTTCGAGCAAGCCAGCGTGCCCGAGCCCCCGGTCAAGGTGAACGACTGAGCGCGCCCATGACTGCCAGACGTCGAATGCGCCTGGTCGGCGGGGTGATCGTCGGCCTTTGCGTGGTCGCTGCGGCCCTCGACGCCATCGGCCGAGGCTGGTTCGGCTCCCCCGTCGTGAGCGGATCTCCGGGCGCCGCCCGGGTTCCGCCGGAGGTCGTGGCCGAGCGCTCGCAGAGCGTCCGCGCGGCGGCGGCCGGTGTCGGCGCACCGGAAGGGTCGCAGATCCTCTTCGGCGATCTGCACGTGCATTCGGGCTTCTCGCTCGATGCCCTGGCGGCGGGTGTCTTCACGGGCGGAGAGCCCTACACGGTGGCCGACGCATGCGACTTCGCTCGGTACTGCTCGGCGCTCGACTTCTGGTCCATCAACGATCACGCGATGAACTCGACGCCCCGTCGCTGGCGCGAGACGATCGACACCATGCGCGCGTGCGACGCGAGGGGACGCCGGGAGGGCGAGCCCGACCTCGTCTCCTTTCTCGGGTGGGAGTGGACGCAGATGGGAACCCGGCCGGAGAACCATTTCGGCCACAAGAACGTCGTACTTCGCGATCTCGACGAGGCGAGCATTCCCGCCCGGCCGATCGCCGCGGACTCGCCGACCGGCAACCCGTTCGTCCTGCCGCCGCCCGCCGCGATCGGGGCGCTCGCGCTGCTGAACGGTCTCCAGCAGACGTTTCTCGACGCCGCGGCTTCCTTCGCCGAGATGGCCGATGTCCCGCGCTGCGCCGACGGCGTACCCGTACGCGAGCTGCCCGACGATTGCCGCGAATGGGCCGGCACGCCGGCAGAGCTCTTCGCGAAGCTCGACGACTGGGGCGTTCCCTCACTCGTGATCCCGCACGGCACGACCTGGGGGAACTACACACCGGAGGGCTCGAGCTTCGCGCGCCAGCTGGAGAACGGGAACCACGATCCCGACCGACAACGACTGGTGGAGATCTTCTCGGGACACGGCAGTGCCGAGGAGCACCGGCGCCATCGCGCCGCCCGCTTCGAACGAAGAGACGGGGTGGCGGTGTGCCCCGAACCGAGCGAGGCGTACCTGCCGGCGTGTTGGCAGGCCGGCGAGATCATCCGCGGCCGCTGCTTGGCGGAAGGCGCGTCCGAGAGCGAGTGCGAGACCCGCGCGCGGGAGGCCCGCCGCTACTTCCTCGCGACCCCGAGTGCCGCCGGCCACCTCGCCGTCGGCGGCTCGGAGGCCGCCGAATGGCTCGACGCGGGCCAGTGCCGTGACTGCTTTCTGCGCGCCTTCAACCATCGGCCAGGCTCATCCGTGCAGGCCATGCTCGCCGCGCAGGAACCGTCGACGAAGCAGCGCTTCCGATTCGGCATCATCGGATCGAGCGACACGCACACGTCGCGCGCGGGGTCCGGTTACAAGGAGACCGCGCGGCTGGACATGACCGATGCGCGACTCGCCGGCGTCTCGGTCCCGCTGCTGACCGGCCCTCCGCCCGCGTCGCGCGCGGCGCCGGTGGACCCCGCGGACTTCTCCCCGACCGAACGCGCCGACGCGCGGATGGCGTCCTTCTTCTACACGGGTGGTCTCGCTGCCGTCCATGCGAGCGAGCGAAGCCGTGAAGCCATCTGGGATGCCCTCCTGCGTCGCGAAGTCTACGCGACGAGTGGGCCGAAGATCCTCCTCTGGTTCGATCTGATCGATGCGGACGACGACGTCGTCGCGCCCATGGGCGGAGCGCACGCAACACGCGACCTGCCGCGCTTTCGGGTCCGCGCCGTGGGCTCCTTCGAGCAAATGCCGGGCTGCCCGGGCTACTCCGTACGCGGACTCGCCGGAGACGAGCTGGCACGCCTGTGCCGCGGAGAGTGCGAGAATCCGAGCGACCGGCGCCGGCCGATCACGCGGATCGAAGTCGTGCGGATCCGGCCACGGGCGGATGCCGATGAATCGCTCGATGCCGTGATCGAAGATCCTTGGCGCGTGTTCGAGTGCGAGGGTCGCGAGGAAGGCTGCCGGGTCGAGTTCGAAGATCCGGACCACCCGGCCGCGGGACGCGACTCCGTCTACTACGTACGCGCGATCGAAGCCGCCATCCCGACGGTGAACGGCGGTAGCCTCCGCTGCGAGACCGACGAGTCCGGCCGCTGCCTCGAGCCGAACCCGTGCAGCGGCGTTCGCGACGACGACGACTGTCTCGTGGACGCCGAGCCCAGAGCCTGGTCATCGCCCATCTTCGTCGACTGGCGTCGGCCCTGAGCCCCACGACGATCCCGGTCCCGCGACGAGCCTCCGACGCGGCCGGCCCCGCCTCGGACCGACGCCCCCACCGTCGCCGACCTCCCTCCGGCTGCTCCTTCGGACGACGAGCGCCCTCGGGGGGCGGACGTGGGAGGCTCCGCGTGTTTCTCCTTCGCGGGGAAGTATCTTGCGAGAGAGAGAAATGCGCGATACCCCGGAGCGGCGTGTCCCGGTCCCGCGAGGACGGCCGCGCACGAGGGTCGACCTTGCTCACGACAGACAGCGCCTCGGGCACACGCGCCGCCCGCCTCGGAGCCCCCGCCGCGGGCCGCGACGTCCGACCCCCGCTGGCGCATCCGGTCCCGTGGAGGCGCAGGAAGGCGGCGAATCGATCCGTGCTTCGAGCGCGCCGGGGGGCGATCGCGCCCGTGCGCCGGGAGCCCGCGACTTGAACGACGCTCGCCTCTCGACGCGAACTCTGGTCGCCTACGGCGTCGCCGCTGCTCCGCCGCAGTTCATGTACGTGCTCGTCCTGATCATGTACCTGAAGTACGCGGTCGACGAGCTCGGAGCGTCGGCTGCCGCGGTGGGCACGATCTTCCTCGTGGCCAAGCTGTGGGACGCGGTGTCGGACCCGATGGTGGGCAACCTCTCCGACCGAACGACGCATCGGCTCGGACGCCGGAAGTCGTGGCTCTTCCTTTCCGCGCCGCTCCTCTGCGTCTTCGGGATCATGGTGTGGGTGCCGCCGCCCGGCCTGGAAGGACCGTGGCTCATCGCCTGGATCACGATCGCGACGCTCGGGTTCTACACCGCCTATACGGTCTTCGAGGTTCCCCACATGGCTCTCGGGGCGGAGCTGAGCTTCGACGGCCACCAGCGCAATCTCGTGTTCGGAGTGCGCCAGGCCGTGCGGACCCTCGGAATGTTCGCCGCGGGTACCGGCGGTGTGTACCTCGTCCAGCAGGGCGTTTCCGTCGCCGAGCTCAGCGCCTTCGTGGTCGGCGTCGTGACGTTGATCCTCGTGGTGGGTGGCGTCGCCCTGCTCCCACCGGAACGCGCGGACTTCGTCGGCCGTGGTGGGGACAACCCGTTTCGTGCCCTGCGGGACGTCCTCACGAACCCCCACGCCCGCTTGCTCCTGTTCGTCTTCTTCATCGAGAACATCGGGTCGGGCGGAATCGGTGTCCTGATCCCGTTCGTGATCGAGTACGTCGTGAAGATGCCGGAGATGGTGCCGGTCCTGCTCGGCGCGTACATGGTCTCGGCCCTGGCCGCGGTGCCGCTCTGGATCTGGCTGGGTCGGTACTTCGAGAAGCGCCACCTGTGGCTCTTCGCCATGGTCCAGGGCGGGATCGGCTACGGCCTGAACCTCTGGGTGGGCGAGGGCGACTGGGAGCTGGTCGCGGTCTCGGCCGTGCTGGCCGGCACGGCGGGCGCATGCGGCAACACCCTCGGCCAGGCCCTGAAGGCGGAAGTGATCGACTTCGACGAGTACCGCACGGGCGAGCGAAAGGAGGGAGCCTACTTCGCGGGCTGGAGCTTCGTGTCGAAGCTCGCCGGCGGGATCATGGTGGGCGTGGTCGGGTTCTCTCTGGAGTGGTCGGGCTACGTCGAGAACGCCCCCGACCAGACGGCGCTCGCGCGCAACACGATGGTCGCTCTGATGGGCGGTGTTCCCCTGGTCGGCTACGGCATCGGCGCTCTCGCGTTCACGCGCTTCGGCCTCTCCGAGAAGGAGCACGCGCGCATCCGCGGCGAGCTCGACCGGCAAGCCCAGGCTCGAGCGACCCGGGAGCGCTAGCCTCGGCACACCCCGCGCGACAACGTCGGCGCCGGTCGCGACCTCGGTTCGGCGCACCTGGTCCCGCCGACGACCACGTCCGGGGACGGATCGGGAAAATAAGTAAGCGCTTGCTTGCACACCGGCTCCTCTCGACCTAGGGTGGCCCTCGACCGACGGGCACCGAGGGCCTGCGAGCGCGCCAGGCGGCTCACCCGGGAGAGGCACCGGAGAGGACGAGATTCCAATGAGCACACCGAGCGTGGACCTGATCGACCAATCCATCTGGGAGCGCGGCGTTCCGTACGCGGCGTTCGAAGAGCTGCGCCGCAGCGACCCGGTCCATTGGCACGACGAGCCGGACGGTCCGGGATTCTGGGCTCTCACCCGCCACGAGGACATCCGCGCCGTCTCCCACGACCCGGCGCGCTTCTCGAGCTACGAGGCAGGGGTCTCGCGTCTCGACGTCGACCCCGGACACCTCGAGGCGTATCGGACGGTCGTGATCGCTCAGGATCCTCCGGAGCATCGCTGGACGCGGGGCATCGTCAGCACGATCTTCACGCCTCGCGCCATCTCCTCGCTCGAGACGGCCGTGCGAAACCTGGCCCGCGCCGCCCTTCGCCGGGCGCTCGAGAAGCGTCGGGTCGATTTCGTCACCGAGTATGCCTCTCCGGTTCCGATGCACACGATCAGCGAGATGATGGGCGTCCCCGAGGAGCATCGCCTCCGCCTTCTCGAGCTGAGCGGTGGCCTCATCGACGATCAGGATCCCGAGGTCGCGGGAACCGCGGACTTCCGGACCAACGCGCAGGTCGAGGTGTTTCTGATCGCGCAGCAGCTCGCGGAGCGCGAACGCACGACCCCGGGCGAGAACCTCACGCAGAGGCTTCTCACCGCCGAGATCGACGGCCGCGGCCTCACCGAGGCCGAGTTCAACACGTTCTTCATGTTCCTGATCATCGCCGGGAACGAGACGACCCGGACGGCGATGAGTGGCGGCCTGACGACGCTGCTCGACCATCCCGAGCAGCTCGCGACCCTCCGCGCGGATCCGTCCCTCCTTCCGGGCGCGGTCGAGGAGATGCTGCGCTACTGGCCCCCCATCCACCACTTCCGGCGTACCGCAATGTGCGACGTCGAACTGCGCGGCAAGACGATCCGCAAGGGCGACAAGGTCTTGATGTGGTATCCCTCCGGCAACCGAGACGAGTCGGTGTTCGAAGACCCGAATCGCTTCGACATCCGGCGCGACCCGAACGACCATCTGAGCTTCGGGCACGGCGAGCACTTCTGCCTGGGGGCGAGCCTGGCCCGGCTCGAGATGCGCGTGATGTTCGAGGAGCTGCTCGGTAGTGTGGCGGAGATCGTCCCCCTGGCGGCCCCGCGCCGCCTGCGGTCGAACCTCATCAACGGCATCAAGGAGATGCGGGTCGAGCTGCACCCCGCATGAACACGTTCCCGGCCGACGGCCAAGGAGATCCCCGATGAGTCTCGTTCGAATCGAGAAGCCCAGTTGCGACATCAGCGTGATCGTTCTCGATCGACCGGAGCGGATGAACTCGATGGCGTTCGAGTTGATGGTCCCGCTCCACGACGCCTTCGAAAAGGTGGCCGCCGACAACGAGACGACCTGCGTCATCCTGACCGGTACCGGCCGAGGGTTCTGCTCCGGTGCGGACACACAGGACACGGAGCCACCGCCGAACATCGGCGGCCTCACGCTCACGCGCATCGCGACGCGAGCGATGACGATCCTCGCCGACCTGGTTCCCGCGATGCAACGAATGCCACAACCCGTCATCTGCGCGATCAACGGCGCCGCGATCGGCGGAGGCTTCTGCCTCACCCTCGGCGCGGACATCCGGATCGCGAGCGAGTCGGCCTACTTTCGGGCGGCCGGCATCAACAACGGGCTCACGGCGACCGAGTTGGGCCTGAGCTTCCTCCTTCCGCGTGCGATCGGCTCGTCTCGGGCGTTCGAGATCATGCTCTCCGGCCGCGACGTCAGCGCGACCGAGGCCGCCGAGATGGGGATCGTCTCCCGGGTGGTTCCGGACGCCGACCTCCTGCCGGAGGCGATCGCGCTCGCGAAGCAGATCAACGGGTGGAGCGCGCAGGGCGTCGCCCTCACGAAGCGGATGATGTGGGCGGGACTCGAAACCTCGAGCCTCCGCGCGGCCATCGAGCTCGAGAGCCACACGCAGCTCTTCGTGCGGATGACGACGAAGAACTTCGAGGAGGCGGTGCGGGCCCGCAAGGAGAGCCGCGCACCGGACTTCAAGGATTGAGATGACGCCGGAAACGGACGAGGCCTCGCTCTCCCCCCGCGCCCTCGAGACGCGCGAGCGGATCCTGGATGCAGCCGAGTCCGTGTTCGTGCAACGCGGGTTCGAAGCCGCGACGACCCGAGAGATCGCCGCGATCTCCGAAACGAACGTCGCCACGACCTACCGGTACTTCGCCGGCAAGGAGGCGCTCTACGCGGCCGTCATCCGACGCCGGATCGAGCCGCTCATCGAGCTGATGGACGAGTTCGCGCGCGAGAGCGACAAGCCGCGCGCGGCGGCCAACGCCATCCACGCCGTTCTCGAACGCCTGGCCGACCACGAGGGCACCACGCGCCTCGTGTACCGCGAGATCGTGGCCGACGGCCCCCTGGCCGAGGAGCTGACGAAGACGCTCTTCGAACCCCTTCTCGATCGCGTCTGCGCCGAGCTCCGGGCCGGGAGCCGCGTCGACCGCGACATGGAGCCGTTCGTCGCGGCGATCTTCGTCCACCTCTCGTTCAGCCACATCGCTCTCGCGCCCCTCCTCTCGAGGGTGTTCGACCGCGAGATGCTCTCCCCGGAATCGCTCGCGCGCCAGGTCGAGGTGATCCAAGCGGCCGCAGGTCTCGGACGGGCTGGATTCCCCACGAACGAGTGACGCGGATCGAGGCGGGTGCGACGGCTACTCGTCGACGGCCATCCGGGCCTCGCCCATGCGAATCGTGAGGAACTCCATGCCCTCGGATCCGCAAGTGAAGCCGTAGCGGTAGTTCGCGTGGATCACGATCGAGTCGTTGGCGGCGAGGTCCGCCAGTCCCTCGTCGAACGAGCAGCCGCCAGCCAGCACCACCATCAGCTCGTCGTGGTCGTGGCTGTGCGGCGGCACGCGGAAGCCGGGGGGAAGGAACGAGCGATTCATGAAGAAGCCAGCCTCCCCCCGCGCGATCTTCTTGCGCCACGCACCCGTCTTCTTGGCGCGGGCAACCAGCTCGCGAGGCGGCGCCGTGCCCTGGGCCGCGCTCTTCGCGGGGTCGTCCCTGCCGACCTCCTCGTAAAGGAGGACGGTAGGCTTCTCGGGCATCTTCGACATCACGCACCTCCTGCCGGGGGCTTCTGCGCGGCCAGCGCCGCTTCCGCCTCCGTCGCGAGCTTCTCGACCTCGACGAGCGCCGCCTGGATGCGCGTCGCGTCGAGCGTGGGCACGAGCGCATCGCCGCCGGCGCGGCTCAGCATGACCGGCAACCGATTGCGGATCCGCTCGAGCACCCAGGCCAACATCGGCCCCATGGCCACACGGTCGTAATCGACGATGGTCTGGCTCTCGCCCGAGGGTTGGATGTAGTGGTAGTGCGGGCCGCGCTCGAACATGTCGAATCGCAAGTACTCGTGCCCGTCTGCGGTCCCGGCAACGTGAAGCGATACTCCGTTGTCTTCGACGGCGTCGCCACCGGTGGCCGCCTGAATCTCCTCCATCTGCTCGCCCTGGTAGTTCGCCGCGAGCTCCGCATCATCCAGCAGACGGTACTCGACGCCGATGGAGATCGAGCCGGCATCGATCCAGGTCGTGTTCTCCGCATCCGGTGGGATCGGCGGCACGGTGTACGTGGTCCCCGTCATCGGCCTGGCCCCGCTTCCTCGAACTTCCGGGGCATGTGGCTCTCGGGGAATCGGTAGAAGTCCACCGCGTTGTCCCAGAGGATTTTGCGCTTGCTCTCCTCCGAGAGCTTCTCCTGCCCCAGAAAGGTCGAGACCGCATTGGGGTACTTCGAGTCGGGGTGGGGGAAGTCGGTCTCGAAGAGGATCCGCCCGTCGCCGAGCTCGTCGATGGTGTGGTAGACGAGATGCTCGTCGCACTCGGTGGTGACCCAGCAGTTGCGACCGAAGTACTCGATCGGATCGCGCGTACACTCGGGCGCCTCCAACCAGCCCGCCAGCTCGACGTGCTCCTCGATCCGATGGAGCCAGGAGGGCACCCACGCGCTGCCCGCCTCCATGTAGGCGACGCGAAGCCTCGGGAACCGTTCGTAGACCCCGCCGACGATCATCGAGAGCATGGCCATCTGCGCCTCCATCGGGTGGACGCAGGCGTGCCATTCGACGAAGCTCTCGAAGCGATCGGCCCCGGCCGACGTGCCCACCAGGCCCATGAACTCGTGGGTCGCGAACGCGACGTCCAGATCCTGAAGGATCTCCCACAGGGGATCGTAGTAGCGGTCGCCGAGCATGCGGTGATTGAAGGGGTTGGGCCGCGCCCAGAAGCAACGCGTTCCGAGGTGCTCGTACGCGTACCGCACCTCCTCGACGGCGCGCGTGATGTCGCCGAGGGGAACCGGACCGGCCGCGAGGACCATGCCGCCCGAGGTCTCGCGCATCTCCTCGGCCCATCGGTTGTAGGCGCGGGCCATCCCGGCCTGCAGATCCGGGGCGATGCCGTCGATCCACATGTCGTACCCGGGTCCGTAGAGGACCGCCATGTCGACGCCCTCGACCTTCATGGATTCCGCGACGCTCGCGCCGTCGAATCCCCGATCGACCACGGCGCCGTACTTCTTCCGCATGGCCTCGGTGCTCCAACGCACGGCCTCCTGCTGGCGGCCGTAGAGCGTCTTGTGGCTCTGGGTGTAGCGACCGTCCACGGTGGCGGGTCGGAAGCGGTCCATGCCCTCGAAGGGCTGGCGCCACGACACCCGGTCCTGGTAGCGGACGTCGAGAAAGCGCTCCCAGAGGTCCTTTGGTTCCACGACGTGAGCGTCCGCGTCGAAAATCTTGAAGCCGTTTCGCATGAGGGATTCCTCCTCAGGTCGTGCGAGTGTCTTCGAGCCAGTCCGGCAGATCGATGGGTGGGTTGGGAAGCTTCTTCACCCCCCGCTCGGACAGGAGCTTTTCGAAGCCCTCGGGATCGGCGGGCCAGGAGCGCGGATCGCCCATCATGACCTCGAAGAGCTCCACACCATCGGGCCCGGCGATGAAAGGGCCGAAGGCCGCACCGTGCTCCAGGGTGATGTGCATGCCCTTGGTGCACTTCACCTCACCGCACATCATCTCGCCTTCGAGCACGAACAGGATGTGGTCGCTGTTGTGCCCGTGCTTGTGGACCATCATGCCCGGGTCCCACTTCGCGTAGAGGCACAGCATGTTGGGTGTGAATTCGAGCCACTTCTCGAAGATCGAAACCCGGCGATCACCGTGCTGCTGGGCACGCACCTCGTGCCACGTCTCGTCGTCCACGTGTCGGAACCGGAGTGCGGGCTCCTTCTTCTCTTCGCCAGTTTCGGCCATCGAGGATCCTCTTG
>JAUIFY010000069.1 GCA_030430245.1 bacterium | reverse complement strand
AAGCCCGCGCCGCTGAAGATGAAGTCCATCGGCGACGAGAGGAACTGTCCCCAATCGTTCGCGACCGAGAGGATCCGGGAGCCGACGATGCCGCCGATCGCCGCCCACCAAACGATCGACGAAGCGTGCCGTCGATCGAGCCCGCGCGCGTCGAGCTGCTTGGCGAGCACGGCACCGCCCGCGAGAAAGCCGAGTGCGAGCATGGCACCGAAGCTGTAGAGCGCGATCGGCCCGAGTTGAAGCAGGACGGGAACCATCGATGGGGCTGGACCCTATCCGAAGCAGAGCCGAGTCGAAAGAGGCGCGCGACACGCCCCCTTGCCAGCGTCCGTCGCGGGTGCATCATCCACATCATGGCACGAGCGGGTTTCTGGGCGATCGAATCCCACACGATCCGGTTCGGACGCGACGGTCGTTGGTACTCGGACGACGAGGAGATCGTGAACCCCCGCATCGCGCGTCTATTCTCCCAGAGCATCCAACGCGGGGACGACGGGGAATGGTGGCTCGTCGTCGGCGACGAGCGCGCGAAGATCGTCGTGGACGACACGCCGTTCGTCGTGCAGCGCGTCGACGGATCGCCCCGGAGCGGGTTCACGATCGAGCTGAACGACGGATCCACCGAGCCACTCCCGGCGGAGTCGCTGCGCGTCGCCCCGGACGACGTCCTGTACTGCGACGTGAAGCACGGACACTACGCGGCGCGCTTCCTCCGTCCGGCGCAGGCGGAGCTGTTGAGCCATGCGACCGAGTCCGGCGACGGCTTCGCGCTTCCGCTCCCGAACGGGGCGTCGGCGCCTCTACCCTGCGCCGGCTCCGATCGCCGCCGATGAAGGTCGTCCTGGTCGAGCCGGAGATCCCGCAGAACACCGGCTCCGTCGGCAGGCTCTGCGCGGCCACCGAGTCGCCCCTTCATCTGGTCGGTCGCCTCGGGTTCTCTCTCGAAGACCGCTACCTGAAGCGTGCCGGCCTCGACTACTGGCCGCACGTGGACCTGCACGTCCACGAGAGCTGGGCCGACTTTCGTTCTGGCACATCCGACGGCCGGCTCCTCGCTTTCAGCTCGCACGGCGTCGCTTCGTACACGACGATTCGTTTCCGCGACGACGACACGCTCGTCTTCGGCGGCGAGAGCGATGGACTCCCGCACGCGCTGCGCGACGAGCTCGCACCCCTCTACTCGATCCCCATGCCGGGCTCTGGCGTCCGCAGCCTCAATCTCGCGACCGCGGTATCCGTGGTCCTGTACGAAGGGCTTCGTCAGCTCGGACGGGTCTGAGCCGTCGCCCGGTCCACCCAGGCGTCCATCAACCCCCAGGCCAGCGCGAGAGGGAACAGGAGCCGCTCGTGGTAGAGCGGCATGTCGCCGACGCCGAGCCAGAGAAAGACGACGACCGTCGCCGCGAGCCCACGGCCGACGCGACGCAGCGCCGGGTCGCCCTCTCCCACGCGCGCCGCCGCGACGGCGACGCTCGCCAGTCGCGCGGCGAGCCACAGAAAGGCGGTGGCGCCGACGAGGCCCGACGCGACGAGGACGTCCACGTACATGTTGTGCGAGTGGAACAGCCACAAGCGCGTCCCGAACATCTCCTCGTACCGCGCCGGAAAGACGACCTCGAGATTCTCGACCCCCCAACCGACGCCGAACAGCAGGTTCTCCGCGAACAGCGTCAGCGACGCATGGATGATCCGCAGGCGTTGCCAGTCCGCCTCGGCGCGACCCGACGACATCGCGAGGAGCACCGCCACCACCAGGACCGCCGACGCCGCCCCCACGACGACCACGCGGAGCGGGTGCCGACGGAGCCAGCCCGGGAGAAACACGATGCCGGCTCCGAGGAAGAAGCCGAACAGCGAGAGTCGAGAGAACGTCATGAGCGCCCCGACGAACGCGCACGCGGCGTAGAACGGACCGAGCCTCCGGCAACTCCGATCGTCGAGCCCTCCCAGAAAGATCGGCGCCAGGAGGGCGAAGAAGCCGCCGAGGGTGTTGGGGTGCGCGGTCACCATCGTGTTCCGCAGAGACTCGCGAAACTGGAGGATCTCCGGATTCCGATAGACCTCGGCGACGATCGTCATCACGACGAGCACGCCGAGCCAATGAAAGAGAAATCGCCGACCTTCGTCGGAGCCGGCGATCGCCCGCGCACCGTAGAACAGGCCGATACTGAAGCCGAAGACCCGCACGTCCGCCCAGCGCCCCCCGTTCACCGCGACCGACAGCCACATCGCCACGAACAAGCACACCATGGGCACCGTCAGGGACGACCGCGGCCGCGGCAGCCCACGCGCCCCCAGCCAGACTCCCAGCACCATCGCGATCGCGACGTTGCGCGCAAAGCTGCGGTAGCCGAACGAGATGCCCAGCGGCAGCTCGAAGCGGTTGAATACGACGAGCGGGAGCTGCACGCAGAGAAGCACCAGGAGGAGCGTTCGCCAGTGCTCGAGAACCCACGGCAGCCAACCCCGCGCGGGGTCGGCCGGAGACTCCGGTGCGGTCTCTTCTGTAGGAACGGTCATCGGTGCGAGAGCGCTGAACGTGCGAACGGCGGCCCCACCGCAATAGCAACGGGAGACGGCCGGGCAAGCGAGAGACCGGTCACACACCGCTCCAATGACGGACCATCGCCAGCAACATGCGCAGGCGCGTCGGGAGGCCGACCGGCGCTCGCGCGGCGATCCGCCCGTAGTGGCGGAGCTGGCGCAGATCCGGAGATTCGATCCGCCCGAACTCCTCGTGGGCGCGACTGGCCAGCCCCTCGAGCCCGAGCCGCCGGTGCAGGTACGAGAGCAGTCGATCCAGCGCGGCCTCGCGGGACGCCTCGTAGCCCTGGTCGAACGTCCGGCCGTACCATTGATTCTCGCCGTGGACGCGGTAGCCGACGAGAGGCTTCGCCGAGAAGTACTTCCGGGCCCCGGCCAGCGCCGATCCGAAGAGGAGGCAATCGTCGGCCCTCGTCCGCCAGTCGTCGACGAGTGGAATCGGGAGAATCCGGTCCGCCACGCGTCGGCGCATCGAGAGCGTCGAGGTGGGCGAAACCCAGAGCTTCGTCAGGCTCCTGGTGAGCGCGAGGACGGCGGAGTAGCCGAGCTCCCGATCCTCGGGGAACCGCCGAACCACCCGCTCCTCGCGACCGAACGTGCGATGGGCCGAGACGACGAAGTGGACGTCCGGACGCTCGAGGTAGATCGACTCGAGAGTGGCGAGATAGCCCGGGTCGAAGACGTCGTCGGCGTCGAGGAAGCACAGGAGGTCGCCGCTCGACTCGGAAAGGCCCCGATTGAAGCACGACAGCTGCCCCTCGTTCTCCTTCGCCACGACACGGACGCGGTCGTCCGACGAGAACGCCTCGCGGAGGCGCGCGACCGAATCGTCGGTCGAGCCGTCGTCCACCACGATGATCTCGTCGAAGGGACGCGTCTGCTCGAGCGCGCTGCGGACCGCTTCGACCACGAACCGACCATAGTCGTGGTTGTTGACCAGACAGCTCGCGCGAATGCGGTCGACCGGATCGGCCGGTCCCATCCAGATCGAAGCTGTCTTCTCAGCGACGGACGCCGCAGCCTCCCGCCGCGCATCCCGTGCCGCAGCCGCCGGCCAGAGGGTCCCAGGACTCGTAGCCCACCCCCTCGAGATCGGCCTCGTCGACCCAATCGACGTGACGCAGCGGCCCGTCGCAGTGCACGCACGCGAACCGCTCGTCGGCTCGCCCCCCAACGTACCCGAGGACCTCCCGCTCACACGCGGGACACGGACCCACCGGAACGCTCGCGGCGTCGGAGAGGCGACTCGTGGCACGCCGGCCATGGGTTCGGGATTCGGGCATCTCGCTCCCGTTCATAACGCGAGGACGCTCCGAAACGAAAGGCCGGCCTCCTCCCCCTGGGCCGCAGCTCATGCCGGCGGCTCCGGCGCGCACGCGCCCAACGCCTGAAACGGGTTTTCCGGCGACGCCTCGCTCTCCGCCCGAACCCGCGCCAGGGCGCGGCCGACGTCACCCCCCTCTTCTTCGAGCACGCACTGGAAGCGCTCGAGATGGGAGGAGTACGCATAGTGGGCGAGGAGGACCGCGTTGTTGATCTCCTTCGACGAGCCGAACTCCGCGAAGATCTCCTCACGCCGGGCAAGGATCTCCTGCTCGCTCTTCGCGCCGCTCTTCCCCTCGTCGTAGAGAGCGCGCAGACGGGCCATCGCATCCTCCCAGCGTGCCGATCGCTCGACCTGCTCGGTCCAGGCGCGGCGCGCCTCCCGCGCGAAGTCCGAGTCCTCGCCGTCGCGCGCCACGAAGAAGGCCGCGGCCCCCGTGCTTCCGACGAAGGTCGCGAACGACTCGTTGAACGTGGTCCGTCCCGAAAGGTAGGTCGTACGATGGAGAAGCTCGTGGATCACGAGGCGCACGAGCGGCACCGGCTTCGACTCGAGCCACGTCGACAGGACGGGGTCGTCGAACCAGCCCAACGTGCTGAAGGCCGCCGACTGTCGCACGTAGGTGTCGTAGCCCTTCTCCCGGAGCACCGAGGCTTCGGCGTCGGCGTCCTCTCGATGGAAGAAGCCCTTGTACGCGACGTCTCCCACGATCGGGAACCACCACGTGTACGGACGGAGCTGGAGGCGCTCGGAGGCCGACACGACCCAGAGGAGCGCGCCCGGCGGCACCTCGGCCAGCGATCCGTACGCTCCGCCGACGCTCATCCCCAGGTCGTCCTCGGCGAACACGCGCGCCTCGGCCACGAGCTCGAGCCGACTTCGCTCCTCCGGCGACAACGAGCCTCCGGCGAGGAGCTCCTCGATCGGCTCGCGGCTCCAGAGAATCCGCGCTTCCTCGTATGCCGCACGTAGAACGTACGACGGCGAGCATCCCCCGCAGCCGACCAGTGAGACGAGGAGCACCACGACACCCGCGACGGACCGGGCGCGCCCCGGCTCACGGAGAGACGTCACCGGCCGTGGGCTCCGCCGCGCGCCCGCGGCCTCCCGAGTACTGGAGCTCGTAGAGACGCGCGTAGATCTCACCCCGCTCCAGCAGCTCGTCGTGCGTGCCGACCTCGCGCACCTCTCCCCGGTGCAGCACCACGATGCGATCCGCTCGCTCGACCGTCGACAACCGGTGGGCGATCACGATCGCCGTTCGACCTTCGAGGAGCCGCTCGAGGGCCTCCTGGATCCGCTGCTCGGTCTCCGTGTCGACGCTCGAGGTCGCCTCGTCCAGGACCAGGATCCGCGGATCGTAGGCCAGGGCTCGTGCGATGGCGAGCAGCTGCCGTTGCCCGGCCGAGAGATTGTTGCCGCGTTCGCGGATCGGCTCGTCCATGCCCCGCGGAAGCGATTCGACGAACTCGCCGAGATTCGCCGCTCGAACCGTTCGCCAGAGCTCCTCTTCGCCGACGCCGTCGCGGCCCAGGGCGACGTTGCTCGCCACGGTTCCCGTGAACAGGAACGCGTCCTGCAACACGATGCCGACCTCCCGCCGAAGCTCGCGGACGTCCCATTCCCGCACGTCGCGGCCCGACACCCGGACCACCCCACGTCCCACGTCGAAGCTCCGGCCGAGTAGCTTCGTCAACGTCGTCTTGCCCGAGCCGGTGGCGCCCACGATCGCCACGGTCTCGCCCGGGCGGACGGAGAGACTCACGTCCCGCAGCACCCACTCCTCGCGCTTGTAGGCGAACCAAACGTCCTCGAAGGAGACGGCACCGCGCTCGGCCTCATCGACCGAGGGCGCGGCGCCGACCTCCGCACCGGGCTCCGGCGGCGTGTCGAGTAGCTGGAAGATCCGCTCCGCCGCCGTCATCGCCGACTGGAGCACCGCGTACTTGGCCGAGAAGTCACGAATCGGAATGAAGAACTTCTGCATGTACTCGATGAACGCGACGAGCGTACCGAACGCGATCACCCCGGCGAGAATCTGGCCGGAACCGTACCAGACGACGATGGCCATGGAGATCGAGCTGACGGCTTCCACGATCGAGAACAGCGACGCCTCGTAGATGTTGGCGAGATGATACGCGTCGCGATGGGCACCGTTGTGGCGATCGAACTCCTCGTAGCTCGCGCGCTCGTGCGCGAAGAGCTGGATGATCGACATTCCCGAGATCGACTCCTGCAAGAAGCTGTTGATCCGGGCGATGCGCTCGCGAATGGCGCGATACGTGACCCGCGCCCGCTTGCGAAAGAAGTCGATGGCGAGGAGCAACACCGGAACGACGGTCAACGTCACCAACGCGAGACGCCAATCGAGCCAAAGCAGGAGCGCGACGATGCCCGTGAGCGTCAGAAGATCCATGAAGATCGTCATCGCGCCCGTGGCGAACGCCTCGTTGAGGACGTCGACGTCCGTCGTCACCCGGGTCACGAGCCGGCCCACCGGGTTCTTGTCGAAGAAGCCCTGAGGAAGCGTCTCCATCCGATCGAAGAGGTCCCGGCGCAGGTCGGCGAGACTTCGCTGTGCGACCGACATCGTCAGGTAGTACTGCAGGTAGAGCGCGGCGAACTCACCGAGGACGGCGAGGAAGAAGACGCCGGCGACGCGGCTCAACCCCGCGACGTCTCCGCTCTCCACGTACCGATCGATGCCGATCTTCAGGAGATACGGCTGCAGCAACATGAGGGCCGAGGCCACCGGCAGAACCGTGAGCAGTGCCCAGAAGACGGCTCGGTAGGGGCGCACGTAGTGCCAGAGCCGGAAGAGGAGCTCGGCATCGTACGCGCGGTCGAGCTCCGCCTCGGCGTGGATTCCCTCGGCCGCGTCCGCGCCGGTGTTCGGGTCGCGCTTCGCCACGCTCAGATCGCCTCCAGCTCTTCGCTGATGCGTTGGCGCCGGAAGAGATCGGCGTAGAGTCCGCCCTCGGCGAGTAGGGTCTCGTGATCGCCCCGTGCGATGATCGTACCCCCGTCCAGAACGAGAATGAGATCCGCGTCCTGCACCGTCGACAGACGGTGCGCGACGATCAGACACGTTCGCCCGCGCCGACGACTCTCGAGCGCCCCCAGGATCCGCTCTTCCGTGTGCGTATCGACGCTCGAGAGAGAATCGTCGAGCAGAAGGATGGGCGCATCGATGAGGAGCGCCCGTGCGAGCGTGACCCTCTGCTTCTGCCCCCCCGAGAGCGTGATGCCGCGTTCGCCGACCATGGTCTCGTAGCCCCGGGGAAAGCTCTCGACGTCCTGGGCGACGGCGGCCCAGTCGGCCGCCTCGCGGATCCGACGCTCGCCCTCCTCGCCGTCGCGCCCCAGGGCGGGCACCCCGAACGCGATGTTCGCACGGAGCGAGGTCGAGAACAGGAAGGGCTCCTGGGGCACCATGCTGATCGAGCGCCGAAGCTCGAGCAAGTCGTACGCGCGGATGTCGCGGCCGTCGATGCGGATCTCGCCGGTCGTCGCGTCGAACAGGCGCGGCAGAAGCCGCAACAGACTCGTCTTGCCCGAGCCCGCGCGACCGACGAGAGCCACCGTGGCGCCGGCGGGGATCGACACGTTCAGGTCCCGGAGAACCGGCGTCTCGGGTGCATCCGGGTATGCGAACGACACGTCGCGCAGCTCGATCTCGCCGCGCTCGACCCGCGGAGCCGGGACGTCGGCACTTCGCGGGGGATCCGCGATCGTCGGGCTCTCGGCGAAGACCGTCTCCAGGCGCTGCATGCCCGCACGGCCGCGCTGCACCATCGCGAACATCCAGCCGAGCGCCATCGTAGGCCAGGCGAGCGCGTTCAGGTAGCCGATGAAGGCGACCAGGTCGCCGATGGTGAGCCTCCCCTCCGCCACGCGCGCGCCCCCCATCCAGAGCACCACCAGGATGCCGAGCGCGCTCACCACCCGCATCGTCGGACCGATCATGCCCCGCACCTTGGCGAGCTCGAGGCTCGCCCGCCGCAGTCGGCGGTTCTGCGTCCCGAAGCGCTCGGCCTCGACGTCCTCGAGCGTGTACGACTTGACGACGTGGATTCCGCTCACGTTCTCCTGAATCGTCGAGCTCATCTCGGCCAGGCTCTCCTGCACCCGGAGCGTGCCCTCCAGGAGACGCCGCCCGTTGCTGCGCATCACGAGGATCACGAGCGGATACGGCGCCAGCGCGGCGAGGGTGAGCCACGGATCGATCGCCGCCATGATCGAGACGCCGTACGCGTAGTAGATCGGGGTGTTCAGAAGGTTCAGAACGGCCGGCCCCAGCATGAGCCGCACCGCGCCGATGTCGTTCACGAGCCGCGACATGAGGTCGCCGGTGGTCTGCCGGTGGTAGTAGTCGAGCGGCAGCGTCTCGAGGTGGGAGAAGAGATCGTTGCGCAGGTCGTACTCGACGTCGCGGGCGACGTTGAAGATCAGGAAGCGGGAGCACGATCGAACGACGGCCTGCACCGCCGCGATCGCGATGATGATCCAGACGTAGGTCGACACGTCGGCGTGCCCGAGCACCTCCAGACACGGCCCCTCGCCCGCGAACCCCTCCGGGGCGCGCCCCTCCAGCGGCGCCCCCGGCCCGCCCAGATCGAACGCGAGGCGGTCCACCGCGCACTTCAGCAGCAGCGGGACGCTCATCGCGAGGGATGCCGTCAGGACGAGGCACGCGCAACCCGCGAGGAAGCGGGCCCGATAGCGCCGCAGATAGGCAAGGAGACGGCCCATCCCACGCTTGTAACGCTTCGCCGGGGTTTTTTGGAATCCGGGGATTCGACCCGGCCCGAGATCGCGACGGACCCGGGGGGCGCGCCCTTGCCGAACTCGCGCCGACGGGCGAAATTCACGGTTCCGTGAACGATCGCGTCTCCCCTTCCGAATCGACCGCCGCCGGCACTGGCGCCTGTGCGCTCTGCGGCGGCACCTCCTATCGGCGCCTCTTCCACAAGCAGGGGTACGACTTCGTACGATGCGACGCCTGCCGACTCGTGCGACTCGACCCCGTCCCCGACGAGAACACCCTGGCCGCATTCTACGAGGCGTCCTACGACGGCGGCGCGTACGGGGAGTGGGGCGCCAAGTACGACATCCGGCTGGCCCACGCTCGGACGCGGGTCGGAATCGTCGAGCCGCACGCGCCCGACGGCCCGTGGCTCGACATCGGGTGCTCCACCGGCGCCTTTCTCGACGCGGCCTCGCGACGGGGGATCGACATCGACGGGATCGACGTCTCGGAGTCGGCCGTGGGGGTGGCTCGCGAGCGCGGCCTGCGCGCATTCCACGCGAGCGCCGAGACGTTCACGCCCACGCGGAAGTATGCGTACATCACGGGCTTCGA
Organism: bacterium; assembly: GCA_030430245.1. Taxonomy (GTDB): domain Bacteria; phylum Desulfobacterota; class Binatia; order UBA12015; family UBA12015; genus VGTG01. Next base: position 13,434 of record JAUIFY010000069.1, on the reverse strand, counting down.
CGTCCTCGAGCACGTGCCGGACCCGGCGGCGTTTCTCGACCGACTGCACGACTGGCTCGCCCCCGGCGGACGCGTGGCGCTGACGATGCCCGACATCGCGAGCGTCCATGCACGCCTGATGGGGCGTCACTGGTACTACTACGCGGCGCCCTACCACATCACGTACTTCGACCGGGATACCGCGAGTCGCCTGATGGAACGACACGGCTTCCACCCGATCTCGATCGCGTCGGCCCCCAAGGTGATGACGATCGACTACATCACCGCTCAGCTCGAGTTCTTCAATCCGTGGCTGCACCGCGTCGTCGCGACCGCGAGCCGTCTCGTTCCCGCGTCCATCCGCACGCGAGAGCTCCCGATCTCGACGGGAGAGATCCTCGTCGTGGCGTCCGCCTGAGGCGCGAACGGGCGGCGGGCCGATGGCACCGAGATCCGAGCGCCGGCGCGCCGGCAACGTCGGCCGCATCCTCGCCCTCCTCGCCCTCGGCCTCGGCGTCTTCTTCGTGCTCGGGGAGATCGCCGCGCGCTCCCTCAACCTCGTCGATCGGCTGAACAACTTTCCGCGGCAGCTCTACGAAGCCACCGACGACGAGGACCTGGCGTACGTGCTCCGGCCCTCGCTCGACACCATCGCGCGTGGCGAGCGCGTCGTGATCGACGAGAACCGCATGCGCGTCGCGCCGGATGCACCGCCCGCCGACGAGGCGGCGCGAACGATTCTCGTCCTCGGCGACTCGGTCGCGTTCGGATACCGAATGCCTTTCGAGGCGACCCTGGGACATCGGCTGGAGCGGGAGCTCGAGCGCCGGACCGGACGCCCCCACCGTGTGCTGAACGGCGCGGTCGAGGGATACAACACCGCGAACCAGCTCGCGTGGCTGCGGCGTTTCGGACTCCGGCACGATCCCGATTCGCTGATCGTCGTCTTCAACCTCAACGACTACGATTACGGTCCCGTCATGGGGGCGAGCGGCGTACTGACCACCGACCGGAGTGACCGCGTGTCGACCTGGTCGCTGGCGAACCTCTCGGATTTCTACGTGCTGCTGCGATGGCTCGGCAAGATGGGCGTCCAGGCCTTGGCTCCGGCGCCGCCCGAGGCCCTCGACGACGCGCCGACCGGCGGGGGCCAGTCCTTCGACAGGTTCGATCGCTTCGTCTCCATCCTTCGCAAGCGCTACTACCACGAGCCCACCGACGAGCGGTGGGCACAGATGGTGGCCGCGCTTCGCGGGCTCCGGGACGAGGCGCGCGCGCGGGGCATTCCGCTCCTGATCGCGATTCTCCCCGACGGCGATCAGATCGGCGTCGACGCCCCCGACCTCACGCCGCAGAAGAAGCTCGCCGCGGTGTGCGAGAACGAGCGGCTCGATTGCCTCGACCTGCGACCGCGCTTCGAAACGGGCGCGGGAGACCTGTTTCTCGATATCATGCATCCGAACGCGGAAGGGCACCGGATCGTCGCCGACGCGCTCGCCGACCGAGTGGCCGGGGAAGGCTCGTGAGCCGCGACGCGCCGGGCCCAGGGCCCGCGCGGCGGGCGCCCCTGATCGCGGGCCTCGGCTACGCGCTGCTCCTGGCCCTCCGCGCCTGGCCCCTCGTGACGCGCCCCGGCTCGGCCGTGGTCGATCCACTCGCGATCGGCGAGCCCGGCGCCATCTGGACCCGCATCGATCTCGACCTGCTGATGTGGATCCTCGCGTGGACCGCGCACGCGGTGGTCACGACGCCGCTCGAGATCTTCCAGGCGAACATCTTCCACCCGTCGCCCGATGCCCTCGCCTCGTCCGAGCATCTCCTCGGACTCCTTCCCGCCAGCGGGCCGGTCTACTGGCTGTCGGGCAACGCCGTGCTGACGTACAATTTGACCACTCTCGTCGTCGTCTGGACGGCCGCGTTCACGTCGTTCCTCCTCGCGCGCGCCTGGTCGGAGCGGCCCGCCGCCGCGTTTCTCTGCGGCGCGCTCTTCGCGCTCGGCTCCGACGTACCCCTGGACTTCCTGCGGCTCCACTCGTCGGCGCTCCACCTCTACGCGCTGGTCCTGCTGCTCGCCTGGCGCGTCGCCGAGGCGCCCACGACACGGAACGTCGCCGGCCTGGTCGTCGCGGCGGCCGTCCAGGCGCTGTCCGGGATCTACGTGGCCTTCGGGCTGGCGGCGTTCATGGGCGCCGCCCTGCCCTCCCTCGTCGCACACGCGCGCCGCAACGGACGGTCCGGCCTCGCTCCGATCGCCGGCCTGGCCGTCGGCGCCCTGCCTCTCCTGGTGGTCGCGGGTGCGTACCTCCGAGTGCAGGCGGCCGGAGTCCTCCCGGACGCACAGGAGTCGCTGGCCACCGTCGTGCGCGCATCGGGCACCGTGTCGGGGCTCGTCGAGCGTCTGGTGCACGAGCTCACGCCTCTCGGGCTCGCGCTCGCCGGCCTCGGCGCGTTCCACCGCGGCGCCCCGGTGGGGACACGCACGTGCCTGCTCGCGATCGGCGCGACGGGATTCGTCCTGGCGCTCGGCACCAACGCCGGTCTGCCCGTCGGCATTCCCAGCCCCTACGAGCTCCTCATGGAGATCGTCCCCGGCTTCTCCGGCATGCGGGCGCCGATCCGTTTCGTGCATGCGACCTCGCTCGCGCTCGCCGTTCTCGCCGCACTCGGCACGGCCGCACTCCTCGACCTCTGCGAGCGCACCTGGTCGGAACGCGGCCTACGCGTCGCGCAGGCCGCGACCATCACCGTGGCCTGCCTCCTCGTGGCCGTACGCGCCGGCCCCTGGCCTCTGCCGCTCACTCCCGATCCGCTCGCGGGGCTCTACGTCGGGAGCCACCGATGGCTCGCACGCCACGCCGATCCCGGCCCGGTGCTCGATCTGCCCGCGCAGACCTCCGCCATGGACGGGCGGGTCCTCCTCTCGACGGGACGGGCGATGCTCGGATCGACTCTGCACTGGTACCCACTCGTGAACGGGTACTCGGGCCATCCCCCACCGGCGCATCTCGAACGCATGCAGCTCGCCCGAGCGCTGCCGGCCCGGGCCCCTCTCCTCGCCCTCTGCCGCGAGACGGACCTTCGCTGGATCGTCGTCCACCACGGCCTCCTCCCCGACGGGTCCGAGGGGCGATGGGAGCGGGCCGAGACCGAGCTGCCCATCCGGGCCGCCGCTCGTCTCGGCCGGGACGCAATCTACGAGGTCGACTGCCCCTCGTCGTCGTCAGGAAGCCGGAACGGGAACCCGACGGAAGGCGGCGATTCCGACGAGGTAGATCGCAAGGCCCATCAGCATCACGGCGTTGAAGCCGTACGTCATGCTCAGCAACGTCGCCAGGACGGAGGCCATCACCGAGAAGAACCCGTTGATCGCCCAGCACCACGCGACGTACTGATCTCCGAACGGCGTCGTCCGGGAGACCGAGCCGAGCCCCAGCGGCATGAACGCCCCCAGGCACAGACCGAGCGGGGCGAGGCAGACGATCGTGAAGGCGACGCGCAGCCCGAACGGCCACGCCATCCCCGCGTCCGCGATCCAGGGAAGCACGAGCTCGTAGAAGCCGATCAGCACCACGAGAGCGCCGATCAAGACGCGGAACGCGGCGTTCCGACGGGACGCGTAGCGCTCGGAAAGGAGGCTGCCGATCCCCGTCGAGACGAGCAGCGAGAACAACGTGACCGTGAGCGAGTAGGTCGGATAGCCCAGGAACAACGTCAGCCGCTGGATGAGACAGACCTCGAGGAACATGAAGCCGAGTCCGAGAGCTGCGAAGTAGATGCCGGCGTTCCACTTGTAGGGAATCCGCGCCCAGACGCCTCGCAGCACGACGAGTGGCAGCAGGAGAAACACGGCGGCGAAGACGACGGCGATCAGGAGGAAGACGACGAGGAGGCGCTCCCCCACTCCCTCCTCCACGTTCCACACCTTCGCGTCCTCTCCGCCGAAGAGCGCATCGGGGAAGCTCACGAAGTGCCAGAAGAACGGGGAGTCGTCGTCGATGGGGTGAACCTTGTAGGGGTGCTCGGCGTAGAAGCGCTCGAGCTCGTCGGGCGCGGCGAGAACCGCCGTTGAGATCTGGGTGCCTGGCTGCGGGTCGTTCCAGACGAAGCTCACCCGGGACCCGTCGACCCGCGCCGCCGTCTCGCGGAACGTGCCGATGTCGGCCTCGCTGAACGGAGACTTCTTGATGACGATCGTCGCCGTCTCGAGACGGCCGAAGCCGGGCGAGACGCTGACCATCACGTGGCGTGCGAAATCGTCGATGCCCAACTCCGCCAGCGCGCGTCGCGCCGTGCCGAGATAGCGTACGACTCGATTCGGCTTGCGGTCGTACTCGATCTCGCCGAACTGAGCGCACAGGATGCCGTCCGGGGTGAGATGCTCGACGGCCTCTTCGATCATCTCCTGCGTGTAGAGATAGCTCTCCGAGAGGACGAAGGCGCCGGACGTCGCGGCGTTCATGGCCGCGTAGCTGTCCGGCGCGACCAGCCAGATCAGATCGAAGTCCTCGTCCGAGCCCTTCAGGAACGCGCGCCCTTCGGCGTTCACGACCCGCACCCGATCGATCTCGGTGAGATGCCCCGTGAAATCCGCGAAGTGATCTTCCAGAAGCGAGACCGGATTCAGCTCGATGCCCGTGATCTTGCGGGCTCCGAAGTGCAACGACGCCAGGATCTCGTTGCCTCCGGCCGAGCCGACGATCGCCACGCTCGGCTCCGGCGCGAGGAGGCGGAACGGGTGCGCGCGGTCCATCGTGTCGTACCGCCCGAGCGATCCGAGGTCGCCGTCCCACGAGGTCATCGAGGAGCCGAGCGTGCCGTCGTGGTAGAGCAAGTGCAGCGGGGGATCTCCGAACGATGGAACGACGTCGACCCGGAACACCGGGCTCCAGCGCGTGAAGGAGCTCCCCGTCTCCTCGCCCCCTTTGACGCGATCTCGAATCGGATCGGGGAGAACCCCCGGCGCGAGCACGCCCATCAGGAGGACGACGGCGGCGACGGCCCCGATCTTCGGCCACGGCCCCGGCACCTCGCGCGCGAGTCGCGCCCCGGCGAGGGCGAACACGAAGCCGGAGAGGAAGACCGTGCCGGGCGGCGTGATCCACGTGATCGCCGGGATCACGATGGCCGCACCCAGCGCCGCGCCGATGAGATCGGCGAAGTAGAGGCGACCGATCCGCTCCGTGTGCGCGGCGAAGATGGTCGACAGCGCGACTCCGGCGGCCAAAAATGGGATGAAGAGCACGAAGAGGACGAGCGAGAGCTTCGCGAGAGTCCAGAGCGGCCCCGCCACCATGCCGTGGGCCAGGCTCATCATCATGCGGAACAGATGAAGCGGGACGAGCGCGACCAGCAGATAGCTCGCGATCACCGCAACCGCCGCGACGACGCAACTCACGAGCAGGACGCGCTCCGTGGCGGTCGTGCGCAGCCGCTCGAACACGGCCACGAAGACACCGCCCGCGCCGAGGCCGAGCAGCGAGATGCCGATGATCAGGTACGTGAAGTAGTAGACGAGCTTGTACGAGAAGACGCGCGTATAGCTCACCTCGAGCAGGATCACTGCGAGCGCGATGAAGAAAGTCTCGGGGTAGAACCGGCGCATGGCGAATCTGCTGGAGTACCCCTCTGCTCAGGGGTTGTCTACAGACGGATTCGCCGAGACGCGCGCCGGTGCCGGCTCCCGCGGGGCGAGGAAGTCGTACGCCCGCGTTCTCACTTCGTCGTTCTCCAGGAGGTCGTGTCCGAGCGACGGCCAATGGAGGCGCTTGCTATGCGGCCCTCGCACGTCCGCCGGGGGCTCCCCGTGCATGTCGTAGGCATCGCCGAGCCGCGCCTGCAGCAGCGTGAACAGCACGCCGTCGTCCCCGGCCGTCAGCAGCAGCACCGGGGACTTGGCGACCGCTCCGGTGCGAATCCGAGCCGGGCCGAGCGGCTCCGCATCCGCCAGCACCAAGCCGAAGGGGAAGTCGAGCAGGAACGCCATGCGAACGAAGAACGAGTCCGTCCAGCACAGACCGGGCGCGGCGCACGCCCGGTCGTACAGGCAATGGCGCCCGTGGTCGGGACCTCCGATGCAGCTCAGGACGGGGGAATCGAGGTAGTTCGGGAAGTGGAGCATCAACCACCCCGCGAGATCCCCGGCGGCCGCCGCCAGCACGGTCGGTCCGAGCGACGGCACCAACGCGCGCAACGAAACGCCGAGGAGCCCCCCGAACGAGTACCCCAGATAACGAACCTCCGACGGTCGGAACGACGTGCCGTCCGGAAGGACGAGGCCACAGTCGTCCACGACCCGAAGGACGGCGACCACGTCGAGGAGGGCCTGCCTATAGTTGACCCTCATCCGAACCGGGTCGAGAACGCCGAGGAACTCGCGCTCCCGGGCGCCACGAAGCCCGTGCGCCGGGAGCTCGACGGCCAGCACCGCCGCGCCGCGGGACAGAAGCGCGTCCGCATGATCGGCGAAGAAGCCGGGCGCGTTGCCGCCGTGGCCGTGAACCGCCAGGACGAGCGGGGTCTCGGCGCCGACGTCCTCGGGGACCGCGAGCAGGTACGGCAGCTCGACGGGCTCGGCCTCGTCGGCGGAGACCTCGGCGATTCGATCTCCTCGAGGGCGCACGATCGAGAGCGACGGGTACACCCCACGCAGGACCGTCGCCCCCTCGGCCTGGACCGCGGCGCGGAGATCCTCGGGCGCCGCGACGGCGGGGGCCGGGCACGCCTGCTCGTCGAGGCGTTCGATCGCCGGCCGGAGGCTCTCGCGCAGGTCCACGACGGGGAGCGCGACGATCGTGTCGTCGGGCTCCGCTCGCTTCGCCGGGACGAAGGTCGCCACCAACCGCTCGAGATCGACCGCGCGAAGTCGCTCGGGCAGCTGCAGTTGCACCCCGGCGGTGGGACTCGCGCCGGCCTGCCCCACGCCGTCCGCCTCGATCTGCCGCGCGACCTCGATGGCCGTGTCGTGGTCCATCTCGCTCGGGTCGTCCCTCATTCCGGCGACGACGCGCTCGACCAAGCTTCCCGGCGTGATCTCGAGACCGTTCGCCCCGTGCTTCGGAACCACCGTCTCTCGGGCGACCGCCCGCTCCTCGGGCGTGAGGCCCGAGATCTGGAGCGCCCAGGTGCGCCCCGGCCGCAAGGCGCGAAGAGGTCGGATCCGCAGCGTTCGGTAATCCTCGTGCACCAGCACCTGCGTCGGCACCGCGCCCCCGGGCGCGAGCGCCCCGGCGTCCCCCGCTCGGGCTGCCGCGCGCGCCGAGGTCACCCGCAGCGCCGCATCGGCGACCACACGCGCGACGAACCAGCGCACGCCACGGCGACGCGGATCGGCTTCCGCGGGCTCGACGAGTGCACCATAGACTCCGCCCAGGGCTTCGGCGCACCGACGGAGCGCCTCGGCGTCCCCCTCGTCCACCGCGCGCTCGATCGACGAGCAGTACGTGAGCTGCCGGAGCGCCTCGTCGGAGATCCCGAGGGTCGGCACGATCCCGTGCGCGATCTCCACGATGTCCGTGATCTCCGCAGCCCGGTCGGCGACGCCGAGCGGGGTCGTCTGGAGGGGCATGTAGCGCCCACGCGCCGGCTCACCGGCGACGAGGAGCACGAAGACGGCGAGCACTCGAAGCCGATGTGGGCCCCCTGCGGACACGGGTTTGGGTCGTAGCCGCTTCGGACGTCATTGCAAACAGGTGAGCCGACGTGTCAGCATCACGAGATGGCCCACGCCGCGGTGTCCCATGGGGGCAAGCGGCCTCTCCGCAACCGTTCTCCCGAGAGCGACCCGATGGACTCCCACGACCGTAGCCGAAGCCTCCTCATCATCCCCGCCCTGAACGAGGAGGCCTCGATCGGACGCGTCATCGAGGGCGTCCGCGCCACGGGAATCGACATCGACGTCCTCGTGATCGACGACGGCTCGCACGATGCGACGGCCGAGCGGGCACGCGGCCAGGGCGCGCTCGTCGTCTCGCACCCGTTCAACCTCGGGTACGGAGCCGCGATCCAGACGGGCTACAAGTTCGCGGTGCGCCGCGGCTACGCGGAGCTCGTGCAGATGGATGCCGACGGCCAGCACGATCCGGCCTACGTCCCCAGCCTCCTCGAGCCCATTCGCGCGGACGAGTTCGACATCGTGATCGGCTCGCGGTTCGTTCAGGAATCCGGCTACGAGATGGGCTCGGCCCGCTCCGCGGGGCGCCTCTTCTTCCAACGCGTGCTCGCGTTCTTCGGAGGCCCCCACATCGCCGATCCCACCTCCGGCCTGCAAGCGCTCTCGAGGAAGGCGTTCCAGTTCTGTTGCTCGGACTTCTATCCGTCGGACTTCCCCGACATCGACGTCCTCCTGCTCCTCGACCGTCACGGATTCCGCATCCACGAGGTCCCGGTCGAGATGGCACCGAGTCCACCGGGACGAAAGACGATGCACGCCGGCTTCAAGACGATCTACTACCCGTACAAGATGTTGCTCTCGACGTTCCGGAGCTGGCGCACGCCGGTTCCGGGAGCCAGATGAGGAGACACGATGGACCCAGCGAAGCTCGACCTCGACACGCTGCGCCAACTCGCGATCCTGCAACCGGAATCCGCCTCGACCCGAATTCTCTCCCTCCTCCTCTGCGCGGCGTTCCTGATCGCGGTACTGACGCTCGTCCATCGAGGGAAGCTGCGCGAGGAGTACACCCCGATCTGGACCATCGTCGCCGCGGGAATGATGGTCGCGATCGCCTGGTTCGACTCCGTCCGCCTCCTGACCCGAATGGTCGGCGCGTGGACCCCGAGCTCGACCCTCTTCTTCTTCGGCCTTCTCTTCCTGCTCGTCGTGTCGTTGAACTACGCGGTGCGGCTGTCCGGCCTGAGCCTGCAGCTCAAGCTCCTCGCACAAGAGGTGGCCTTGCTTCGCGAGCGACTCGCCGAGGTCCAGAGCGACGACGAAGCGGGCCCGGACCGACCCGCGTCATGAGCGAGCAACACGCCTTCTGGGACGAAGGCGGGCTGTATCGATCCAACAGCCACCCCGTCGTCGAGATCTTCGCACGCCAACGCGTTCGGCATCTCGAAGAGCGCGGCGCCCTCGACGGCGTCGAGACGCTCCTCGACGTCGGAGCCGGGAGCGGCTTCTCGAGCATGTACTACCCGAGCCGCATCCGCGTCGTGGCCTGCGACTACGCCACCGGCATGCTCGAGACGAACCCCGCACCCGGGCGGGTTCGATGCTCGGCCGACCGGCTCCCGTTCGAGGACGGCACCTTCGATGCGGTCACCTGCTGGGAGCTCCTGCACCACCTTCCCGATCCGATCGCGGCGCTGTCGGAGATGTGGCGCGTCGCCCGAAAGCGGCTGATCGTCTTCGAGCCGAACCGGATCAACCCGGGCCACATCGTCCTCGGCCTCACTCGGGAGGAGGAGCGCGAGTCACTCCGCTTCACGCCCGGGCACCTCCGTCGACTCGTCCAGGCCGGCTGTGGCAAGACCGGGCACCACGAGCGTTGCGGACTCCTGTTCCCGAACGTCACGCCCCTTCCGCTCGCCCGTGCGATGCTCCGGCTCCCATACAAGATGCCGGTGATCGGGATCTCGCAATTGATGGTGGTGGAGAAGGAATGACCTTCGGCCTGGGCCGGCGCGCATGTACGGCGCTGGCGATCGCGGCCTATCTCGTGGTCGCACTCTACGCCTTCCGGGACGTCCTGAGCGCGCCGTCGACGCTGCTCGGCTATCCTTCCGTGATCCAGGCGAAGCACCGCTTCGTCACCCTCGACCATCGGGACCAGGCGATGGTCGTCGCGACCGTCATCCGAAACGCGAACTTGTTGGTCACGCGCCCGTGGGATCTCTTCGCCGATGTCGGACAGTGCTATCCGATGCCGAACGCGTACACCCTCGGCGAGCACATGTTCGGCGTGGGACTGCTCGCCGCCCTGCCCTACGCCCTGACGGGCGACCCGATCCTCACGTACAACGTCGTGCTCATCCTCACGCTGTGGATCCCCGCGATCACGATGTACTTCCTCGCGCTGCGCTTCACACGCCGCCCCGGGCCCGCCTTCGTCGCGGGCTTGGCGTTCGCGCTGATCCAGGCTCGACTGTTCGACCCCTCCCACCCGTACGTCCACGGAGACCTCTGGGCCCCCGCGGTACTCCTCTTTCTCCACCGGCTGTTCGTGACGGGCCGGACGCGCGACGCACTCGGACTCGCTCTGTTCCTCAACCTCGAGGTCTTCGAGAGCCTGTACCCGTTGATCTCTACCTGCCTCGTCGCCGCGACGTACGGGGTCTACCTCCTCTTCCGACACCGGGAGAACCTGGGCCGGGTCCTCCCCCGTCTCACGCTCGCGTTGGCACTCGCCGGAGTTGGCGTCTGGATCGTCCTCGTGCCGTATCTCGCGACGAGCGCGGAGTGGGGCCTGCTGTCGGGACGACAGTCGCTCCTCCTGATGCCCCCGGACTTCCTGCCCGGCGGCGACTACTTTCCGGGCTTCGTCGTGCTCTTCTTCGTGGCGGTCGCGATGCTCGACCGACTGCGGGGGCCGCGCGTGGTCCACCGAGAAGATCCGAGGATCGCCTTCTTCGTCGCGGGACTGGTCCTCATCTGGTCGTGTCTCGCCCCCACCGGGATCCCGGCCCTGGGCATCGTCATCGAGTCGCCGTTCCTCACGCTGCGCGACGTCATCCCCGGGCTGGCCGCGGTCCGCGCACTCTCGTCGGTCGGCATCGGACTCGGGATCGCGACCTCTCTCCTGGTGGGCTACGGCGTTCTGGCGCTCACCGAACGACTCCGCCCGCCTCCATGGGCGCCCGTCGCGGGCGCGGTCGCGTGTGCTCTCGTGCTTCTCACGTTCCGGTTCGTCGCGACGCCGACGCGTGCGGCGTTCGGGCACACGTTCCGGCTCGTTCCCTACGAGGCACGTCCCTCGCAGGAGAACATCGACCTCCTTCGCCGAGTGGGTCCCGGCCCCCGGATCGACTATCCCCTGGGAGGACGCGAGGGAGGCAAGCATCGACTCGACGTGGCGGAGGCTCTCCTGCTCGGGAGCTACGACCCGCGCCCCCAGGGCGCGTGCTACAACTCGTTCCTCGCCCCGGTGAACGACCAGGTGGTGGCGCTCTCGGAGCAGCTTCCCGACCCCTCGGCGATCCGCGCGCTCGGCGCGCTCGGGTTCGAGACGCTGCTCGTGGACCACAGGCGCGCCGGGCAAGCGCGACTCGACGAGTTCCAGTCGACACTCCGGACCGACCACGAAGCGACGGCCCTCCTCGAGCCAATCGCCGACGCACCCCGCATGGACGCCTACCGCATCCGCGCGCCCGAGCGGGTCACCCATCGTTTCGACCGGCTGCGGCCGAGAGACGACGAGGGCCGCGTGGAGGCGCTGATGCCCCGAACGTCTCTCGAGTTCACGATCACGAACCCGACCTCCGAGACGTTCGCGCAACCGAAGCCCCTGCGCCCGAGCGACCTCCTGGTGCGATGGAGGAACGCGGCCGAGGAGATCGTCCACGAGGAGCCACGGCGCGCCCTCCTCCCCGCCGCCCTCGGCCCGGGCGGCTCCATGTCCCTCGCCCTCGATCTCACCACGCCGAGCCGGCCCGGAACCTACTCGGTCAGCTTGGTTCGAAGGGACGATCCCGAGCACCACCTCGCGATCCGGAACGTGGAGCTCCCCGCGCTCGAGGACGTCCTCTCGCCCGCGGAGATCGCGATGCATCTCTACCGGGACTACGTCAACCAGGAGCTCGTCCCCCACGGGACCGAGGTCATCTTCCCCCCCGACGACGACGTCGAGATGCTTCTCGGCCCCGGGGCCTCGAGCGCGGCCGAGATTCGCGCCTACGGCCGCCTGGCGGCGCACTGGTTCAACGGCTTCGACAGCCAGTCGTCGACCACGACCTTCGAGGCCAAGGTCGAGCCGACGGGCCTGGCCGGACTCATCCGAGTCCGCATGCCCATCCCATTGCGATCGGGGTTGTACACGCTCCTCATCACTCCCGTGGACGACCCGACGACCCTACTCGCCGGGAAGATGGTCTTCCCCGACCTCGAGACGCTGCGCGAGCTGGGCGGCACGTTCACTCCGCCTCCGCCCAAGCAGACGCGCGATCCGTGAGACGCACCTTTTCCACCCAACACCCCGCTGGTACACTCGCTCGGATGCGTCGGCCCCTGGTCGCCCTTCTCTTGGCCACGTTTCTCGCCCTCGCCGGCGAATGCGCGAACGCGGCCGATGGGCCCTCCTTCGATCTCGTCGAGCTCGTGGCCCGCGATGCGGAGGTGCCCGACGGCGTGGCCGTCGTCTTCCGCGGAGCCCACGGCCAGACGCGAACGTCGGTTCGAATCCCTCTGCCCGGCAAGATCTCCTACCCGGTTACGATCCCGGCCGCCGCAATGCTGACGTTCGGCCACACCCTCTCGGCCTCCGCCTTCATGGTGGAGACCCCGGATCTGGCCGAGCCCGCGCGCTTCGTCGTCCGCTTCACGAACGCGGACGAGCAAGAGACGATCCTCTTCGAGCGCCGCGTCGACCCGAGGGAGGTCGAGGCAGACCGCGGCTGGTTCGACGAGCGAATCGACCTCGGGCCCCTTGCCGGCCGAACGGGGACCCTGACCTTCGAGGTCGAGAATCTGGGCGACATCGAGAAGGCGAAGCAGAGCGACATCTACTGGTCGTCGCCGCGGATCGTCGAAGCCGCGGGAGACGACGATCCGAACCTCCTGTTCATCACGATCGATTGCTTGCGGGCCGACCACCTCGGGTCCCACGGCTACGGACGCGACGTCACGCCCCGACTCGACGAGCTCGCGCTCGAGGGCGTTCGTTTCGCGAACGCCTACGCGAATGCCCCCATGACCTTGCCGTCGATCCCACAGATCTTCACGTCACGCGTGTTTCCGACGCGTGACGAGGAGATCCTCACCCATCCGATTGCGCGAGCAGGGATCTCGAACGCGGCATACGTGAACAACGCCTGGATCCCGCTCTGGCTCAGCCAGGGCGGTCACGCCGAGCCACCGGGGACGTTCGACCGCCTCGTCTCCGGCGACCTCGACGCGAAGGCCATCACCGACGAGGCCCTGCGCTGGCTCGACCGACGCCCGCAGGAGCGCTTCGCGCTCTATCTCCACTACCTCGACGCGCATACGCCCTACCGCCCGCCCGCCGAGTACATCGCGCGCTATGCCGACCCGGCGTACGAGGGGGCCATCGGGAGCACGTTCAACGACAACGAGGGAGCCGACACCGGGAAGTATGACGACGCCGACAAGAAGAAGATCGTGGCGCTCTACGACGCGGCGATCCGCTACATCGACGATCAGATCGGCCGCATCTTCGACGCCCTCGAAGCGCAGGGACGGCTCGACTCCACGCTGATCGTCCTTTCCGCCGATCACGGCGAGGAGTTCTGGGACCACGGCCGGTTCTTTCACGGACAGAGCCTCTACGACGAGCTCCTGCACGT
>JAUIFY010000068.1 GCA_030430245.1 bacterium | reverse complement strand
CGGACAGCCGCTGTATGCGCACATGACCCTGGACAAGTGTGAGCGCTCGGCGCTGGCGGAGTGTGCGAGCGCGTTGCTCTGACCGCTCCCGGGGTGCTGTGTCCGTCGCCCCGGGGGTTGGGGATGCGGCCTCGGATCCACCCCGTATCGGCGACCCCGGAAGAAGCCCATTGCACTGGGCAGGTCGGGTGGTAAATTGCCGCGCGCAGGCCTGGGAGGCACTACTTGGACGACTCGGTGATCGATACTCTGGTGAACCTTCAGGAAATCGACCGCCGAAACCGAGAGCGCGCCCTCAAGATCGAAGAGCTCGAGAAGACCTCGGCCGAGCTGGCCTCGGAGCACGCCGCCAAGCTGGGCGAGGTCGAGGTGGCCCGCGCGAACGCCGAATCCACCGGGGTTCAGCGCCGGGAGCTCGAGGCCGTCCTGCAGGAAGAGGAGCGCCGGCTGAAGGACCGCCGGATGCGCCTCACGCGGATCCGCAACGACAAGGAGCACGAGGCCGCGCAGCGGGAGATCGACGGGCTGAAGGAGCTGAGCTCCCGCCACGAGGAGGAGCTGATCACCCTTCTCGAGCAGACGGAGTCGGTCGATGGCGGCCTGAAGGCCATGGAAGACGAGCTCCAGGCCATCGCCGACCGGATCCAGGCCCACGCCGAGGAGTCCAAGGGGCAGGTCGAGGCACTCGAGAAGGAGATCGCGTCGGAGCAGTCCGAACGTGAGCGTGTCGCGGGTCTGCTGAAGCCCAATGTGCGCAAGCGCTACGAGACGGTGTTCTCGCGCCGTGCCGGCCTGGCCGTCGTCGAGATGACCCGGGACATCTGCACCGGCTGCAACATGGCCGTTCCGCCTCAGATGGCCAACGAGATCCGCAAGGGGCAGACGCTCCACGCCTGTCCGAGCTGCCAGCGCATCCTCTTCTGGCGCATCGACGGCGAAGAGGCCTCCGTCGGATAGCCGTCGCGCCCGCCCGGAAGTCCCCGGTTGCAACGTACGCTCCCTTTGCCAAGCTGCAGGTCGTCGGAAGGGGGCCGGGCGGTCGATCGAGGGCGACGACGTCGCCCTCGGTAGGAAAGTCCGGACACCATAGGGCAGAGACGGCCGCTAACGGCGGCTCCAGGTGACTGGGGGAAAGTGCCACAGAAAACGAGACGGCCGGTCGACTCGTTCGATCGGTCACGGTGAAAAGGTGAGGTAAGAGCTCACCGGCCGCGCGCGAGAGCCGCGGCGCTCGGCAAACCCCGTCTGGTGCAAGACGAAACTGGGAGCAGGGCGGCCCGTCCGAATCTCCCGGGTACCGTCGCAACGAGCGTGTCGGGCAACCGCACGCCCAGATGAATGACCGTCGCCCGATCGCTTCGGCGATCGGGGACAGAATCCGGCTTACAGGCCCCCTCCGACGCCGGGCCCTGGAAGGGAATTCTCCCCACCCAGCAAGCCGAATTCCGGGGTGGGATCGGTCCCCCCTGCCATCCCCTCCGTGGGGCCACTCCCCACGCGCAGAAAAAGTGCTGTGGAATCGATGGCTTGCGACGATCCTGCGCGCGGGCGCGGGACTCGGGCGAGACAGCTTGTGTCTCGTCGGCGCGACGTCCCGATCTTCGTCTTCCGTTCGCCCTTCTCAAGCCATTGATTTCAAACGGGTTTGTCGGCCAGTGCGCTTTTGCGCACGAAGGGGTTGACAGGCGTCCGCGAAACACCGAAATCGGAGGTGGTTGGAAGTGGGGAAGAGTGAGTGATCAGTCCCATATTCGAAGGCACCTACAACAATGCGTTGGACGGCAAGGGGCGCGTTGCGATCCCCGCCGCACATCGCAAGGTGCTCGAGGGGGCGGACCGCGTGATGGTGACCTATCACTTCGTCCCTCCGAACCCCTGCTTGGACCTCTGGCCGATCCCCGAGTGGCAGAAGCTCGCCGACCGGCTGGACGAGATGGGGAGTTCCTTTTCGCACGCCAAGACACTTTTCGAGACAGTGTACATCGGACAGGCGGTCTCCTGCCAGATCGACAAGCAAGGTCGCATTCTGATTCCGCAGGGACTCCGCACCCGGGCCGAACTCGGCGAGGACGTCTCCTTCGTCGGGGTACGCAACAAGGTCCGGATCTTCCGCGCCGACAAGCACGACGGAATCGTCGAGAAGTACGAGGACACGCTCACCAACAACCCGGACGCTTTCGGTGAGCTGGGAATCTGATCGAGGAGCTTTGATTCGAGAGGGTGGCGCGGACTGGGCGCCCGACCTTCTCAGGGATGACCCGGGCGGGACGCAACGGAAGGAGGAGAGGGCGGTGGATGGGCTCGGACACGAGCCGGTGATGCGGGCGGACGTGGTCCGCCTCCTCCTTCCAGAGCCCCGCCCGGGCCTACGCCTCATCGATCTCACGGTGGGGCTGGGTGGCCACGCGGAGGCGCTGCTCGAAGCGGCGCCTCCCGATGCCCAGCTGATCGGTCTCGATCGAGATCCGAACGCGTTGGAGCGCGCCGGTGCCCGACTGGAGTGCTTCGGCGCGCGCGTGACGCTGTTGCAGTCGCCGTTCTCGGGAATGTCCGAGGCGATGGATCGGTTGGGGTGGGCCAAGGTCGACGGCGTTCTGGCCGACCTGGGTGTCTCGTCCCTTCAGCTGGACGATGCGCAGCGGGGCTTCAGCTTCCAGTCCGACGCGCCTCTGGACATGCGAATGGACCCGACCCGCGGGGAGAGCGCGGCGGCACTCCTCGCTCGATTGGACGAGCGGGAGCTCGGCGTTCTGATTCGGGAGCTCGGGGAGGAGCCGGCCGCGCGCCGGATCGCGCGGTCGATCAAGCGATCGGACGAGCCGCCGACGACCACCGGTGCACTCCGGGCCGCCGTCCATCGAGCCGTCGGGCCGCGGCGGGGGCGAAGGAACCTCGACCCATCGACACTCACGTTCCAGGCCCTGCGCATCGCGGTGAACGCCGAGCTGGACGAGCTCGACGCGATCTTGACGCAGCTTCCGGAGCGGCTGGCGGAGCACGGGCGCGCCGTCGTTCTCTCGTATCATTCATTGGAAGACCGGCGTGTGAAGCGGACCTTCGCACTGTGGGCGAAGGCCTGCGTGTGTCCGCCCGAGCTTCCGATCTGTCAGTGCGGCGGTCGGGCGCGCGCGCGCGCGCTGACCCGTCGGGTGGCGACACCGTCGGAAGAAGAGATCGCCCGCAACCCGCGTGCGCGAAGCGCGCGGCTGCGCGCGATCGAGTGGCTCGATGCCGCGGGAGATGAGGGGTGACGGCGACGGCGAAGACGCCGGCCGCGGACGCCCGAAGAGCGACGACCGCCTCGACGGGGAAGGCGGCCGGTCGCAAGTCCACGGCGAAGACCGCGCAGAGGGCGCCGGCGCGGAAGCGCGGGGCCGCGGCGCGCTCCCGCGCGCGCGGCGGCGCGGCGCCGGCTCCGAAGCCCGGCTACCGGTCGGCCATCCTCGGTGGCGTCGCCGTCGCACTGGCCGCGGCGTTCCACGTGTGGACCGGGTTGCAGGTCGCCGAGCTCGGCTACGAACGTTCGCAGTGGATCAAGATCAATCGCGCGCTGGAGACGCAGCGCGAGGAGGCTGACGACGAGCTCGAGAGTCTCCTGCGAACGGACTACCTGGAGGCCGAGGCCGAGCGCCGGCTCGGGCTTCTTCCTCCTGCCGCGGGCCAGGTCGTCGACCTGCGCGCCAAGCAGCTCGCACACACGACGAGGAGGGCGGCGCGGTGACGATTCCGGTGACGGAGCGAACCCCGAACGGTCGCATTCTGCTCTTGGCGGGCGTGCTTCTGTCCGCCTTCGTCGGAATGGGCTTGCGCCTCGCACATCTCACGATCGTCCAGCGCACCGAGCTGGCGGCGAAGGCCGACAAGCAGCATCACAAGACGCTCCGCATGGCCGCGTCGCGCGGCGCGATCCTCGACCGCGGGGGCCGTACGCTCGCCCACACGGTCGGCGCGCCGTCGATCTACGCCAGTCCGCGCTATCACCCCGTGCCAGCCGAGGCCTTGCCCAAGCTCGCGGAGATCCTCGACACCAGCGTCGCTGCCCTCGAGCGCCGGGTGAACCGGAACTCCGGCTTCGTTTGGCTGAAGCGCCACGTGACGCGCGAGCAGGCGCGTGCGGTCGGCGGCCTGCGGCTCACCGGCGTCGACAGCATCGTCGAGCCCCGGCGTCGCTATCCGAAGGGCCAGGTCGCCGCTCACGTGATCGGAACGGCCGCGGGGAGCGAGCTGCGAGGGCGCTATGGGGTAGAGCTTCGATACGACCGCTGGATGCGCGGGCGAGAGACGGTCTTGCAGCTCGAGCGGGATGGCCGCGGGCGCACCATGCTCACGCAGGGCTTCGACCGGGCGCGGGAGCATCTCGAGGACACGCCGGCGCCGGGAGCCGAGCTGGCGTTGACGATCGACGTGCGCCTGCAGGCGATGGTCGAGCGCGAGCTCGCCATCGGTGTCGAGCGGGCGCGCGCGTCGGCCGGGTACGCGGTCGTGCTCGATCCGCACAGCGGCGCCGTGCTCGCCCTCGCCAACTACCCGACGTACGACCCGAACCTGCCGGGCAGCGTCGACCCGAGCCGTCGCCGCAACCCCAGCGTTTCGGATCCGGTGGAGCCCGGTTCGATCTTCAAGCCGTTCACGTTCGCCGCGGCGCTCGATCAGGGCGTCGTCGGCGTCGACCAGGTGATCGACTGCGAGAACGGCGCGTTTCGCGTCGGGCGCCGAACGATCCACGACCATCACCGGTACGACCTGCTGAGTCTCCCCGAGGTGATGCAGTTCTCGAGCAACATCGGGACGGCCAAGATCGCCAGCATGCTCGGTCGGCAGGGGCTCGACGAGTACCTGCGCGGCTTCGGTTTCGGCCGGCCGACGTCGATCGATCTGCCGCACGAGTCCGCCGGGATCATGCGGCCCCACGACCGCTGGGCCGACATCGATTTCGCGAACATCAGCTTCGGGCAGGGGATCGCCGTGACTCCGATCCAGATCACGGCGGCGATGGGCGCCATCGCCAACGGTGGCGTGTTGTATCAGCCCTACGTGCTGGAGCGGGCGGTGGACGAGTCGGGGAACGTCTTGTTCGACTGGGATCCGAGCGACCGCGAGGCGGCCGCCCGCCAGGTGGTTCGACCCGACACGGCCTGGGCCGTCGCCGACATGCTGGAGCTGGTGGTCGCGGACGGCACCGGGAAGAAGGCGCAGATCCCCGGCGTTCGGGTGGCCGGGAAGACCGGTACGGCACAGAAGGTCGACCCGAAGACCAAGCGGTACGGCAGGGATCGCCTGGCGTCCTTCATCGGCTTCGCGCCGGCCCAGGACCCGGCACTCGTGACGCTCGTGATGATCGACAACCCGCAGGGCATCAAGTACGGCGGCGAGGTCGCGGCCCCCGTCTTCCGAGAGATCACCGCGCGGGCCCTCGCTCATCTCGGTCGCCGCCCGCATGAGGCGCCGTTGCCGCGACCGGTCTCCCCCTCTCCGGCCGCCGCGGCAACGGTCGCTCTCGTCGAGCCGGTGGTCCAGGACGGGCTTCCCTCGTTCCGCGGCCTGAGTCTGCGCCGCGCCCTCGAGCTCGCGCGCGGCCAGGGGTTGCCGGTCGAGCCGATCGGTACGGGCTTCGTCTCCCGACAGGAGCCGCCGCCCGGGACCGCACTCGGCGAGGTCGAGACGGTACGCTTGGTGCTGGAGCCTTCCGCGTGACCTCGTCGCGCGACGCCACCGCGGCGACCCTCGTCGCGGCTGCCGGCGGCGCCCGGATCGTCCGGGGCGAGCCCGCGACGTCCCTCCGCGGAGTGTGTGTGGACTCCCGGGAGGTCGGAGCCGGGGATCTGTTCGTCGCCATTCGAGGTGCGGAGCAGGACGGCACGCGTTTCGTCGGCGCGGCTCTCGCTGCTGGCGCGGCGGCCATCGCCGTCGAGGAGGACTGCGTCGAGAGGGTCGCGGAGGCGGCGTCCGGCGCGGTCGTGATCGCCTGCCCGTCGGCGCGCCGGTTCGCGGCCGAGGCCGCGGCAGAGATCGCCGGCCACCCGAGCATGGGCCTCGTGCTGGTGGCGATCACGGGCACGAGCGGGAAGACGACGACGTCGTACCTCCTCGAGAGCATCTTCGCCGCGGCGGGCCACTCCACGGGGGTGATCGGCACGATCGAGTACCGGTTCGCCGGTGAGGCGGAGCCGGCGCCGCTGACGACGCCCGACGCCGTCGCGTTGCAGAGGCTCCTGGGCCGCATGCGTGACTCGGGAGTCACGCACGTCGTCATGGAGGCGTCGTCCCACGCCCTTGCTCTGGATCGGCTGCATGCGTCGTCGTGCGATGCGGGTGTCTACACGAACCTCTCGCGCGATCACCTCGACTTCCATGATGATCTCGAATCGTACGCGGCTGCGAAGGCGCGCCTGTTCCGTGAGGTGCTTCCCGCGTCCGGCAAGGACTCCTTCGCGGTACTGAACGCCGGCGACGACGAGGGTCAACGGCTCGTCGGGGACCTGCCGATCCCCCACGTGTCCTTCGGCACCGGGGGCGAGGTGCGCGCCGAGGACGTGATCTCCGATCTGGAGGGCCTGCGCGGCACGTTGGTGCTCGGCGACGAACACGTCGCCTTCACCAGCGGCCTCATCGGGGCGCCGCATCTGGAGAACGTGCTCGCCGCCGCCGCGGCCGCCTGGCGGCTCGGCATCCCGACGAAGGCGATTCTCGCGGGGCTCGCCGCGTGCTCGGGAGTGCCGGGGCGCTTGGAGCCGATTCGCGAAGGGCAGTCGTTCGCGGTCATCGTCGACTACGCGCACAAGCCCGACGCGCTCGAGCGAACGCTCGAGAGCCTCCGCGGTCTGACGCAGGAGCGTCTGATCGTGGTCTTCGGGTGTGGCGGGGATCGCGATCGAGGAAAGCGAAGGGTCATGGGCGAGATCGCGGGACGCCTCGCGGACCTCGTCGTGCTGACATCGGACAATCCGCGAACCGAGGATCCGCTCGAGATCATCCGGGCGATCGAGACGGGCGTGCGGGAGACGTCCTGCACGTACGTCGCGCAAGAGGCGCTCGGGCAACGGGGTGGGGAGGAGTATGCGGTGGTGCCCGAGCGCCGCGCGGCGATTCGTCGTTCGATCGAGATCGCGCGCGCGGGGGATCTCGTGGTGATCGCGGGAAAGGGACACGAGGACTACCAGATCGTCGGAACGACCAAGCGGCACTTCGACGACCGGGAGGAAGTGCGTCGCGCTCTGGGAGTGGCGGCGTGAGGGCGCAGGCGGAGCCCGTCGGCGCCCTCGCAATCGTGGTGGTGGCGGTGGGGTGGTGGAGCGTTCGGGCGGGGGCGGGTGCGTGGCGCCCGTCCCCGGTCGGGACGCGTCGAGTCGGGTCCGCGCAGCGTGAGGGGCGGCAGCGGCGGTGAGTGGGCTGCGCGGACCGGGGCTCGACGTGTAGGGAGACGGCGATGCTGTATCAGCTTCTCTACCCGCTGCACACGACGTACTCGGCGTTCAACGTCTTTCGGTACATCACGTTCCGGACGCTGCTCGCCGGGCTGACGGCCCTGGTGATCTCGCTCGTCCTGGGCCCGGCTCTGATCCGGTGGCTGACCTCGATGAAGGTCGGGCAGCAGATCCGCGACGACGGCCCCGAGAGCCACCTCTCGAAGGCCGGGACGCCGACCATGGGCGGCATGCTCATCCTCTTCTCCGGCCTCCTCGCCACGTTCCTTCTGGCGGATCCGACCAACGTCTACGTCTGGCTCGTGCTTCTCACGACGGTCGGCTTCGGGGCGATCGGCTTCGTGGACGACTATCGCAAGCTGCGCGGCCAGAGCGCCAAAGGGCTCTCGGCCCGGGGCAAGTTCGGTCTGCAGGTGTTGATCGCTCTCGCCGTCAGCGTGCTTCTCGCGTCGGCTCCGGGCTTCACGACGACCGTCAACTTCCCGCTCTTGAAGGACGTCCGTCCCGACATCGGATGGTGGTACGTGCCGTTCGCGACGTTTCTGATCGTCGGGATGTCGAACGCCGTGAACCTGACCGACGGCCTCGACGGGCTGGCGATCGGTCCGGTGACCATCGCAGCCGGGACGTGCGGCATCTTCGCCTACGTCGCCGGGAACGCGAGGTTCGCCGAGTACCTCCAGATCCAGTACGTGCCGGGCGCTGGCGAACTGATGGTCTTCTGCGGGGCGTTCGTCGCGGCCGGCCTCGGCTTCCTGTGGTTCAACGCCTATCCGGCCCAGATGTTCATGGGCGACGTCGGTAGTCTGCCGCTCGGCGCGGCGTTGGCGGTCGTCGCGCTCGCGAGCAAGCAGGCTCTCGTGCTGCCGGTGCTGGGCGGCGTGTTCGTGATCGAGGCGCTCTCGGTGATCTTCCAGGTGGGGTCGTTCAAGACGCGCGGGAAGAGGATCTTCAAGATGGCGCCGATCCATCACCATTTCGAGCTGCTCGGCTGGCCCGAGCCGGTGATCATCGTGCGTGCGTGGATCATCGCGGCGGTCTGCGCGCTTCTCGCGCTCGCGACCCTGAAGCTGAGGTAGGCGTGGTGGCCTTGCACGAGCCCCGGACTCCGTCGCTCGCCGCGTTTCGCGGCCGGGCGCTCGTCGTCGGGCTGGGGAGCACGGGGGTCGCCGCGGCCCGGCACCTGAAGCGACGCGGTGCCGAGGTCCGGCTCTCCGAACGCTCGACCGACGTGCAGGTGCCGGCCGATCTCGCGACGTTGCCCTGCGACGACGGGAGCGATCCCGAGGCGGCCCTCGCCGGCATCGATCTGGTCGTTCCGAGTCCCGGGGTTCCCGCGACGTCTCCGTTGTTGCGTGCGGCCGCGAGCCGCGGCATCCCCGTCGCGAGCGAGATCGAGCTCGCGGCCGCCGGCCTGGACGCCCCGATGGTCGCGGTCACCGGGACCAATGGGAAGAGCACGACGACGGAGCTCGTCGCGCATCTCCTCGGCGGCTCGTCGGATCGGGTCTTCGCTGGGGGAAACCTGGGCACGCCTCTGGTCGAGGCCGTGGGCGGGGCGTGGGACGTCGTCGTCGTCGAGGTCTCCAGCTTCCAGCTCGAGTGGGTGGACTCCTTCCGCCCGCGCGTCGCCCTCCTGTTGAACGTGTCGCCGGACCACCTCGATCGACACGGGGACATCGAGACCTACGCCGCCGTGAAGGCCCGGATCTTCGCCCGCCAGGGGCCGGACGACGTGGCGATCCTCAACCGGGACGACGAGATCGTCCGGTCGTTCGCGCCGGGGTTGGCGTCGGCCGTGCTCACGTTCGGAACCTCGCCGCTCGACGGCGACGGCGCCGAGATTCGCGACGACGAGATCCACGTCCGGATCCGCGGGCGGCATGGGGTCTTCGGGCTCGCGCGGTGCCCGCTGCTCGGCGCGCACAATCGCGAGAACGTCATGGCCGCCGTTCTCGCGGCCGCGGCGATGGGGGCGTCGGACGACGACATCCAGAGCGGAATCGAATCGTTCTCGGCGCTCGAGCACCGGATGCAGCAGGTGCACGAGCGCGGGGGCGTCCGGTTCGTGGACGACTCGAAGGGGACGAACGTCGGTGCGCTCCTGCGGTCGATCGAGGCGCTGCCCGACGGACGCGTCGTCCTCATCGCGGGAGGACTGGACAAGGGCAGCGACTTCCACCCCGCCCGCGCGCTCGTCGCGCGGAAGGCGCGACGCGTGTGTCTCTACGGGCGCGCGGCAGGTCTGCTCGCCGACGCGTGGCGTGGGCTCGACCTCGACGTGCACGAGGGGTTCGAAGATGCCGTTCGTGCGGCGGCCGCGGTGGCGCAGCCCGACGACGTCGTACTGCTCTCGCCGGCGTGCGCGAGCTTCGACCAGTTCGAGAACTACGCAAAGCGGGGAGATGCCTTTGCGTCGATCGTGAGGAGCCTCGGATGATCGGATCACCCCATGACCGCAAGCCACTCGCACTCGGCACCGCTTCTGCGGTGTCGGTGCCGGGGATCGCGGGCGCGTTCCAGCAGCAACCCGTGATGGTCGCGTCGCGTGGCGTGGATCGCTGGCTCCTGGGGGTCTCGGCCGCTCTCGCGCTCCTCGGTCTCGTCATGGTCTTCGGCGCGAGCTTCTTCCTCGGCGGGGAGCGCTTCGGCGACCCCTACGCGATGGCGATGCGGCAGACGACGTTCCTGTTGTTCGCGGTCGGGATCGGCGTCGTCGCGTCGCGCGTTCCGTTGCCCGTCCTGCGCCGGCTCGCGTACCCGGCGCTGGGCGTGGTGTTGCTCCTTCTGGTCTGCGTGCTGATCCCCGGAATTGGCCAGGTGCGTGGTGGGGCGCGAAGGTGGCTCTCGCTGGGGTTCGTCACGTTCGAGCCCTCGGAGCTCCTGAAGCCCGTGTTCGTTCTCTATCTCGCGCACTCGCTCGCGCGGAAGCGAGAGAAGATCCACAGCTTCACCTACGGCGTGCTGCCGCATCTGATCGTGGCCCTCGTCCCGATGATGCTTCTCATGCTCCAGCCGGATTTCGGGGCGACCGCGGTACTCGCGCTCCTGACGGGGGCGATGTTGTTCGTCGCGGGGGCGCGGCCGGGCCAGCTTCTCGCGCTCGGGCTCGGTGCCGCGAGCGCGGGGTTCGTCGCGATCTACTGGTCGCCGTACCGCTGGAAGCGCGTGATGGGCTTTCTCGACCCCTGGGACGATCCGCTCGGGAAGGGCTTCCAGCTCGTGCAGTCGTTCCTCGCGTTCGGGAGCGGCGGCGTCACCGGCGTCGGGCTCGGCCACAGTCGGCAGAAGCTGTTCTACCTTCCCGAGGGCCACACCGATTTCATCTTCGCGCTCATTGGGGAGGAGATGGGGTTCCTCGGAGGAGCCCTCGTGCTGCTGGGCTTCGTCATCCTCGCGGTGCGCGGCTTTCGACTGGCCACCCGCGCGCACGACGCCTTCACGAGCTACGTGGCGTTCGGGCTGACGTTCGTGGTCGTGATGCAGGCCGCCCTCAACGTCGCGGTCGTCATGGGGTGCCTTCCGACCAAGGGCATGCCCCTTCCGCTTCTCAGCTACGGAGGGAGTTCGCTCGTGACCACGATCGGCATGATCGCGATCCTCCTCGGCATCTCGCGCGAGGTGCGATGAGCGCAGCGGCGAAAGCCCGGCGCGGAGTACGCTCCTGCGCGTCCTGATCGCAGGCGGCGGCACGGGCGGTCATCTCTTTCCGGGGATCGCGGTCGCGCAGGAGCTCGTGCGTCGCGCCGGAGCCGAGGTGCGCTTCGTCGGGAGCGATCACGGCATCGAGGGGACGGCGGTCCCGCGGGCGGGGTTCGAGGTCGACCTGCTGCCCATCCGTGGCGTCATGGGGCAGGGCGTCCGTGGACTCCTGCGAGCTCTGTGGATGATCCCGAAGAGCTTCGCCGCGGCGTGGGCGCTGTTCGGCCGGTTCTCGCCGGATCTCGTGATCGGCGTGGGCGGCTATGCGGCGTTTCCCGCGCTGGCGGTCTCGGTCGTGCGCCGCGTTCCGCTCGTCCTGCTCGAGCAGAACGCCTTGCCGGGCCTCGTCACGCGGCTGTTCGCGAGGTTCGCCCGCGTGGTGTGCGCGAGCTTCCCGGAGACGCTCGCGGCCCTGGGGGCCCGCGCGCGCCTCACGGGGAATCCCATCCGGTGGCAGCCGAGCGGCGCCCTTCGACCGGCGCCGGTCGAAGGCGCGGAGTTCCGGATCCTGGTGTTCGGGGGCAGCGCCGGGGCCCGCCGGCTGAACGAGCGTGTCCCCGGTGCGGTGGCGCGGCTGGGCGACGGCGTACGCATCGTTCACCAGACGGGGAAGGCCGACCGCGAGCGCGTGGCCGCGCGCTACGCCCAACTCGACGTCGAGGCCGACGTCGTCGCGTTCATCGACGACATGGAGCGAGAGTACGCGGGCTGCGACGTCGCCGTGTGCCGCGCCGGCGCCACGACCCTGGCCGAGCTGACGGCTCTCGGCGTGCCGGCGATCCTCGTGCCGTACCCTTTCGCGGCCGCCGACCACCAGCGAACGAACGCCCAGGCTCTGGTCGATGCGGGTGCTGCGTGGATGATCCTCGACCGCGACCTCGACGAGGAGACCCTCGGGGCGTGCCTGGAGGAGGCCCGGTCGAACCCCCGCGCGTTGTCGGAGCGCGGTGCGCGCGCCCGGTCGCTCGGTCACCCGGACGCGTGCGGCGCCGTCGTGGACCTTTGCCTGGAGGCGGCGGGTCGGGACGCGGTGCACGCACGGGAGGGTTCGGCATGAGGCGGGTGCGGTCCAGGGGCGCGACCGGTACAGAAGGAGCGAACATGCGCGGACGTCATCGGATTCACTTCGTCGGGATCGGCGGGATCGGAATGAGCGGGATCGCGGAGGTGCTCCTGACGCTGGGGTACGAGGTCAGCGGTTCCGATCTTTCGCGTTCCGAGACGACCGAACGCCTGCAGGAGCGCGGTGCGGCGATCGCGCTCGGGCATGACGCCGCGCGCATCACCTCCGACATCGACGCGGTCGTCATCTCGTCGGCCGTGAAGTTCGCGAATCCCGAGGTGGCGCGCGCACGCGACCTGCGAATCCCGGTGATCCCGCGCGCCGAGATGCTCGCCGAGCTCATGCGGATGAAGTCGGGGATCGCCGTGGCCGGCACGCACGGGAAGACCACCACGACGTCACTACTCGCCGCCGTCCTGACGGAGGCGGGGCTCGACCCCACGATCGTGATCGGCGGCAAGGTCCATTCCCTCGACACGAACGCGCGCCTGGGGCAGGGCGACCTGATGGTCGCGGAGGCCGACGAGAGCGATGGCACGTTTCTCCTGCTGTCTCCCACGATCGGCGTCGTCACGAACATCGATCCCGAGCATCTCGATCACTACGGCAGCGTCGAGGCGGCGACCGAGGCGTTCTGCGAGTTCATCAATCGGGTGCCATTCTACGGACGCTCGATCCTGTGCGTGGACAGTCCGCGCGTTCGCGCGCTGCTCCCGCGGGTCCGCAAGAGGTTCCTCACGTATGGCCTCGCGCCCGATGCCGAGGTGACCGCGCGCGATTTGCGCGTCGAAGGGTTCCAGACACGCTTCACCGCCGTGCGCGAGGGCGTCGAGCTCGGCGAGGTCCGGGTGGGGATGCCGGGTCGCCATGTCGCGCAGAACGCACTCGCGACCATCGCGGTGGCGACCGAGCTCGACGTGTCGTTTCGGAGCTGCGCACGCTCCCTGGCGGCGTTCCGCGGAATCCATCGCCGGTTCGAGGTCCGTGGGCAGGTGGGCGACGTGACCGTGATCGACGACTACGGCCACCACCCGGAGGAGATCCGCGCGACGCTACGCGCGGCGCGCGAAGGACTGGGCCGCCGCCTGGTCGTCGCGTTCCAGCCTCACCGGTACAGTCGCACGCGTGATCTCCACGACGACTTCCTCGAGGCGTTCGACGACGCCGAGGTGCTCTTCCTCACGGACGTCTACCCGGCGGGGGAAGAGCCGATCGACGGCGTCTCGGGTGAGGCGCTGACCGCCGCGCTGAAGCGCCGCGGTCACGCCGACGTCTCGTTCGTAGGAGGGCGCGAGGCTCTCCCAGAGGCGATCGCCGCGGTGGCGAAGAAGGACGACGTGGTTCTCCTTCTCGGCGCGGGCGACATCATCCGCGCCGGCGACGACGTACTCGAGGCGATTCGGGCCCGGCGCCCCGACACGGTTCGGCTCGTACGATGAGTCCCACGGCCGCATCGACCGCGTGTGCGATGCCGCCGAGCATCGACGCGACGAAGATTCGACGGGACGAGCCGCTCGCGCGCCACACCTCGATGCGGGTGGGGGGGCCCGCGGATCTCTTCTGCGAGGTCGAGTCCGACACGGAGCTCGGGGCGTGCCTCGCCTGGGCCCGGCAGTCGGGCGTGCCGATCTTTCTTCTCGGCGGCGGCACCAACCTCGTCGTCGGCGATGGGGGCATTCGGGGGCTCACGCTCAAGCTCGGTCGCTCCTTCCGGCGCGCCGACTGGGCCGTCGATGGAGATCGCGCCGAGATCGTGGTCGGCGCCGCGACCAACTTCAAGAAGTTCGTGGGCGAGACCCTCGACCGCGGCTTCGCCGGCCTGGAGTTCGCCGAGGGAATTCCGGGCACGATCGGCGGCGGGGTGATCATGAACGCGGGCGCGTTCGGGGGCGAGATCGGCGGGGTCGTCCGTGCTCTTCGCGGCGTCGACGAGGAGGGCGGGCTGCGCCGGCTCGGACGCGACGAGCTCCGGTTCTCCTATCGGCACCTGGATCTCCCGCGCGGGTTCGTAGTGACGGCGCTCGAGCTCGAGCTGGTTCGCGGGGATCCGACGGCGATGCGCGCGCGCGCGGCCGACGCGCGCGAGAAGCGGGGGCGCCATCAGCCGGTCGGCCACCCGAATGCCGGCTCCATCTGGAAGAACCCGTCGGGCGACTTCGCCGGGCGGCTCATCGACAAGGTCGGGCTGCGCGGCGAGCGGATCGGCGGAGCGCAGATCTCACCGCACCACGCGAACTTCATCGTGAACGTCGACGGTGCGCGGGCCTCCGACGTCGGCGCGCTCATGGAGCGGACGCGCGACCTCGTCTGGGCGGCCCGGGGGGTATGGCTCGAGGCCGAGGTGAAGCGCGTCGGGGAGTGGGGGGCGCCATGAATCCTCCGAAGGTCGAAGGACGATTCCGAGGCAAGCGCGTCGGAGTGCTCTCGGGTGGGCTCTCGTCCGAGCGAGAGATCTCGGAGCGCAGCGCCCGGGCCGCCGAGGACGTCCTCGCGAGT
The DNA here is from genome assembly GCA_030430245.1 of bacterium. Lineage (GTDB taxonomy): Bacteria > Desulfobacterota > Binatia > UBA12015 > UBA12015 > VGTG01. Next base: position 7,983 of record JAUIFY010000068.1, on the reverse strand, counting down.
CGCGGGTACGACGTCGTGCGGATTCCGGTCGACCGGCACGTCGCCGGGACTCTCGCCGATCGGGGTGTCGAGGTCGCCTTCAACGCCCTCCACGGTCGGTACGGCGAGGATGGCTGCATCCAGGGGCTGCTCGAGGTCGCCGGCATTCCGTATACCGGGGCCGGGGTTCTGGGGAGCTCCCTCTCGATGGACAAGTGGCTCTCCAAGGGAATCCTCGAACGCACCGGGCTCGCGACGCCGGGCGCCGTGTTGGTCTCCGACGGGGAAACGCCGCGCTGGGAGGGGGCGTTCCCGGTCGTGGTGAAGCCCCGGGGCGAGGGGTCCAGCAACGGAGTGTCCCTGGTGCGCGACGGCCACGGGATGAGCGCCGCCGTCGCCGAGGCTCGGAAGTTCGACATGGACGTGCTCGTCGAGGAGTTCGTTCCCGGGCGCGAAGTCACGGTGGCCATCCTGGACGACCAGGCGCTCTCCGCGATGGAGGTCGTCGCGCTCGGCGACGACTTCCACACCTACGAGGTGAAGTACACGGCCGGCCGTGAGGAGTTCGTGCTTCCGGCGCCGCTCGGCGATCGGTACGACGCCGCGCTGGAACTCGCGCTGGCGAGCCATCGTGCGCTGCTGGCCGGGGCGTACAGCCGCGTGGACTTGCGCGTTCGACCGGATGGCGAGATGTTCGTCTTGGAGTGCAACACGCTTCCGGGGCTGCACGAGCTGGGCTGGTTCCCGGCGATGGCGGCGCATGTGGGGATCGAGTTCGGTGATCTGATCGAGCTGCTGCTCGATCGCGCCGCGCTCGGCGTGCGCGAGACGCGCATGGAGGTGAGGGGATGAAGCTTCGGCAGCAGGCGCCGCGCCGTCGGCGTCGGGGTCCGGTGATCGAGCGCCGCTTCACGTTCGCGCGACTCGCGGAGAACGTGTGGACGGCGCTCAAGCAGCCGCGCAATGCCTGTTTTTTGGCCGCGATCCTGCTCGTTTCCTTTACAGCAGGCCCATTGATGCGCTACTGCAAGGATCACCGGTACTTCGCCGTGCGCGGAGTCGAGGTGCGGGGCACCGAGCGGCTCACGGCGTCCCGGGTGCGGACGTGGTTGGGAATGGTGGAGGGGAGAAGCATCTGGCGTACGGCGCCACGGGACCTGGAGGAGAGCCTCCGGCGATACCCGCCCGTTGCGGACGCACACGTGCGACGCATCCTGCCCGACCGCATCGAGGTCACCATCGAGGAGAGGGAGCCCGACGTCGTCGTTCGCGACAAGCGCGGCTTCTTCTTCGCGGACGTCGACGGCGTGCTCTTCGAGATGGCGCGTCCCGATACCTCGGAGCTGCCCGCGTTGCCCATCGTGACCGTCGCCCGGGGAGCGGCGGGTGAGGAGCCCGAGTTGATCGGCCCGCCGGACCCGAATGCGGACGCCACGCTCGGCGACGCGAGCCGCCTGCCCACGCGGGTCCTGGCGGAGACGATCGCCCTGGCGGCCCGGCTGGAAGGCGGCCACGGCGGCATCGGCGTCTCCGAGGTCGCGATCGAGGCCGGGAGCGAGGGGCCCGATCGTCCCGACCTCGTCGTCTTCAGCACGGATGGCCGCCTCGCGGTTCGGCTCGGGTGGGGCAGCTGGGACGCCAAGCTCGTCTCGCTCTCGCGCGTCGTCGCCCACGCGGAACGGGCGGGCCACGCCGCGGACGATGGACTGTCCGGGCGGCTCGACCTGCGCGACCCCGAGGCCGTGGTCGCGCGTTGGGCTCACGAGGGAGCGGTCTGAGACATGGCGCGCAAGCAGTCATTCCACGTTGCGCTGGATCTCGGAACCCACAAGACCGCGGTGCTCCTCGCGTCGATGAACGAGGACGAGCCGCACGTCGTGGGGCTCGGGACGGCGCCGTCCGCGGGATTACGGCGGGGAGTCGTGATCAACATCGACGCGACCGTCCAGGCGATCCAGCGTGCCGTTCACGAGGCCGAGGTCATGGCCGACTGCGAGATCCAGAGCGTGGTCGTGGGCGTGAGCGGCAGCCACGTCAAGGGTTTCAACAGCCACGGCATGGTTGCCATCAAGGGGCACGAGGTCACCGCCGCCGACATCGAGCAGGTGCACGAGGCGGCGCGCGCCGTCCCTCTGCCCGCCGATCGGCACATCCTGCACGTCCTTCCGAAGGAGTACGTCGTCGACGAGCAGGAGGGGGTCCGCGAGGCGCAGGGCATGGCCGGTGTTCGGCTGGAGGCCCGCGTGCACGTCCTGACGGGGTCGACGCCGGTCGTCGAGAACGTGATCAAGTGCTGCAACCGCAGCGGGATCACGGTCTCGCAGGTCGTGCTGGCCCCGCTCGCGTCGGCCGAGGCGGTTCTCTCCGACGAGGAGCGCGAGCTCGGCGTCGGGATGATCGACATCGGCGGCGGCACGACCGACCTGATCGTCTACCAGGCCGGCTCGGTGCAACACACCGCCGTGCTGCCGCTCGGCGGCAACCACATCACGAACGACATCGCCGCCGGGCTGCAGACGCCCGCGGCCGAGGCCGAGAAGCTCAAGCAGCGGTTCGGGAGCGCCGTGTCGACGGGGGTGCGTTCGGACGAACGCATCGAGGTTCCGAGTGTCGGCGGGCGCGGGCCGCGCGTCCTGTCGCGCCAGGTGCTGGCGGAGATCATCGAGCCGCGCGTCGAGGAGATGTTGACGCTCGCCGCCGGGGAGATCTCGCGCGCGGGCGTCGAAGGGATGCTCACGTCGGGCATCGTCCTGACCGGTGGGACGGCCAACCTCGACGGAATCGTCTCACTGGCCGAGAGGGTGTTCCACGTGCCGATCCGCGTGGGCTCGGCGGTCCACTCGGGCGGGCTCGGCGACATCGTGAGCGGGCCGGCGTACGCGACGGGAATGGGCTTGCTACAGCTCGCGGGCAAGGCGAGTGCGGATTCCGTGATCGGGCCGGCCTCGGCCGGCGTGCTCGCGAAGGTGAAGAACCGGATGGGGGATTGGTTCCGGGAGTTTTTCTGATGCCCGGACGATCGTGCGGTGGCGGTCGGCACGACCGCTTGGCACGATGGTGATGAGCCGAGGAGGCTGGGGATGAACGATATGCTGGGAGCGGAGCAGGAAGGCGCACGCATCAAGGTCGTCGGAGTCGGCGGTGGCGGCGGGAATGCGGTGAACACGATGATCCAGTCCGGGATGCCGGGGGTGGAATTCATCGCGGCCAACACCGACGCCCAGGCACTCGCCGCGAACCTGGCGCCGGTCAAGATCCAGCTCGGCACCGCGTTCACGAAGGGGCTCGGAGCGGGCGCGAACCCGGCGATCGGCCGGCAAGCGGCGTCCGAGGACATCGAGACCCTCCGCGACCTTCTCACCGGCGCGGACATGGTGTTCGTCACGGCCGGGATGGGCGGCGGCACGGGCACCGGTGGTGCACCGGTGATCGCGACGGCGGCGAAGGAACTCGGCGCCCTGACCGTCGGGGTCGTGACCAAGCCGTTCGTCTTCGAGGGCAAGCGTCGCATGCGGCAGGCCGAGGACGGGATCGGTGAGCTCAAGGAGAGCGTCGACACGCTCATCACCATCCCGAACCAGCGCCTCCTTTCGGTCTCGAGCCGGAACATGCCGATCCTGGAGACGTTCCGGAAAGCGGACGACGTCCTGCTCGAGGCGGTGCGCGGCATCTCGGACCTGATCACCGTCCAGGGTCTGATCAACCTCGATTTCGCCGACGTCCGCACCATCATGAGCGAGATGGGCATGGCGATGATGGGCGCCGCCATGGCCGACGGCGAGAACCGCGCCGTCGAGGCGGCGCAGCGGGCGATCTCGTCGCCGCTGCTCGACGACATCTCGATTCAGGGCGCCCGGGGCGTGCTCATCAACATCACCGGTGGCAGCGATCTCTCTCTCCACGAGGTGAACGAGGCCGCCACACTGATTCAGGAAGAAGCGCACGAGGACGCGAACATCATCTTCGGCGCGGTGATCGACGAGACGATGGGCGACAAGCTCCGTATCACCGTCATCGCGACGGGCTTCGGCGAAGCGATGGCCGACGAGATGCCGATGGATCACTTCACGCCCCAGGCGCGGCCCGATCTGCGCCGCGGCGTCGGTCCCACGCCCATACAGTCGGCGCCGGCCACGTCGGCCCCGCGTCGCGACAAGTTCGACGGCTCCGGCCGCCGCGTCGTCCGCATGGGATTGATCGAAGATGGTGCCGATCCCGTCTGGCACAAGGGCCAGGGCGAAGGGCCCGGCGAGCCCGAGGTCGCGAATCCCTCCAGCGAGGAAGAGGAGTACGACATCCCGACCTTCCTCCGGAAGCAGGCCGACTAGCCGAGCCGCGTCGCGTCCGTTGTGGCGCGCGACGGGCCCCATTCGCACGAAAGCCGCCGGCCCTTCCGGGCCGGCGGCTTTGCGTTTGGGCCCCGGCGCTCGTGAACGCCGCGGCCCTCGCTGGACGGGGAACGAACGTTCCCCGAGGATCAGAGGGGGGAGAAGCCGGTTCCGGGTCGCAGTCGGCGTTCCACGGTCGAGCGCGGGTCGCGCTCGTCGAGGGTGCTGGGCTTCTCCGAGTCCGGGACGAAGGCGTCGCCGGGATGTCCGTACGGAGAGTCCGCGGATGAGGGGTCCTGACGAGGTGTCAGGAAGCCGCGCCCCGGGCGCAGGCGCCGCTGGACAGCGGACCGCGGCTCAGGCCCGGCGATCTCCAAGGGAGAGAAAAAGGCCTCGCCCGGATGCCCGTGCTCGGAGCCCTCGAGGTCCACTTCGAGCCTCGCGGCCCCCGAATCTGCGCTATCCGACGTGCCGGGGAACGCGAGGGCCGTACCGCAAAGCAGAGTCGTCACGGCCAGCGTCGGCAGGACCCCACTCAACAAGACTCGTTTCATCTCTCAACCTCTCTCCTCTGGGCCTCTTTGATCGTGCCCGGTTGACCAATCCTTGGGCGAATTTGCTCATGTTTTCGCCCTGTTTGATGAAATGGTAGGCAGGTGCCTAAATTTTGTCAACGTCGAGACGGGCGAAATCGGGCGTTCGTACGATCGGTTGAGAGGGCCCGGCGAGCGCGATTGCCGCTCCCGGACGCCGGGTGCTCGAGGGCCGCGAGCGCTCCTCACGTCGCGCGGACGGTTCTGGTACGGTTCCGATCCGAAGTGCGGTCGGACTCGCCCAGAGACAGGCTCGCGGCCGAGACCCATCTCGGGCCTCGCCCCGTGGCGTCGTCCGACCTGTCCGTCTGTCTCGCGTACCCGAACACCTACCGGGTGGGGATGGCGAACCTCGGGTTTCAGGCGATCTACGGGATCCTGGTCCGGGCGGGAGTGTCCGTCGAGCGCGCCTTCCTGCCGGACGGGCGTTCGGCTGGCGTCGTCCGGTCCCTCGAGTCGGGGCGCTCGCTGTCGGCCTTCGACGTCGTGGCCTTCTCGCTGTCCTTCGAGACGGACTACGTGCACGTGCTCGACCTGCTCGCGAACGCGGGCATCTCGCTTCGAACGGCCGACCGCAACGCTCGCGAACCACTCGTCGTCGCTGGCGGCCCCGCCGTCTTCTTGAATCCCGAGCCGCTCGCCGAATTCATCGATCTCTTCCTGATCGGGGAGGGCGAGGAGATGGTGCCGGAGTGGCTCGACTCGATCCGGCGGATCCGCGGCGATCGAACGGCGCGGCTCGAGGCCTCGGTCGGGATCACGGGCGCGTACGTGCCGAGCCTGTGGCCCGCCGAGCCCGCGGCGCGGGCCGAGCGAGCCCCGGTGCGCCGTCGCTACGTCGAGCGTCTGGACGAGGCTCCGACGCAGTCGCTGATCCTCGCGCCGGAGGCGGTGTTCGGCGACATGTTCCTCGTCGAGGCGAGCCGCGGCTGCGAATGGGGTTGTCGCTTCTGCGCGGCCGGCTACATGTACCGCCCGGTCCGGCATCGGAGCCCGGACTCGCTTCGTCGCACCGTGATGGAGGAGGCGCTTCCCCATCGTTCCACGGTCGGACTCGTCGGAGCCGAGATGGCGAGCCAGCCGGGCATCGCCGCGCTGTGTCGGGAGATCGCCGATCGGGGAGGGCGCGCGTCGCCGTCGTCGTTGAAGGCAGACCTCGTCGGGCCCGAGCTCGCGGGCGCGCTCACGAGTGGTCGGACGACTTCGGTCACCGTCGCGCCGGAGGCCGGCTCGGAGCGCATGCGTCGCGTGATCAACAAGAACCTCACCGAGAGCGAGATCCTGCGCGCCGCGCGCCTTCTCGCCGCCGAGGGGGTGAAGGCCCTCAAGCTGTACTCGATGATCGGCTTGCCGACCGAGACCGACGAGGACGTGATCGAGATCGCACGCCTCGCCGAGAAGATCCGCGGGCACCTGCCGGGCGGCGTGGGGCGGATCACCCTCTCGATCAACCCGTTCGTGCCGAAGCCGTGGACCCCCCTTCAGTGGGAGCCGATGGCCGATCTCGCGACGGTGAAGGCGCGCGCGCGCCTTCTGAAGCAGGAGACGGACCGCATCCCCGGCGCCACGATCGATCTCGAGTCACCCCGCGACGCGTATTGGCAGACGCTGCTCTCACGAGGAGATCGTCGCGTGGGCGACGTCCTGGAGGCGGTGCATCGAACCGGCGGGAAGTTCTGGCCCGTTCTGCGCGAGGCCAATCGCGACGGCGGGCTCGGCTCGTGTCCGCCGCCGGACGAGTTCGTACACCGTCGCTATGACGCCGAGGAGGCCCTTCCGTGGGACTTCATCGATCACCAGGTCGAGAAGCGCTACCTCCTGGCGGAGTGGCGGAAGGCGATGCTCGAGCGGGAGACGCCGCCGTGCGACGTCGCGACGTGTCGGATGTGTGGAGCGTGCTGAGGGGGCCGAGATGATCCTGGGCAATGGAGTGGACATCGCGGAGATCGACCGGATCGAGCGGGCGCTGTCGGCGACGCACGGCGAGCGCTTCCGAAATCGCGTCTACACGGAGGGAGAGCAGGAGTACTGCGAGCGTCGGAAGAAGGGGCGAGGGCAGAGCTACGCGGCTCGATTCGCCGCGAAGGAGGCGACGATGAAGGCGCTCGGCGTGGGCTGGGGACGCCACGCCGGGTGGCTCGACATCGAAGTCACCCGCGCACGGGGGGAGGCGCCGAAGATCGCGCTCCACGGGGCCGCCGCAAGGACGGCCGAGCGCCTCGGGATGAAGCGCTTCTCCCTCGCCATCACCCACGCGGCCGGGCTCGCGCTCGCGTTCGTCGTCGTGGAAGGGGAGCGACGGGCAGGCTGACCCGACTCCCGGCGCAGCTCCGTCGCCGCGACACTAACGGAACTTCGGCAGTACCTTCTCGCCCAGCAGTCGCGTCGCGCGGTGATCCTCCACGCGGCCGAACATGCCGATGAAGCCGGTCAGTCCGGCATCCATGTACTCGTGCATCCGGTCGATCACGGCCTCGGGCGTTCCCGAGAGCGTTCGGGTCCTCATCTGCTCGGGCGTGGAGCCCCAGGCCTTCGCCATGCGCTCGAGTCGCGCCGTGGCACGTGCCTCGTCGGCATCGACCACGATGTTGCCGAACCAGGTCTTCTCGATCGCGTCGAAGTCGGTTCCTTCCGACCTGCAGTGCTCGCGAAGGACGCCGATCTTGTGACGGAGCTCGTCGACCGTCCCCGTGCAGTTCCACATCGCGGCGTGCCGGGCGACGAGCTTCAAGAGGACCTTCTCACCGCCGCCGCCGATCAGGATCGGTGGATGGGGCTGCTGGACGGGGCGCGGCTCGGCCCAGGCCTCCTTCAGCGAGTAGAACTCGCCTTCGAAGCTGGGCGTGTCGGTCGTCCACAGGAGCTTCTGCAGACGGATCGACTCGTCGAGTTGGGCGAGCCGTGTCGCGATCGGTGGGAAATCGTACCCGTAGCCCTCGTATTCCTGCTCGAACCAGCCGCAGCCGATCCCGTGTACGAGGCGCCCGCGCGAGATCTGATCGACGGTGGCGGCCATCTTCGCGAGCAACGCGGGGTTGCGGTACGAGTTGCACGTCACCAGGAGCCCCATGCGGATCCGCTCG